>CASIBX010000015.1 GCA_949373075.1 Candidatus Poseidoniaceae archaeon | reverse complement strand
ATTAGTTTGACTTACCGCCTATATTGAACGGAATACTCTGGGATTGTTGACTATCCTTGTTGAGTTTTCTCTCAAACCAAATTGGGCCGCCTGGCGGTATTGCAGCAAGCATTCCTTTGATTGCCAGGTTCACATTCATCCTTCCTTGACGTTGCTCCCACAATACCAGAACGATGTACAGGATGAACAAACCACCATGAATCGGGCCGATAATTTTGACTAGGATTTCATTCCCACCAATGTATTTCAGAGGCATTGCTATGAAAAAAAGAGAGATTGTTGAGATTGTTTCCAGAATCCCAGACACCCTGAAAAAACTCATCTTTAAGCCTCCACCATTGGTCTAGATGAGCCACATGATGGGCACAATTGGTCATCTGAATCTTCATAATCATGCTTACATGCTGGACAAGAAGAAGCAAGAATAAGTTCGCCAATCGCTGAAATCCGTTCACCCACAAGTGAAAGTTTTCCACTTTCCAATTCTCCTACAGAGTAGCGGCCAGGTCCACCCATTTGTGTCAAAATATCTGGTGGTAGAGTAACAGTACCCATCTCATCAACTATCAATTCACGACCTGCAGATAGATTCTCAATATCTAAGTCAGTTCCATGCTCTGCAACAAATCGGCCATCTCTTAATTCTAAAGAGCGGTCTGCAAATGCTGCAACCTCTTTCGAGTGAGTCACAAGTAAGAATGCAACATTTTGATTGTCATGCAGGTCCTTGAACAGTTTGAGAACCTCTCTGCTTGTAATTGGGTCTAGAGCTCCAGTCGGCTCATCAGCCAAAATAAGTCGTGGGTTAGTAATCAAAGCACGAGCGATTGCTACACGTTGTTGTTCTCCGCCAGATAGCATAGAAGGCAGTCCTTTAGCACGATGCTCAATACCTAATTCAGTCATCAATTCTAGCGCTCTTCTCTTAGCCTCTTTTGGTGCAACTTTCTGATGGCGCAGTGGTTGTGCTACATTGTCTAAAGCATTTAGATGCGGTAATAGGTTCCCTTCTTGGAAAATGAACGACACCGTGTTTTGGCGAAGTTCAACCAGTTCTAGTCCCGTTAACCGAGTCATATTTTTACTGTCTAGAGATACTTTACCAGCACTAGGTTTCATCAATCCACCAAGGCATTTCAACAGCGTCGATTTACCAGAACCTGATGGTCCCACTACAGCAACCGCTTCGCCTTCTTTGACATTTACGTGTATTCCTCTAAGGGCAACTACGTTGCCGTCTTCTGCTTTAGACTCGTATACGTGATACAGTGATTCCGCTTCAAGTATCGTAGGTTTATCGGACATCTTCACTCCCCCTTCAGAACGCTAGCAAGATCTGAACGCAGCGCTTTGCGCGTTGTAACCAATAGTGCGGTAACCACCGCTACAAACACGGCAGATACAACCAAGGCTAATTCAAACCACGGCCATACCAATTCCCTATCTATTGCTGAAGTTGTATCTGAGCCAAGTATTTGGAATATAAATCCAAACACATTGAACAATCCATTGAAGGATAGTGCTAATCCCATACCAAGAAGAATTCCTAGAGCCATCGATACCATGACAATTGAAAGAATTTCGAACAGTACTAATCGTATGATTTGATTAGGACTAGCGCCTATTGCTTGCAGCACTGCCAATTCTTTTTGTCGCTGGCTTAGTACAAGTGTTAAGAATACGAAAGCAGATGCAACTGCAGCAACACTAGCTACGATAAATTGCAATGATAGGAGACCGGGTGTTCCAAAGATTAGTCCACCGTTTCTTTCAACTTCACCATGTGCAGTTTCCCAATCGATTGAACTGTTGAACCTTTCATCTGCTTCAATATTAATTTTCAAAGCAGTAAGGTCTTCGCCTTCAATACCATCGATTTTGACAATCCATGTAGTTGCGAATAAATTGTCAACTTGACTGTCGCCAACCAAATCTCTGTAACTATTTTCTCCTATGACAATACTAGAACCCATCAATGTAGAAGGAACTCCCGGAACAAATTGGTGAACCCCAATATATCTCATCGTAGTATTATGTTCTACAACAGTGTAAGTCATATTACCATCAGAGAATCCAAATATCTGCTCTTCCCACATAAATTCGATATCTGCGGTATCGCTACTACTTTCTTCTAACAAAATATCTCCATAATCATCAGAGCCTCTCCTTCCTGAGCCCCATAGGTCCAGTGCATAAGCAGCATCTTCACCAGCAGAGAATCCTCCATTCTGGTAGGCATCTAATGCTGCAGAAGTGTCATCGCCAGGGATTGCTTGAGGGAACCATCGCAAAATATCTTCTCCTTCATCCAATAACACGTAAGTGGTAATACTTTCTCCACCTTCTGGAATTAAGGCGAGCGTTGGAACTGTGACTGCCATTGCTGTAACGTCTTTATTGCTAATATCTTCAATCATCGACTCTACTTCAGCTGCCGTTGTTCGCTCGTTGGTCACAACTTGTAAATCACTACCTACTTGTAAATCGGCTGTCACTTCATCAACTTGTGTTCCTGTATATCCTTGAACTGCTGCAAGTGTAACAATCGAAAGTGTAAGAAGCATAATCACAGATAGGCGGTTAACCGATTCTGTAGACCCACTGCCCTTTAGACCTCTATTTACATCGGATAGAAGTGGGGTTTTACTGAAGAAGAATTGCATAATCCTCGGACCTGCTGCTCCGATTCTGCCTAGTAATAATGCACCACCAATCCACAACATGAATGGACCAAATACATTGATAAGACCTTCAACAAACCAATTTGTTAGGATTCCATCTTCACTACCATTCATCTCAAGGTAGGTATCGATAGCTCCAAGGGAGCCGACTAGGAATAATGTCCAATGTAGCCAAACCTTTGGTTTTGCAACTTTTTGAACACGACTTACTCCTTCATCGATTTCAAGTTCCATGAAGTCACGAGTTCTCGATCGACCAAATATCAATGCTAAGCCAAGCGTTGTTAATGCTGTGAAAAGTGTAGCTCCGAAACTTAATGCAGGGTTGACATTGAACCCTAAGGCTTCGAATTTCATGAAACCTACACTTGCTAAGACGATAGGCACTGCGGCCATTGCCAATAGATAGCCAAAGACCCAGGCGATGAAAGATACCACTGCTAATTCCAGAAGGACCATTCCCCTGAGGTCTTTGCCCGATGCCCCAATCACTCTATGGATGGAAATTTCACGTCTCCGTTGTTCGAGTGAAAGTATTAATCCATAGATCATTACTGAAAGCGATAATACTACAATTGGAATCATGATGATATAATCAAACGCCTGAATCAATCCAAGGAAGATTTCTAAGAAATCTATCGAAGAACCGACAATATCAACATAGTAAATTTCTATTTCTCCATCTGCAAATGATTGGTCTTGGACATCTCTACCCAATTCCTCTAGCCAATCTGATGCATCATCTGTAGAAGTTGTTGGGAGTAAAGACCGTTCCAGAGTTATACCAAAGAAGAAATGGTCATAATCTATCAAAGTCATTTGTTGAGTTTCGTTTAACGCGGTCAAAGTAGCGTAAATTGGATTTGCCGACAAGGTAGGATTTCCTTGAGGCCACGGATCATAAATTCCCAAAACGGTCATATTTTCGACAACCATTATGACTTGACAATGATTAATTTCTCTATTTGAGTAAATCTTACCCTCGCAATCATCTTCATCCATATCACCAGAAAGTGCTGACTCTGTTGTATAAGAGAATTCTAAGGTGTCTAATATATCGCCCACGACTGCTCCAGACTTGCTAGCAACATCTGAAGGTAGGTATACTCCCCGTTGTTTTTCCACAACTTCAGGAGATGCCCATTCTCCCATTTCATAGATGATGTTCTCCGAAAGACGGTCTGCTATTACACCATCAAATGCTCCAGGACCAAGGAATGCGATTGCACGTTCATCTGAAACAGGAGGTCCGTTATTGTATTCATAATCCCAGATCTCATCAGTTTGCCAATTCCGAGAGTCATTTGACGAAGTAATATTTTTCATTCCAAGGGGAAGTGACCGAAATACATCTTCATTTCCGAATGTAAATTGGCTATGCATTCCTTTTTTACCAAATACAACCGTACAATCAGAGAACTCTTCCATGGCAGTAAATTCATCACAGGTTTCAATCAATGTCGTAGTATTGTTAGTCCAACCACTTGTACCATCGCCTGGAGGATTTCTAAACTCCACCTTAGCATCAAAAATATTGTTCTCTAGTGAGTCTTCAAAGAATACTTGTGATAATCCAACCCCATAAGAAAGAACGGTTGTAATCACCAAACTGGAAAGGAATACGCCAGCAAACACGGCCATACCACGCTCACGCCCTCGCCAAGCACCCAAGGCTGCTAAACGAAGGTTGTCTGGCAAATCCCTCATCTTACGAGGGAAATCTTTGCGCATGAAATTTAGTTTAGAAGAAAAGCTCATTCTTCTTCACCTCCTTCTCCAATTCCCCAAGCAGAACGAATGTCACTGGCTGCTACTTTTCCTTCGCGCATCAACAACATCCTGTCTGCCTTACTTGCTAAGTCAGGGTCGTGAGTTACCATTAGAATCGAAATTGGGTTTTCTTCATCATGACATAATTCCTTGAACAATTGCAAAACTTCTGCACCCGATGCAATATCGAGATTTCCAGTTGGCTCATCCGCAAGTAGTAGTGGTCTGTTACCAGCGATTGCACGAGCGATAGCAACACGTTGTTGTTGGCCACCCGATAATTGGTCGGGTACATGGTCGACTCTATCGCCCAGATTGACCCTGTCAAGGGCATCTAAAGCTCTCTTTTCTGCCTCTTTAGAAGGAACGCCTGAGATTTCTAAAGCCATAGCCACATTGTCCAATGCAGAAAGATGGTCTAGCAAGTGGAAATCTTGGAATATCCAGCCCACCATTGTTCTTCGTACATCTACTACTGCAGACGGATTTTTCAGTCCATATTTCCGGGAGTTAAGTTCAATCTCACCAGAGTCTGCAGGAAGCAATCCTCCGATAATATTCAGCAGTGTAGATTTGCCACATCCAGATGGACCCATCAAGGCTACTAATTCGCCCCTTTCGATTTTCATATCGATGCCCTTGAGCACTTGCAGTTTATTCGTTCCAGTGCCGAACGATTTAGTAAGGCTATTGACTTCAATCATAACGACCACCAATATCCAACATGACGAAGTAATCGTATATCAATTGCTGTTTGGTATGCCCATTTCAAATTAGTTTACCAGAGCACTAATCTGTGGCGATTCTGCTATTGTTTAATCAGCCAAAGGTTTTCTTTCTCAACCACTCAAATATTCCCGTCGAAGAAAATATTCCATTTCGATATTGTTGTTTAGCCATTACTTCTTCAACCCAAGAGTCTAGTTCACTATCCATTGTTCTCCCCAGTTTACTTTTGGAACCGCCTCTATAATGCGTTTTGGGTGTAATGCATAAACTAAGTGTTTCAAAAAACACTAAGTTTCAACCGTCCGATTTGTCAATAATCATCTCATCGTACATCTTGATGTTGAGTAGAATTTCTCCAAAATCTCTCGCATATGCGCACAATCGTCTAATCGACTCAGACATTCTAAATTGAAACAAATCCTTTTTTGATAATTTTCTTCCCTCAACCAATTGTTCTTCAAAGTTCATGATTGCGGTTTGGGCTTGTTTTAATGATGACCTAGCCTCTTCGATTTCGTTTGAATCCCTTGTTCGAATAGTGATCATCAGTTGCTTAATTGCCCTTTGCCAAACCGAAATCGGTGATATAAGAGGCTGATTATCTGTAACTTTTTGATTATCAGACGCTTTTGTTAATTCAGCCATTTGTAGAGCGTGATCCATCATTCTCTCTAAGGAGCGAGCCAAATTAGAATGCTCAACTGCCTGATTCCTTCCTAATTTTAGCGAAGTAGCTACTAGGTGTGAATCTAGTGCTACACATACCTGCCTTTCAACAAGGTAAAGCAATGCATCAACTTCAGCCTCACGTTCTTCAGCATCGCTAATCAAATCTAAATCGTCACCTTCAAGGACAGATACAATATCTCGGGTGAGTGAACTTAATTGCAAATACATTCTGTTAATACTTGCACTCAATGGCATATCTGATGCATTGATTAAGCAAATTAGTTCTACACCTTTCTCAGATTCATCCATGATTTCGAAACCACGAGTATTTCTCAAAAATCTACGTATTTGTTTCCTGAATAATTTATAATTGTCAGGATTGAACCGGATCTTAATTTTGTCAACTCCTGACAAATATGCGCCCATAAGGTGATCATGAAGAGAGTCCTTCGGCAATTTACCAGCATCGATGAAAACTCGCTTTTCTTGGTAATCTATCATGTCGCTTGGAGTTAGTCTTAGAGCGCCACTCGGCCTCCAGTCAATTCGGACTCCGTCTCTAGGACTTAGAGACATTTCATCTACCCACGGCTTAGGTAAACTGAGAGTATATGTCGAGCCACCGGTTAACTGTACCTTTCGTACATCTATGTCGCCAGGTCCGTAAGACATCAGTATCATTTCTTCCACTATTTACGCCTATATAGATTACATGGGCCACAGGTGATATACCTACTTGCTACAGAAACTATTGATGGAACCCATCACGATGGTTGTAATTGGGCTTGCTTTGATTGTCTGTGCTTACATGGCATGGAACATTGGTGCTAATGATGTTGCTAATGCTATGGGGACCTCTGTTGGTTCTCGTGCACTGACATTGAAGCAAGCAGTGATTATTGCTGCAATCTTCGAATTCTGTGGTGCATTTTTCGCCGGAGATGCAGTAACTGACACTGTTAGGAAAGGGATTTTGGAAGTAGATTTCTCGACAGTAACTCCTGAAATCTCTCAAGATATTGCATTTGGCTTTATTGCCGCAATGATGGCTGCTGCAACTTGGTTGACTATAGCAACAAGATTTGGCCTCCCGGTTTCAACAACACATTCTATCATCGGCGGGATAATTGGGGTAGGGCTTGTTCTTGAGGTCGACCACAATACCTCTTACATCAACTGGGAAGTTGTTCAGAAAGTGGTGATGAGTTGGGTCGCAAGTCCTTTGATGGGTGGCCTCTTAGCTTTCTTCTCTTATTGGATAATAAAGAAAACAATTCTTGATGCAGAAAATCCTGAAAGTAGGTCGAAATGGCTAGCGCCAATTCTAGCATTCCCTACTTTCTTTGTCTTGGGTCTTGCTCTACAATTCAAAGCCCTCAAAGGATTCTTTGCTAAAGCACAAACGAATGGTTGGATTGAAAATAAAGGCGACTGGTTACCTTTCAAGCCAAAAGACGGGGGGCCATCCGGTAGTTGGAACCCATTCGTAGAAGCCGCATGGTTTCCTGCGAATTCGCTTCTTTTGGCTGCAATAATTGGAGCTATTGCGTCGTTTTGTCTTTACTTAGTTCTGAGGAGGATAGACATCAATGAAGAGAGTAGAGGTTTCAAGGGTGTTGAGAGAATCTTCGTCTGGTTACAAATTATTACCGCTGCCTATGTTGCATTCGCACACGGTGCAAATGACCGTTCTAACGCAATCGGACCTATGGCTGCTGTTTGGCAAGTACTATCCAATGATACTGGAATGTTAATGGAGAAGGCTCCAATTCCATTGTGGTTAGTCTTACTCGGTTCAGCAGGAATTGCAATTGGTGTAATGACCTGGGGGTGGAGAGTTATGGAGACTATCGGTAAGAAGATTACTGAAATCACTCCAACAAGAGGATTTGCAGCAGAATTTGGTGCAGCAACAACAATTATGATTTTCTCAATGCCGTTCTTAGCAGTACCGGTTTCGACAACTCACACTTTGGTTGGTGCAGTTGTAGGAGTCGGTCTTGCTGGTGGTGCTAAAGCAGTTGATTTCCGAGTGTTTGGAAAGATTGCAGCATCATGGGTCGCTAGTGTGCCAGTTGCAGCTTTCGGAGCCGCAACAATTTATGTCATGTCTGGTGGAGATAACCTAAAGATGATCATTCTACTTCCAATAGCATTCTTAGCAGTAGCATTCGTTGTGTGGCGAACCCGAGATGGTGAAGTATATGTCGAAGATGCACTGTCTGATGCAGGAAGTAGCGATAAAAAAGCAGCAACACCTTTCGAACTATTCCATGAACACGCTAAAGCGGTTGAAGTTACAGTCGGACACATGCTAAGTGCAGTTAACAAGGCAGCAAATGGTAAAGACGCTAGCAATGAAATCAAAGCGACAATAGAAGCTGAATTAGATGCGGATAATGTCAAGGCTGAATTACGAAGCAGAATGGCAGAACAAGACTTTAGATTGATGGTATCAAAGGATGATTTCTTGCATATGCTAACTCGCCAGGACAGGATTGCAGACTATGCACAGAATGTGGCTGAGCAATTAAGTTTCAGAGAGTTGTACGATGACAAAAAGGCAAGGAAGATGCTGAAGGAAATGGCTGAGGTTGTTTCTGAAACAGTAGCAGTCTACGAAGATACAGTTCTAGCAATGCGCGAACTCTCGATTGGTGGAGAAACAAAGACAGCCAAGGCAAAGGTTGCTGAACTGATAAAGCAAGTGAACTTGAAAGAGCACGAAGCAGATGAAGTCGAAGCAAAGGCTGCAGCGCACGTGTTCTCTACTGGTGACGATGATGCCCTAGCAGCAATGCACATGTACCGTGTATTGCAAAGGATGGATGATGTTGCTAATGCTTGCGAAAAGGCTGCAAATGCGTTCTTGGCAGTCCTTTCACGATGATTTTGTCTGAATCAGGCCTAAACACATGCGAGATTCAACAACAACTCATCCTTGATGCGTGGGGTTGAAATCGGCAATACAGGTCCGATAGGTGATGGACCCGCTATTGAAGGCTAAGTTGCAAAAGCAACGTTACCACATTGTTGGCGAGCACGGGGGCGTCAAAATATGCCACTGGACCAAGGAATCTTTACTCAGAGACCGCCAGTGCTACAAGGGTCGTTTCTATGGTATTGCAAGCCATAATTGCATGCAAATGTCACCGGTAGTTGACCAATGTAACCTAGCATGTTCTTATTGTTGGAGAGAGCCTCATATGGATACATTACATCTCGAAGAACAAGATCCTCTAGAGATGCTTTATGATTCAGTCAAGGCTCAAAGAAGACTTCTTTCAGGATTTGGTGGGAATCCTAAGGTGCCTAAGGAGAAATTCTTAGATGCCCAGAATCCAAAACACGTTGCAATTTCTCTAAACGGAGAGCCAACACTTTACAATCGACTATCCGAATATATCGAGTTGTGCCATTCTCATGGAATGACTACAATGCTGGTTACAAACGGTACACTTCCAAAGGTGCTAGAGAAATTAGAGACGCTACCAACTCAACTTTACGTTTCAGTAGATGCGCCAAATAAGGAAGTCTTCGATGAAATATGCCGACCTAAGTGGAATTCAGCTGCATGGGATAAATTCGATGAAACCATTGATTTGTTACCGAGCCTAGATACTCGAATTGTTTGCCGCCATACCCTGATTAAAGGACGTAATATGAAGCCGGAACACATTCCACAATATGCAGCACTAGACAACCGTGCTGACCCTGATTGGATAGAATGCAAAGGATATGTTCACGTTGGTAATTCACGTGAAAACTTGACTGCTGAAAACATGCCATTCCACGAAGATATTCTTGATTTTTCAAACGCTCTAGCACCATTGACAGGGCGTAAATTACTCGATGACTCGCCACCGAGTAGAGTAGCATTAGTCGGTAAGGAAATTGTGCCTATTCCAATTCCTGAAGCAACTATGTTCTTCCCTGACGATTTGGGAATTGCAGAATCTATTAAGCATCTTAAAATTGTTCAATGAGGGATTGAATTGAGAAGAGTAATGCTGGCAAGAGGAGGCGCACTTTCGCCGTACTCTGGGCTAGGTGGCACTCATACTGCTCTCGTTGAAAGATTACAAACAGGTCTTGTTGAGGGTTACGAATTAGGTGAAGTTCAAGAACACAACTTGAGTAATAATCCAATCAAAAGACTGTGGCGAAGATGGGTTAGCGGACCATCTAATGCTAGAATAAAAAGTTCCACGCATGATGTAATCCATATTACAGACCAAGAGCAAGCGGGCCTAGTTCCTAACTCAAGCAAATCTGTAGTAACTGTCCACGATTTATTCCACTTATTTCCAAGTGAGAGAAATGGTATAAAAATTGGAGATCATAAAACATCTATTATTCGCAAAAGAGACCTCCGTAAAATCAAGAATGGATTGTCTAGGGCAAGTTTGTTGATATGTGTTTCAAAAGATACTCAGCAAGAATGTGAGATGAGATTCCCTGGAGTTGAAACGAAGTGTATACCTCATGCGATAGACCTCGAGGCTTACGCCGTAGAGACTGAACGCCCATCTTGGTTCAAGAGCGGATGTAACCTACTGGTCATTGGCAGTGAAGAGGCGAGGAAAAGAGTAGACTTTGCTGTAGAGGTTTGCGGAGGAATGAATGTAACTCTACATAAAATCGGAGCAGAATCTTCGGGTAAATCAAAGCAGCAATTATTGAATCTCGCCAACGATGTTAACTGTGACCTAAATTGGGTGGGCCGACTTGAACACGAAGAAATGATAGCGGCATTACAGCATGCAGATGCGTTACTATTCCCTTCTATTGCAGAAGGGTTCGGACTTCCACCCCTCGAAGCATATGCGTCAGGAACTGTCGCTCTTGTAGCAGATGCTCCTGCCCATAATGAGATTCCATTAGAACATCACATCCTACCCCATGAAGATGTAGAGATGTGGAGAACTGCAATTCTTGAGTTGAGAGATGAGAGTGCTGATGTTAGAGCCCGTGCTGAAGATTTCTCAATCCAAAATTGGTCAGAACGGTTGATTGGCGCGTATGATTCACTATTCTGAATAATCTATTCTCGCCGCTGACTTCATGGAGGGGTTTGAGGTGGCAGTCGATATGCAGCCTGTACAGAGTGTAGCAATCATCGGCGCCGGCAACATGGGTTCAGGTATTGCCCAAAAAACAGCCCAAGAGGAATTTGATGTCCAAATGGTTGACCGCGAGGCACAATGGGTTGAGCGCGGCCAATCTATCATAGCAGATTTTCTTTCTGAAGCTGTTGAGAGAAGAATATTTTCCCCTCAGCAAGTCGAAGATATTCAAAGCCGGATTACGGGAGTTATAGGTACGGAAAACACTGCGCCTGATACAGATTTGGTTATTGAAGCGGTGTTCGAAGATTTTGACATCAAGACGGCAGTATTCAACACTTTGAACGAAGTATGTGGAGATAAAACAATTCTAGCATCTAACACATCTTCTCTTTCGGTCAATGATTTGTCAGCAGCCTCTGGAAGACCTGACCGCTTCGTTGGCTTACACTTCTTCTATCACCCAGCAAAAAACCGATTGGTAGAGGTAATTCCCGGTGAGGATACATCAGCAGAAACAATCGCTAGAACTGTACAATATTGTCGCGGCCTTGGAAAGGTCGTAATCCTCTGTAAGGATCGCCCAGGGTTCGTAGTTAACCGATTCTTCGTACCTTGGTTAAACGAAGCATGCCTACTATTGCAAGAAGGAATTGCAAGCGCTGCAGCAATCGATGCGGTAGCCATGAAAGCATTCAGAATTGGTATGGGCCCATTCGCATTGATGAACCTGACAGGTCCTCCAATCGCACTACATTCAACCGACTATCTAGCAGAACAACTCGAAACACCAAGATATGTTGGTGCTGAGAATCTTCGTGAAATGGTTGCAGCCGGAAACCAATGGGACATTGGAGAGGATACTGACTGTAGTGAAGATGCAGCGGAGACCATACGCGTCAGACTTCTTGGCCAAGTATTCGCCGTAGCAGGTCAAATTGTCGACGAAGAGATTTGTTCGATGGAAGATGTAGATCGTGGCGCTAAGGTCGGACTAAGATGGGCTAGAGGTCCATTTGAATTAGCAAATAGACTAGGTATTTCAGAGGCGAAGATAATGGCTGAGGATTACTGTGAGTTGGCTAACTTCCCAGTTCCAGAAACTTGGAAGAGAGATGATTCATTCGAATTCAGTTATGTGGACCTATCCGTCGATGGTAGTATTGCCACAGTAACAATCAACAGACCAGAGGCGATGAATGCTCTGAACGAAACGGTTGTTGAGCAACTTGGAATTGCCTTGGACGAGGCAAATGCGAATGACTCGGTAGACACCATAGTTCTAGATGGCGCAGGTAAAGCATTCGTGGCGGGGGCAGATGTCAAGTTCTTCGTCGATAAGATTCGAGCAGATTCCTTCCCTGATATTTACGAATTCACTGCAAATGGTCATACAGTTCAAGATAAATTAGAATCTTCAACAAAGACAACTATCGCATTGACAACAGGACTAGCCCTAGGAGGAGGACTTGAGTTGGCGTTATCATGTGATTACAGAATTGGTACACGTAAGACTCAATTTAGATTCCCAGAAACCAGCATAGGTATATTCCCGGGTCTTGGAGGAACACAGCGTCCTGCTCGTATCTGCGGTATACCTGCTGCTCGATGGGCAGTACTAGCTGGTAATTTCATGGATTCGCAAACTGCAGCAGACCTTGGACTAGTGACTAATTTGGTAGATATTGCAGACGTAGAATCTACTATTCATTCTTTGAAATCAAAGGGTAAACCTGCCAACAAATACCCAGGAAAACCATCAAATCCAGAATCCAAAGTTTCGATGTTTGCGGATGCTTTCTACAGCGATGTAAATATCAAAACTATACTCGAAGGCGGTTGCCCAGAAGGATTTGATCCCGAAGATAAGAATGTTTCTCGTCAAATGAAATCATTATCCAGAACTGCTCCAATCGCTCTCTTCTTGGCTAGTGAATTAATCGATGCAGCAGGTGAAACCGACTTGCCTGCCGGCCTTTCAAAAGAATTAGAGAATCTTAAAGCAATATTTTCTACCGCTGATGCATTGGAAGGATTGAGTGCATTAATTGAAGGTCGAAGGCCAACATATCAAAATCTGTGACGGTGTTACAGTTACACTATGTTTTATTCACAACACCTCTTACCGGTTCTATGCCTGAGCCGCCATTGACCCTCCCAAGTGAAGTTTTGAATGACGTGGAGAGTCACATCGAAAGCACAATTTCTAATGGGGCCAATATTCGAGACATTTTGGCTAAACATTCTGCTGGTGGCTCTTGGAATACTGATTGGGAAGTCGAGGCTGCGGTGGAAGCCCTGCATGTTTTTGGTAGCAGATGGACAATCGAGATTTTATCTACCTTGTACATTGCTGGGCCTCGGAGATTCAATCAATTGAAAAATCTCTTAGCTGGAATTTCAAGCCGAACTCTATCTGATAAGTTACGCTTCTTAGTAGAAGAAGGTCTGGTAATTCGTCAAGTCGATGAAGGCCCCCCTGTAAGGGTTCAATACATCCTTTCCGACCATGGAACCACTTGTGGCAGACTTCTATCTCCATTGGTTGCTCATCTCAAGATTTGCAACGGTTCTGTAAAGTCAAAGTGATGATTCAACTAACCGAATCCATTACAAGTGAGTAAGGAGGAATATATTCTATGGCACTACTGAGACAGTGGATTTCTCAGCGCCCGTGGCTAGCTGCGGGCTTAGCAGGTGCCACAGGTGGATTGTTTGGAATTGGCTCTAGTCTGTCCTCTCTTGCACTCACTAGAGGCGGTGTAGATGCAAAGATCAGTGACTTTGAGCATCCGCTTCGACGTAGAATCCTTCGCACTCTTGACAAAAACCCTGGGCTTTGTTACAGGGAGTTACAATCAAATCTGTCAGCCGCGAATGGAACACTTCGCCATCATCTAGACGTCTTGACCAGTCGTAGAGCAATTACAATAATTTCAGTGAATGGAAGAACTTGTTATTTCGCAGGTGCACCCTCCCAAGTTGAGGTTCTAAGAGGCATGGATGTAGGTGAGAATGAGGCAGCCAAAAAAATGCCAATCGGCCTTTCTTTAGTTCAGAGGACAATTATCAACGATATCAAAATCAATGGAATACCTCGCTCTCAAGCATCTTTAGCAAGAAGAATAGGGCGTTCAAGAGCAACTGTGCACTCTGCCGTCAAAGTATTGCGCCGCCGTGGGATTATGCGCGAAGACCGTTTGGAAATGGCACCACACCTAATCGATGCTCAAGAGTGGCAAAATTCTAGACCGCTAGATTACGAATGGTCCGATGAAAGACAATGATTCAGTAATCGTCTCTCAAGCGGCGTTTGTTGCGCATTGTTCAAGACCTCTAGTCCATCGGTCAGCCATATGTTCGACCTTCGCCTTGATGAAATCCCATTACCTGCGAGTAAGAACAATCGTGAAAACTTAGTTTCATGGATTATTGATACTCTTTGTCTTCACAGGCGCAGGGGCGAACCAACTACCGATGATGGTGTATTCTCTCCGATTCACCGGATTCTATCTGAGCATCTATTTAACAACCCAAACCGAGGCTATGAAACACGAGAGTTGGCTGATGAATTGGGACTTACACCTGCTGCAATACACCATCACTTTGCACGTTTAGTATCGGCGGGGCTTGTATCAACATCTTCTGGTAAAGGATGGAGGTCTTACTATTTGGTTGGAGGTTCAATCACAAAAGCAGTAACGAGCATGAAGGTAAGGGCTCAACTAATTCATTCACAAAGATTAGAGCTTTTAGATCAGGTTTGGAATCGCGGAAAGAATGTTGCTATGGCAATCGAACTACCACCTGATGGGAAACCTAGCGCACTGATTAGAATCAAAGAATGGGGTCCGCTGGAAGAAGGAGAGAGCAACCTATCGAGATTCATGGCAGATATGGGATTACTCGGGGAAAGACCAGGTAAGGAAATCAACCCAGAATCCCTTTCAGTCAAAATTTTTGAGATGTTACTCAATTCAGGGCCTCCGGTCTCGATTGATGAAGCCGCTAGAGTTCTCAAAGGCCCCAAGCCGCGCGTGGGTAGAATCCTTGAGAGATTCCGCAGCACAGGATTAGTTGAGCGCGTAGCGAGGACAGACCGACTCTCTACTGCACTATGGTCGGCAATGACAACTCAGCATTCTCGAAGAGGTGAGGATTGGATGTTAAAGAAAGGCGGTTTTGAGCGACTATCTGTTCCAAATTCGATTCTCAAAAATCTCAAGAAAGGTAATTGTAAGCCTGAAACTATCGCACGTGCACTAAAGGGAATGGAGCCAAGGAGCCAAATGTTACTTCTCAATTTACTAGGAGGTAGACTCCCATTGGGTCATCGATTAATCGGTACTGATGTAAGTATGCTCAAGAAAAAATCTCTTGGCGACCTAGACCGAATCCTTCGAAGAATTGAGAAGGTCGGAACTCTGTTAGAAGAATCCAATAGTTGATCAATTCTGTTCAAAGACATCGAAATCGATTAGGAATAAGGTTGCGAATAGCGCATACCTTTCCTCTAAAGTTAGGTTTTTGTCAAAGAATTGGATGGAGAAGTTATCCGCTTGAGTGAATGCCATTTTCATGAACCCCTCATATTTCTTCTGAATAGAAGCGACAACCATGCCATTTCTCATCACGTCGAATTTAAATCTCTTAAATTGGAAAAGGCTGCTACTAATACTGAATTGTGTTTGCCCACCAACTGATATTGTGTAATTTCTTGTGAACATACTGACACGCTTAGCACGTCCAACTTCAGCATCACCATAGGATGCGACCATTTCTGAAAAAATAAATCGGAATGGCTTATTCGCTTCTCCGATCTTCTGCCCTTGGTTATCGAAAATATTCAATTTACATGCCCTTGCAGAATTGAACATCTGACGAAGAATAAATCCTCCTGCGCCACCACTTTCTTCAGCTACAGTTCCTAATTTGTTTCCTGTAACGCCAAACACATTGTAGTTGTTAGCAGTATCAATATTTAGCACAACATTTGCCATTTCCATATCTTGCTGAACAATTATCCCGTCCTGCATAAGCATGTTCTGTAATTGTGGGTTCATGTTTCGGCCTCAACTGTTTCTGATTTCAATCTATTCCCAACAAAATTTGGTATTTTTTAATTATTCAAAATTTTCAATTGAGTATATCTAATCGATATAGCCTCTTAAACGCTTATCCTACTGTATTAAATCAAGGAGGCCACACGCCGATTTATGTCTATCATAGCAGCATACAATGAAGCCTGGGATAACGGAGATGTCGACGCACTTGCAAGCCTGATTCACGATGAATGTGTATTCAATCCACACGTAGGTGGTATGACAATGAGCAAGTCCGATATTTTGGGCTTCGTAGGCGGTAACAATACACCAACTTCAGAACACAACCGAATTCTCTTCGAAAACGACGAAGTGGGCGTTGCACATTCAGTAGTTCACTTTGCAAACGACTCTGACTCTGAAGCTGTCTTGTCTTTCATGCGCTTCAAAGATGGTCAAATCATCTCCATGGAAACCGGTGCAACGCCACTTTCTGAAGATTACCAGTTAATCGGAAACTGATTAGAGAGTTCGTGTTTGCAGGGTTTCTTGTCGTGAAACGTCTGGGTAGCGTCTGTATAGGCCCACTGAATCCCCTTTGGATGGGAAAATAAAATGCAAAGGGGTTTCGGATAACCCCTTGCAACTTATCCGAATCATTTTGTTAGTGCTTCGTATTTTGTTTGATTATTAATTCTTGATGTATTGGAGATTCCTATATTGAGCAAATTCTTTCCAATATGACCTATTCTTTCCTCCTCCATATGTGTCCCAAGCGAATGCAAATCCGCCCCCACCCCCTGGAGTGATTATTGTCACGCGTGAACCCCCACCTACACTCCCATCTGAATAGGTGGATTCATTCTCAATTTTTGTATTATTTCCAATAACAAAATATTTCAAATCTACAGTCTCACCATTAAGTATCACATATGACAAAACTAAATCAAACTCTGAAATAAATACAGTCTTATAGAGGTTTCTTTGAGTTGTGATTCCATTTTTTAAGATGCTATTAATCCAAAAAAGTCCTACAATTATAGGAATGAACAAAATCGATACTAGTAACCCTATAATCCTCTCATACCAAGGAATTATCAACGTACTTTCATGGATCACAAAGTCAGGAGTAATATCTCCCGATTCAATTTCCGAGATGATTTGTCTATGGTTTTGTCTGGGGGACGGGGCATCATATTCGAAATCTTCATGGCAATATGGGCACTCATAAGTCCCTGTTGAATCACTGCCAAGGTCTACTGTCTTAGTGCATGAAGGGCACTCCACCTCTACCATATTGCATTCTAACATTATTTGGAGTATAACTCTTGAGCCGGCAATACCCTTGCGACACCCACGCGTGAAGTGTATATCGCTTCGGTACGGACGCGTGAGTTTCTCACGCGTGGGTGTCTAAAGGGAAGTTTCTGCTTACGGGCGAGAATCGATATCGTACCAAATCGATTTTCATTGCAAGTTAATTCTATTACTTGTTACCCCAACCAATCAACATGACGAGCGTCATCAACCAATCCACTCCATTTGAGATGTTTCTCCCAATAGCATTGATTTTTCTCATTGCAGTTGCTCCCACAGTCGGAGTGGAAATGTGGAGAACTCCTCACGCGAGAAAATTGGAGAGGCTCCGACATTCATCGGGTGCCTTCCTTCTTTTCCTGTGTGTGTTGTATATCATAGTCATGCTCATCCACCCTCTTAATCGGCTCGCAGGTGAGATGTGGGACTCACTTCTTATTCTCTCAGGATTCCTCGCGGCTGGACTCCTGTTGTGGCGAAAGGTAGAGGTGGGAATGGGCTTGAAATGGTTCACCGGATTAGGACTCCTCTGGTTCATCTTCACAGTCTGGGGGTTGTTCTACATCGGCTCGATAACCAGTATTGAACCCGAACTGACCATCTATATCTATCTGGTTTCGCAAATCGTTCTTGGCGTATTTATTGTCCTTGTATGCCCTCTGCTTGCTTACAAATATCCAGTTCAATTCACCGATGAAGAGGAATAAATTATATTACTTACCCCCCCCAACTAATCAACATGACGGATATCATTTACCCATCTACTGTCAATTGGTTATCTCCATTTGAGATTTTCCTTCCAGTCGTTTTGACATATCTCATTGCAGTATCTCCAACAATTGGAATGGAATTGTGGAGAAATCCCAATGCAAGAAAACTGGAAAGGCTACGACATTCCTCGGGTGCTATTCTTCTTCTATTGTGTGCATTATACATCATATTCATATTTTTCTCTATCATAATGGAAAGAAGATATCCAGGGTTAATGGGAAATGATTTGATGTTCGGTGATGAGTTATGGGGCTCGCTTCTCATTCTCTCGGTGTTCATCTTAACAGGGTATTTTTTGTGGATGAAGGGAGAAGTGGGTAAGGGACTGAAGTGGTTCTGCGGATTAGGATTGCTCTGGTTTTTCTTTACAGGATTGGGAGCGTTCTATCTTGATTCAATGTTCAAAACTCACATTATAGAACCTGAAGAAATCATCTATAATTGGATATCCTCGATTTCCGGCGTAATCATCCCCTTTGTCTGCCTTCTGCTTGCTTACAGAGATTCGGTTCAGTTTTCTAATGAAGAGGAATAATGTAAATGTTCTATTTTCTATGCCAAGGCATTTTCCCCCAATTACTTGGATAAGGGAAATCTTGGCGATTTGAGTGGAATGTATGGCCTATCGTTCGTTTTACTGACTGACCTTGCCATTGACCGCCACGTTTGCCTTTGATGCCTCTTGAGTTCAAACTGCGGCCAACACTAGCAGCAGACATTCCATTCGCATTGATTTGCCATTCCATCCAATCGATGATGTCCTGTTCATGCCAATTCGGTTTTAGCATCCCGTTCACATCAACATCCCAACCAAAAATTGATTCTGTGAAACGTTTGTTTTGAGCCTTCAGTTGTTCCATTCCTTCTTGTGTTCTTTCCGAAATGAGGCCACGTTCCATTTCTGCAATTGCACCAAACAAGGTAAGCATGAATTTTCCCATCGTAGTAGATGTGTCGATGGCTTCGCCACCTAAATCTGCCACGAGTAGATTGATTCCCATATCATCCAATTCCTCAATTGTGAAGAGTAAATCAGATGTGATTCTGAACAACCTATCTATCTTCATAACAATGAGATTATCATATTCTCCTGAGAGCAGTCTTCTCTTCAACACTCGACCCTTGGGTCTTTCCCACAACGGAATCCCTGCACTAACTCCCTCCTCGATGAGAAAATCATCAGATTCTATTTTCAGACTTTTGAAACTTGCAAGTTGTGTGATTCTTCTTTTCTGTGAAGCAAGGCTGACACCTTCATCGACTTGTCTTTGAGATGATACACGAATGTAGGCGATTGTTTTGTTCCCTTTTGCGGTCATACCCTCATTTATCACGTCTTCCTTATACGTTTAAGCAGACTTGGTTATGCGAGGTCATACTATGGACAGTTCATGTCCAATGTCTCGCAAGGGCCTAAGCAGAATGCCCTCAAATATTGA
>CASIBX010000014.1 GCA_949373075.1 Candidatus Poseidoniaceae archaeon | reverse complement strand
AAACCCATGCTCCTTGATTATCGAGATACTCGATTGCTACGCTTCCATTTGCGTCATTGTGTTCAGCATGTATTCTGACCCCATGACTGACCTGCTGGTTTTTCCAAAGACCTCGGTAGTCCAAGTGCCTTGATTCCGAGTCGAGTCCGCAAGGCGCCGTGGACACAGAGTGATAATGATGCCGGTGGTTAGGTCTAAATCCATTAGATTGGCCACTCTGTAAATTGGTTTATAGATGTGGCAGTTACCCTTTCTGCGCCGTACCAAGGGGTACGTCATGGTGACTTTCTAGGGCTACAGCATCGACTTGAAGTTCCGAATCATCAGTGCCTCCATTCGATACATAATCGAGATTGATTTCGATAGTTTGAAAGGTCATTGCCAAGTCCAGTTATCGGAGTGTCGCTGATCTGGTGTCGACCATCCACTGGTCATGTAGTACAGATGCCGCTCTGGGTATTACTCCAGGTCTTTACCAAGTCATGGATTCCGTTGTTGACGACCGAAAACCTCGCCTTGTCTTGCTGCAAGGAGTTTGGTATACGTCGAAATGGACGACTAATGCATACGCTTTCGATATCGAGTTTCCAGTCAGGGCTGATACATCGAACCCGCCCACATGTGATGTCGGGCCCGGTTGACCAACTGTATGCTCCATCTGGATTTCCGATTGAAGCATTCGAATTAGTCGATGTGGTGCTAGCCCAAATCCTCTGTTGATCAAGATGCTCAGGCAGAGTTATCCCCATTGTCATACGATTGTCTGCTACCATTCCGTGAACATACTGTCCATCTTCCATTCTATCTTCTGCTGTGAATGCGAGATGACGTTTGAAATCCCATTCTGAATCATTTTCCATGTCACCTTGAGGGAACATATCAACAGTTTGCGTCGAGTGTACACTACGTGCTTCAGCCAATGTTAGTGGCATGACTAGTAAAAAAATCACAAGCACGGTAAATCGGCGCATACCAGCCCCTAGTTGCAATCTAACTTCAATGGAGCGGTGTTTGAAGTCATGATTTCTAACGGAATGAGATAAATACGGCTTGACGGTGGACCAAAACAACCGATGGCTGTGATGGTGTAGCGGTTAGCACGGTAGGTTGTGGTCCTGCCAGCCCGGGTTCAAGTCCCGGTCACGGCCCCATTTCGATAAATTGGAGTGTTTTTTCCGCATTGGAAACAGGCTCCTAAGTGTGTATTAGACGCCGAAAGTTCATAACTGCGCCAGAGTCCCTGATAACTGGATGGGATGCATATGATAGAGCGTGAGCAAGTTGATTTAACTAAGAATTTTCTAGTTTCACTGTTGGAAGAACAGCTGGAAATACAACAACATGTGAATGTTGAAATAACAACTCAGCCGATTGTTCACAACGGTGACACACTAAGGCATATGGCGTCCAGAATTGTTGAAGAAGCAACAGTTGTGTCTCACCGTGGCCTAGCAAAAGATGTACTTTCACGTGCAGGAATTGACAACCACCTTCCTGCCGAACCAGAAATCAAATCCGGACATCTCAAACATGTTGGCAAAAGAGCCAAGAAAATCGCAAGAAGTGAGAGGAAAGTAAAGACTCGAAGGGCTGTACGTCGAGCAAAGTCACGACCTGCTATGGGACATGAAAATCATCCTAGAAAGCGTGCTAGGAAAATCATCCTTTGATACGAACACAAAAAAGCACAATCTCCCCCGACATCAAAATGGGGACAGTCATGGACATCGCAAATCCTAGCGAAGAGCACCAAATGCTAAGGGACATGGTACGTGATTTCGTAAAGGAACATGTTGAGCCTCAGGCCCTTGAGTTTGACCGTGAAGAGAAGTTCAATTTAGAACTGTTAAGATCACTTGGTGAACTTGGATTATTGGGCATCACTGCTAGTGAAGAATTTGGTGGAGCTGGCTTAGACGCAGTAGCAACTGTAATCGTTCACGAAGAGCTATCCGCTAGTGACCCTGGTTTTGCTTTAGCATACTTGGCGCATGCAATGTTATTCGTAAATAATCTTGAATTCAACGGTAATGATTCTCAGCGTTCCAGAATTCTTCCAAAAGTTTGTTCTGGTGAATGGATTGGAGCAATGGCGATGAGTGAGCCTGACGCAGGTACTGACGTTATGGGTCTTTCAACTACTGCAGAGCAGAGGGAAGATGGTTCATGGGTCATCAATGGTCGAAAGATGTGGATTACCAATGGTTGTCTGGATAATGAAGGAACTCCTGCTGACGTGGTATGGGTTTACGCAAGAACAGGTGTCAATGAAAAGGGTAAAGCACAATTATCTACTTTCTTAGTTGAGAATGGAATGCCGGGTTACAGTGTCGGTCAGAAGATTATCGATAAGACCGGCATGCGTGCATCCAATACAGCAGAGTTAGTTTTCGAAGATTGCATTGTGCCTGCTGAAAATTTAGTTGGCCAAGTCGGTGACTCTATGATTCACATGATGCGTAATCTTGAGATTGAACGTCTTACTCTAGCAGCCATGTCTCTTGGAATTGCTAGGCGTTCACTAGATGAAATGAATAGATATGCTACAGACAGAGTCGCTTTTGGTAGTCAAATCCGTGACTTTGGACAAATGCAGCGATACATTGGAGAATCTTGGGCTAAGTATCGTGCTATGCGTGCTTACATTTATGATACTGCTAACAATATGGGACTTGGTAATGCAGGTCAAAGATTAGATTCAGACGGTGTTAAATTATTTGCAACAACTGCTGCCAAAGAAATCGCAGATGCAGCCATACAGGTAATGGGTGGATACGGCTATGTTGCAGAGTATGTTGTCGAGAGACTTTGGAGAGATTCTAAACTTCTTGAAATAGGTGGAGGAACTATCGAATCCCACCAGAAGAACATAACTCGAGACCTTTCTAAATCACCAGAAGTAATCAACGATTGAGGCATTATACTCATTCCGCTTCAGTATTAACTAACTCTAATGTGATTGGTTTCATTCAATGTGACCCATGCTGTTTAAGTCCAGAAGGAAAAACATGTAATGTTGTGACTGGCAATACTCTGAATTGGGGTCAACAATAACTGGAGATATAATAATGAATAATTTTGAATCACTTGGACTTTCCAAGAAACTTCTCCAAGCGGTGGAGTCGGAAGGATATACGACTCCAACTCCAGTTCAGGAGCAAGCAATCCCGCCATTGCTGGCCGGTAGAGATGTTCTGGGAGTGGCGCAAACAGGAACTGGTAAAACAGCGGCTTTTGCATTACCTGTCCTCCAAGTAATGAGTAGGTCAGTACCACAGGGAAAAAGATACATTAGAGCACTGATACTCTCTCCTACTAGAGAATTAGCCGCACAAATTGGTGAGAGGTTCGCTGCATATAGTGAAAACCTCAACCTGAATCACAAAGTAATCTTTGGAGGGGTAAATCAGAATCCACAGGTAAGAGCTTTACAGAAGGGTCTTGACATTCTAGTTGCGACACCTGGGCGATTACTAGATCTCATTGGACAGAGACATATCGACCTTTCACGTGTTGAGTTTTTCGTTCTCGATGAGGCAGATAGAATGTTAGATATGGGATTCATTAGAGACATAAACAAAGTACTGAAATTACTTCCTAAAAAACGCCAAAACCTCTTGTTCAGTGCCACTATGCCTGGTTCCATTGCTGATTTAGCAGGTTCATTTCTTAATGACGCAGTTATGATTGATGTAAGTCCAAAAGAAGTAACAGTAGACCGCATCGAACAGAAAATTATGTTTATTCGTAAAGCCGACAAACGACGATTATTGGTTCAAATCATAAAGTCACAGAAAGTAAAATGTGGAATTGTGTTTACTAGAACCAAGCATGGAGCAAATAGGCTGGTGAAACAACTGGACCAAAGTGGCATCAGTGCAGCAGCAATCCATGGTAACAAGAGTCAAGGTGCTAGAACAAAGGCACTGGCAGGTTTCAAGGCAGGGCGTATCCCAATACTAGTCGCCACCGATATCGCAAGTAGAGGAATCGATGTTGAAGGAATCACCCACGTTTTCAATTATGATTTACCTAATGAGCCTGAAAGTTATGTCCATCGTATCGGTAGAACTGCAAGAGCTGGCCGTTCAGGTATTGCTTACGGTTTTTGTGACAATTCTGAATCTGGTTATCTAGTTGGAATTCAACAACTGATTGGTGCTGAAATTCCAGTTGATGATACTCATGAATTCCACTTCGAAGGGGCTATTCCTAAGCCGGGTCAAAAACCTGGTAAGATTAAGGAGAATAAGTCTCAGAAGAAGAAGAGTTCCGAGAACAAAAACCCTCGTAGTAGATCGGATAACAAACCGAATCAATACAAACGTCGTTCAAATAATAATTCCAGAGATGGCGATGACCGTAGACCACGAGGTGGAAATAATCGCACTTCACAAGGTGGAAATCGTTCAAACCGCCAAAATAATCGCAGATGATGTGAAGGAAATCACGTTATTTATTGACTAACAACCATCTATTTATTCAATATTTTCAGACCTAAGTGATGATCTAGTTTCTGTTTTTAATTAAATCCTCAATCATTTCTGGCTTGTATTTCGCTACCAAAGAAATGTGTCCTTCTCCAATTTTCAATTGTGAACTAGCATTTGGAATATGTTTTATCAGCCATTGACCATGTTCAAATGGCACCATCAGGTCCAAATCACCTTGCCAAATTGTTACAGGTACTTCGATGTCTCTAAGATTAAACCCCCAATCCTTACAATAAACTAAACTGTCATCAATATATCCGTCAATTCCATTTTGAAGACACCGACGTATACTGCTAGCCCAAATAGTGGCTTGGCCATGGTTGTTGAGATAATCGATATCAATTTCAGGAACAAGCCCTCCTAGGGTCTCCGCTAACTTTTCATCAGCAATTGTAAACCATGATGTAGTGTTTACCTCTGCCCACTTTCGTAATTCTTCTTCTCCTAGTAAAGTGACCCTTTTATGTTCAATATTTTCTGGACCCATCTCAGAAGTTGCATCTAAATCTGGTTCCCCATGCGGTGCAACTCCTGCCAAAATCGAGGCCCCTAGGCATCTTGAAGAAAGTAGCGAAGCACAAGCTAAGGCATGAGGTCCACCGCCTGACCATCCTATAGTAAAGAAATTAGAAATTCCTAATAAATCTAGAACATCCTCCACATCTCCAGCAACACAAGCCACACTTCGTTGCGCCTTCCTATCCGAAAAGGCATACCCTGGTCTTGAGATTGCAACTAACTTCAGGTCATTTTCTACAGCATCCTCATTCCATCCTCTCCATAGTGATGCATCACTAGGGGTTCCATGATGACAAACTAAAGCCACATCTGATGTCGGGTTTCCACCTAACATCACATCCAATCTACGACCGTCTCTAGATTTCATAATTACGTATTCTGGTATTAATTCACTAGGCACATATTGTACATTTATCAATTGGCTTTAGACTTTTACCGGGATAAAATTGGACTAATGTTACGGAGTATTTTTCATGAATATGTTGAAGCAATAACTTACATATCACGATAACTTAAACTGTATCGGACTTGCTAATGTAGTTTGAGATAAGTATGCGACGCAGTTATGAAGATGAATCTGCCGAAGTCGGCACAAGTGCGATGATTATTTTCATAGCCTTGATATTGGTTAGTTCAATCATTTCTGCAATCATCGTCGGTGTCGGTCAAAATGTGTTCACATTATCCCAAAATGACGCTGAGCAAAATATTCCTAGTGCTAAAGGAATCACAAATGTAGTCGTATTGGAAGTTTTCAGTTTAGGTCCTCCCGATGAAGTTCATATTGTCTTTGAATTGCCATATATTGAACAGCCTTTGTTTGATGAAGACCTAAGTTGGAATATATTGTGCGTTCCTTCAAATCAGGGAGTCCGAGATACTATCCGTATCGATTCAGGCAACTTTGAACTCGCTACTACTTTAGATGGAGATGGTGAGACTGCCTTACCATTAGTTGAATTTGAACCAGGAGCCTATTATCGGATGATTATGGTGTTAGATGATTGTGATTTGACTGATGTTGAAACGGCTACTTTGGTGATAATGGTCGACAGAGGCCGTACTCAAGAGTTGCAGATGAACATTGGTAGTTCGCCCTATGAAGGGCAGGATTTGAATTGAGGTCTATTCATGCGTCGAAATAAAATTATCTCGGACGATGAATGTTCAATGGGGACTGGGGCGTTAATCGTGTTTATCGCAATGGTTATGCTAGCGACAATCATCACATTTACTCTGATTAACATAACTGAAAAGATCTCTCAGCATACTCAGAAAGCATCGGAAGATGTTCGCAGGAACAGTGTAAATACTGTGGTCATTACTGGTGCTTGGGTTTATGATAACCAAGATGATATGTTATTCATGATGGAGTTTGGTGGTGCTGGTGACCCCTTGGCTAGAGATGATGTACAGTACGTATTGACTTGTACTGAGCCAGATGGAACCTTTCATTACCGTTCTGCAGCACTGGGTGATTCCAACGGTGGTTCAGATATACATGTGTGGGAAATAGGCACAGATGGCCCAGAGACTCCCGGTTTTGCCGATGTGGCTAACTTTAGGCCGGGTGCACGATACTTCTTCACCCTTGATGGGGGAACTCAAGACAGTCCAGGTGGAGCTGCTGGTGAATGCGGCCCCCCACACCTCGACACGCATGGGATTAGTGCTAATCTTTACATTCACATTCCAAGTGGTCAATCGACTCATCAAGTTTTGACTTTGTCAAATGGTCGTGAAGTTGGTTCGCAACTAATCTGAGTGAGACTTTGGTTGTAATTTTACAATTTCATCGAGCAATATTATCTGAGTTCGATTTTCATAATCTCACCGATAAATAACAATGTACTTATCGTCCCCATAAGAATCGACATCCCTCCACAAAACTCACCAACTACTTGCACGTCCTTGATGAATAAATAGAGTGCGAGGAAAATAAATGCTGATGTTGCGGAAAATATTGCATCGTATTTCACTTTATTTTCATCCACTAATTTAAGTTCATTAACATCAAGTAAATGCTTTCTGCAAAAAATAGTTCCGCCTTTTTTGCCTTTATTACAACCCTCAAATGTGCAAATATGCGATAGTTTTCCGTCTGTTTTTTCTGATTCCAAATGTGGTAGTTCGGAGGTATTAACTTCTATTGAAATTGTAAAGCCATCTTTGTGTTTAAGACAAAAACCAGAAGCTCGGAACTCTAATCGATTGCAATTTGTCATTGCACATTTCCTAGCCCCCATGTCTTGAAGTAATGATTACCTATGATGAACTTTATTCCGGCAGTGGTGGGCCAAATACAATTTCTCAGTGGCGAACCAACTGGCCAGTTTCTTGGTCGAACCAATACCTGATTTCACTACCTTCTGGGTGCTCAATCAACTCATATCCATCATCGCCCAAACTCCACGTCAATGAAGTCGAGTAGGTGAAGGATGAGGCCTAGCAACTTGATGGAAGGTCAGTCTCTATATCTTTCACTATTTCCTGATATTTGTTTATCCAAGATTCTGATAAAACATAGCTTTCGATATCTCCATCGTCATAGTACGTAAAGGTGGGATTACCTATGTCGCTAACCAGAACCGTACATTTATCTCCATCGTCGATTACTAGTCCTCTTTCAAGAGGGTAGAAGTCGGCACAACCATCACCAACACACAATTCAAAATAATCACTATTTTCAACTAAAGAATAAGAGAGGTCGTAATTTTCTAAAAATGTAGCATAATCATAGATGCACAAATACTGCGAATTTCTATATTGTTCTGAATCTGAGTCGCACCCGTCTTCTTGATATTCCGGTTCAGAGATCGTTTCGAAACTAAATTTGTCTTCGAATAGATAACCGTAAACTTCCTCATTTGAATATCCCCAATAGGTTGTTCCGTAGAATTCATCCATTGGACCTTTGCTGAAATAACCGTAGATGAAGTAGCCTGCTGCGCCTCCACCTACTATGAGTATCAATGCAATTAAGACAGTTGCAACTGGAAATTTCTTTCTTCGAAATGAACCAGATACATAGTCGTCATCGTCATCATCATCAAAATCATATTCCGAGAAATAGTCCTTGCCGAAGTCTTGATTCATACTTCTTGAATTGTTTTGCACGGAAGGGGCTATTCTCTCAACACGAGCATCTTCCCAGATTCGATAACCATCTTCGGTCGAATACCAATGCGTTCCATCATTGGTTTTGTACCAATGAACGCCATATTCATCATTTGGTAGCCACTCACCCGGAGGTAATTCTTCCCAGTTGGAAACAAAGCCTCTCATAAATCGCCCTATCTGTAATAATGTATTGACCTTTGCAATTAAATTGGCTCAATGTTCATTTTGGATTAGTTATCCCAAATACCTACTAATCCGGCTAATATTATTCAAATCAGAAGTTTTCAACATTTTGCACACTGGTAATTGTATTACAATGTTCTAGAATATTTTCCAATTCGTTGTAGACAAGTACCAAATTAATCCCGAGATAAGCACAAAAGGAGCAAGAATTAGCCCCCCCAGAGCTCCCCCCCAAATGGCTTTGTTTTTGACACTAATTCCGTAGATCAAAATAGTAATCCAAGATAAAAAAGATACTACGAGCAATGACCCAACAACACCATCACCAGCTCGGCCTGTTTCGATAGTCGAATCCACGTATGCTCCAACAACGAACGCAATGATGACAAAAAGATTGGGAATTAAAAAACCAATCAAGAAACTGTTTTGATCTAAAATACCTGCTGAATCACCATCATCTGACAATCCATCCCAGGTGAAATCTTCATGACATAGTGGGCAACTGAATTCACCAAATGCATCGTCATCCAATCCTATTTCCTCATTACAATGTGGACAAAGGATATTGACCATATTACGTAATGTTACGGTTAGGGTAAATAGTTTGGTCAGGATACAGTGAACCTAAATCCAACTTTTGCAACCCTTTGTACACCCTTGCATGAGAAAATCACGTTTTGGGTACCCACTCAAAGGACTCTGTTGGGGCTCATTGCATTATGTAATCTCTCTCGTATTCATTAGCATAGTTTTGGTCCCAGTCAATGAATTGTTTCGACATTACTTTACTGTATACGAATGGCGTAACTAATAGCAAATATAACATCGATAAATATCCATATGGCAATAGAGGTGCATCTTCATGACATGGATTGAGTTCCCAGAATTTCAAATTTGCAGCTCTATGATGGTCCGAATGTCTCGTCACATTACATAGGTAAATGCTACTTAGCAAATGATTAGAGTTCCAAGAGTGCCTCATTTTCACTGGTGTCCCTCTTTGTCTTACTAAACCATAATGTTCAATATAATTAATTGATTCTAAAAGTAATTTTGCCAAGAATGCACACAAAAGAAAACTCAACATTCCGGTTAAACCGCCAAACAAAAACGCTGTAATGGTTATACTTAGGCTTCTAAGATAGCCTATAATCATTCTATTACGAATACTGAACATATTATGATTTCTTCTTTTCAATCGCTCTGATTCAATCTTCCAGCCGCTTATTTGTTCTTGTAAAGTGGCTCTTAGAATAAATAAATAGATATTTTCTCCCCTTTTTGCAGAGGCTGGGTCTTCATCTAAGCACACGTCTCTGTGATGTCCGTGAACGTGCTCGATAGCAAAAGTACAATCCCACGAAAACGCCAGTAGCCAGTTTCCAATGAACATGTCAATTTTACTCTTTTTTCTATGTACTAACTCATGACCAGGAACTGTGCCCAGTATGCCCACAAATAATGCGGTTTGGGAGATCAATGCGACTTTATCGATTAGAGTAAAAGATTCTTTGATTTGGATAAAATCAATATTGAACTGTGAATTTAATCCATCGACATACCAGGAGGGGGTGTCATTACTAAAAATCGATACTATCAAGAATATTAAACAGAATAATATTGGTAGATTTATGTAGATTGAAAAATCCAAAAATCTTGGATATGAAAATTGCTGAATCTCCTTATCTCTTGGCAAAACATAATCTCCGATGATAAGAAATAATGACCAGCTAATGAAGAAATAAGTGGGGTAGTTTTGACCCATTAAAAAAAACATAATAGCAAAAATTCCAGTTATGGCTGGAATATAATATTTGATATATTTCAGCACCCTGATTCGCCCCCCGATTATCTCCATCCACAGCAATTTCTAATCATCTGCATCTAGCAACGCTGCTGTCCATTCATTTTGGAATACACCTTGCGGGTCAAGCGCTCTTACTGACTGTGCGGAATGTATCGAATCTAGGGTAGAGGGCCGTTAGTTCACCGGCCTCGAGGGGACTAATTTTTCCCCAATGAGGGCGAGCCTGGAATAGTTGAGACATACTCCGAGCCATGAACTTTGAGAATAGGTCGAACCCCGCTCTACGTTTTGGTTTTGCGTAACTGATGAAACTCACCGCATACCAGTCTTGGTCTTCACCACTAGCCATAGAAATCAAGGTGTCATCAGGAAGAACTCGTCGCACGCATATGGGGTAGTGTTGGCAGTACTGGTCCTGAAGTTCTTCTAGGTCTTCTTGCATGCCGAGGTCATCGATTCGGCGCTGGTTAGCCGCTGACAATGTAGCGTCTTTCTTCCCTGCAACCTCGATGACTTCTTTGGTAAACCTTGAGGGCCTCTGGTCAACTGGTCTCGTGGTACGAATAATTCAATCTCAATGTGTCTAAAAGCCTCGTGCTTCATCACTAACATGGACGAGGAGCGATCTGTGACCTTCCACTTACGAATAAGGAATAAAGATACTAGACGGCGGAAAGTAAACCGAATCATGCGCCGGCTTCGCAACACACGCTCTAGGAATAATATCTTCAGATGCATACCGTAGTCCATCACTCCCAACCAGTAGAGGCGATACATTCTGGCGAGGAACGACCGCTTAGCAGTATCTTCACAGCGGTGTTGAATGAAGTATGACCATCGCCATGGAATGAAATAAAACTGCTGGAGAGGGTATGATTCTTCAGCAGCCAGAACATCATCCAGCCTTCGAGACTCGGTGAAGTGCTCCTGCACGTTATACTGCGCACGGCATCTAATTTTCACGGACAGAATAATTCCAAGCGAACCCAGTGAACAACGGGCTGCCAACAAATTATCTCCTGCACTCACTTCATCGATGAATGCATTTCCGGTTGATTCGTCATATCGTGCCAGTCGCACCTCTTCGACATAGTGCGACATACTGTGGCGACCAGACCCATGAGTTCCTGTGGAGATAGCACCCGCAATGGTTTGTACATCGATTAGACCAAGCGAATGTAGGGTGGCACCGCCGCGATTCAGTTCCTTGAGAAGACGCTTGACTTGACAACCTGCCCCAACAGTGGCAACAAACTCATCACCATCTGGCTCGAGCAATACATCGTTCAATCGACGCAAATCCATTTGAACACCATCGCCAATTATAGCCTCACTCCAACTATGCAATCTACCAACAGCACGGATACTCTGACCTTGATGCCTATTTAGAATCTCCAAGACTTCCTGCTCGTTGGCAGGAGTGTAGCTCGCTGAAGGCTGAAGTACACGATTGCGGCCGAAGTTCTTGCGATGCACGCTAAACGACCGCCAGGGGTAGAATCGTTTGAACAACATTAGCGTGTACTTCAATCGTACTGAAAGAAGGAGATTGAAGGTCTGCTGCCATGTACTTACCAATATGTCTAGAGGTATAAATCATGAGATTGAAAGAGCAGCCTTGCAAACTCATTTACTGGCATAAGAAATACAGAGGTTTTCGCAAGGGTTCTATCATACCCCCAAGACATTATGGGAGAGTTCAATAGTGTTCAGTACCTCTTACTGGCCTACCATTCGCATAAGCATTCATACGAAGTTGATATTTCGTAAAACCAATTTACCAACTCTTTCATATCCACTGGATATATCCACTAATCCTGAAGATAGGGATGTACAAAAACGGTATTACATTAAATAACAAGGGATTCACACACAAAATCGTGAATTGTAAAGCGTTTGTCCTAACTGCTCTAATGTTGCTGGTAAGCGCTAGCCCATTTGTAACCACATCTGCTGCAGCAGATATAGAAGATATTGAGGTTTTAGAGACCGTAGTTAATCCTGCAAATAACCATACCTACCATCTGTTATCTGCCTCTTCATGGAGTGATGCTGCATCCGTAGCTAGAAGCCTCGATGGGTTCTTGGTTACAATTGATGATGCTGAAGAAGACCAGTGGATCTACGAGACTTTCGCTTTAGGAGATAATACTACTCGGCATCTTTGGACTGGACTTTCAGATGAACAGAATGAAGGGGACTTCCGATGGCATGATGGAACTCCATTTTTGTATAGGAATTGGGGAGATGGCCAACCAGGAAGTGGTGATGATGAAGACTACATTCACATTACAGGGACGAATATGGGTTCAATTGAGCCAGCATCTTGGAATGATTTAGAAGACGACCCTCAGTATTTCCCAGTTTACGGTGTTGTTGAAATTGGAGAAGGTGCAGATTATGCATTGAGATTCGATGGAGTAGATGACCACATTATCATAGATGCAGACATCCCGATTTGGGATGACCATATAGAAATTGAAGCATGGGTAAATGTCCCTGACAAATCAGGGATTCAATTCGTAACCATGCTGGGTGATTATGGATGGGGAATGTACCTTAACGATGGATACCTAGCATATTCGAACCAATACTCGATGTCTGCAAATCCTACGTCAAATGTTTCTATTCAAGAGAATGTTTGGACACACATCAAAGTTATTGTTGACACTCAAGGCGGTGGAGAGTTTTTCATCGATAATGAGTCAGCCGGACTGATAGACGTTAATGATTCACAAATTCCAGCGGGGGATTTTGGCTCCAATGATTGTTTCCAATCAGGCGATGATTGTGATGAGTTATACATCGGAAGAATGGGTGCCGGTTGTGATTGTAACCACTTCCATGGAATGATGGATGATTTAAGGATTCTAGATGCTGCAAATGCATCTGAATGGTTATTCCCTGAAGGTGAGGGTGATACAACTGAAGATTACCAAGGTCTGATTGGTGAAATTATTGGTGCTGCCTGGGTAATGCCAGATGGGACAATAATCGCTCAGGCTTTTGAACTAGAGAATGACGAATATTACGATGGAATTAGTGCCAATGCTGGAGACACACTACTGTTCTTCATGGAAATACCAGAAAATACAATTGAGTTATCAATGAGTATTTTCTCATGGGATTTTGACTTTGAAGAAGAATATGATGGGGATATTGAGTATGAAATTTACATTTCAATGAATGAAATACCTTCGGCTTGGAATCATGATTACCAAGTTGAAACCTTTGATTGGGGATTGTACGTTTACGAATACTTTGAATGGCCAGATGAAGGTGTGTACTGGATGACTATATCCTCAAATGCAGACATTAATAATTTGGAAATAAATGCATACTGGGAAGAAGCCCCTGAACCTCCTGAACTTGAAGATATGATCGAGTTAAATGACGGTATTTCTGTCACAGGACAAACCATTCGAAGGAATTCTGGCGACCCGCTTTACTACTACGTAGATTTACAAGAAAGTTTGGCTGAATTAAGGGTTAACACTTGGGGTGGACCGGGTGATTGTGAACTACACATTGCCCTAGGTGCATTACCTTCTACAGATATGGGATGGGATGATGAATTCGAATTCGACTTTGCCATAGAGTCAACTGAGGGCAGGCAAATGTCTGGCCAAACAACATCCGACCACTCCTATGGGCCAGGTAATGATGAAACGGTACAGATTTTTGATGCAGAACCTGGAATTTATTATGTTATGTTAACGTCGTATTCAGGTTGTCGAGAAGTAACTATACAAGCTGATTTCACGTACAGTCCAGACAATACAGACCCTGAGTCTGCAATTGAATTGACGGCCGGAATCTCATACGGACCACTGAGTGGTTTCGATGGGCTTGACCAATACTTCTACATCGATGTACCAGTAGGAACTGAAAGACTCGAAGTTGATTTAGATAATGGTGATGGAGAAGCTAAGTTGATGATGCGACTTGAAGAATATCCAACTTGGACCACATACGACAAGCATTCCAATGCACCAGGCGCTGGAGATAAAATTGGTTTCAATGACCCAACTCCGGGGCGCTGGTACATCTTGCTAGGAAGTGAAGAGTTCTACAGTCGAATCGACATTACTGCATCTTTTACCGACAGGTACATCTGGTCATATGACGGTGAACCAATTCAATTATTCAATGAAGAAGAAGTATCTGGAATCAATGCACCAGAAGGTGAAGAATTGTACTTCTTTATCGACTTAGGTGATGAAGATGCCATGGAATTGAATATCCAAACATGGGGTGGTGAAGGAGACCTTGGACTCTTTGCAGAAGCAGAAAGCATCGATTGGGGGGACTTTGAAGAAGGCGGCGGGCCAGGTGGCGGACCAGGTGGAAGACAAATGTCAGAAAACATGGATTATGAGTCTGATTATGGCCAAGCTGATGAAGAATTAAACATATTTTTCGTAACTGGACGGATTGACATTACCATGGTTGCAAACAGTGACATCGAGGATATTTCAATATTAGCTACTTGGGATGGATTTGGTATGCCAGGTCCAGACCCTGATCCAGAACCAGTCGACCCAATTAATGAAGAAGAAATATTGTCTTGTGACGAAATAGCTGATGAATTGTTCACACAGGTCGATGCAAATGAGGACGGCGACATTTCACAATCAGAGATTGGGGATTTCGATGACGAATTCGATTTCGAGCAAGTAGACGTAAACAAGGATGGAGTCATTGGAATTGATGAACTCAAAGCTGAAGCATGTACTTGTGAAAATGAGTTGTGGATAACGATGGACCAAATTGCTACAGATGGTGGTAGCATCGAGTTCCTATCCAGCATTGCATGGAAGAATGAGTATGATTTCTTTGAAATGGACCGAAATAATGACTTGTTCATTCAACTTGATGAGATAGAAGACCACGCTGAAAACTGTGTGACGACTTACGACCCCTTAGACAGAGACGGTGATGGTACACCTGACGATAAGGATGCATTCCCTGATGATCCTAAAGAAGATACAGATTCAGATGGTGATGGAGTTGGTGATAATTCAGATATCATAGCATCTGTGGATAATGATTTAGTTTGGGTTTCAGCAGGAATGCTTGGAATCATTCTTGTTTCAGTACTTGGTTTCATGGTTATCAGGTCGAAGAGAGAACCCGAGTATGCATGGGAATATCAGAAGGACAATATGACCGAAGCAATGCTCGGTGATTCTAACAATACATTACAACCGATTACTATGAATCCACCTGTGCAGGATGTACCTCCTGCTCTAGATTTGGGACCTCCTACTAAGGAAGTACCAGAAGACATGACCGTATCAGATTTGTACGATTGATTACTTTTTCTTACCCGGAGATAATCCGAGGGGACGAAGTAAAGCAAGTACGTGTCTATGCATTTGTGGTAACATTTCGAATAGAACTAGCGCTAGCAAGAACATTGCACCTAGTGATACAAAACGAGAGGCATAAGAATGCCCAAATTCGAATATGGTTAGGTTCAACCATCTCCAGTCAGGATATCCTAACTGTAACCAAATTAATCCAGCATTTCTAAACAAGTTCAGTATATGGATAAGGGATAATGCGATGAAGAGGGCTCGTAATCTCTTTTTCCAGTCGATGTCCAACACTGAAATTGCTCCAACGAAAATTATCATCGATTGGATTGCAGTACAGGCAAGTACGAAATTGATGTAAATTGGTTCACCATTAACTAATAATTCTGTGTGAAATGAATACTCAGACATTTCTTCAGTTAAGAACCACTGATTTCCATCCCAGTTTTCCCACTGAACACTTGTACCATCGCTTTGGTTGGCAAATGTTTCCCCAAGGGTAACATCAGATCCGCCTGCAAAGGACAGGAGGGCAGCCGATTGCCAAGCTACAAACCAAATCGCTAGAATGTTTAGAATTGGAACATGAGCGATTAGAAGGTAAGGCAGACCCGCTGCGCCAACAGCTCCGCGAAACCAACGAAGGGCATTGGCATCTTTCCCAATGGTCACCTTACGCTCCCAAAGAGCGATTGCAGCGGCACCAGGGAGGGTTAGTATACTCATTACAGTAAGTACTAGGTCTTCATGTCCATAGTAAAATAAAGTGTCATTAAAGAAATAAAAACCAGTAAGTAGCCATCCGATTGGAGCGATTGGTTCTAAACGGCCAGAACGCATTTTCCAAGTGACTAGAAGTATGGACATTCCAATTGCACCAAGAATGGTAGCAATTGACTTATCGACAAAGAAGTCACCCGCCATTGTCTGTGGCAGAAGGTCACTTACTCTAAGGACTTCTCCTGAATGCAGATAGGTATGATTCGTTCACGGGAGAACAATGGAAGGGCCAATAGCCGAGATCAACCACCAAGACATGGAGGTCGAATGGAACGGTGCGATAGCATTTATTGACCGTGATGGCGTATTGAATTACGGAAGTCCCAATTACATCAACTCCCCTGAAGAGTTACGTATTATCAGAGGAAGTAAGGAAGCGATAATGGCACTCAGATCCCTAGGTTATAGAATTGTCATAGTAACCAACCAGTCGGCAATTATGCGTGGCAAATGGGGAGAAGATACGATTAAATCAATTCATTCTAAATTACAAAAAGAAATTGGGGGATTTGACGTTTTGATGACTTGCCCACATAGAAATCGAGATCAATGTGATTGTAGAAAACCAAAACCTGGAATGTTAAATCATGCATCTCGAATAATTCGAAAAGAATGTCATGCAGGAGTTAATTGGTGGGGCCAAAAACCCAAACCGATTCACCCACTGGACCTCATGGTAGGAGATCGAAACTCTGACATGGGTGCAGGTTGGGCTGTTGGTGCTAGACTATTCCAAGTTGAAGAGGACGTAGGAATTACTAGCGTGATAGAAAGAATCATCCAAGGTGATGCAGGCGATGATTTCAACCCGGTGGAATAGATATGTGGCTAGGTCTTGACGATACAGACTCCCTTGAAGGGGGTTGTACGACATTAGTTTTCCATGATTTGCTAAATGCTCTGCCGTGTGAACACGGAGAACCTCGACTAACTAGACTCTGGCCATTTGCAGCAAGAAGGACACGAGGTAATGCAGCATTATCGGTGGAAATCTTTGCTGATGATTCAATTATTGAATGGCTAGACCAATATTGGAAAGACAATATTGAACCACTGAAAGGAATGATTTCAGTCTCTGAACATTCAGAGCGTGAACAATATCCTTCAGACCCTGGAATGACTTTATTCAAAGAACAGCCGGATGAAAAATACTACTGGCAAGCGGTAAGGGGTAAATCTGAGGTCCTAGATTTTGGACACCAGTGGGGTGGCGAAGGTAGAATTGGAGCAGCCGCATCATGCGCATGGCCAGCATTGACTACTACCTGGGAAGGAATTGCTTGGCGAAAGGGGCCTCGTGAAGTAAGTGAAGAATCACTTACTATGGTCGATAGTATGCCTGAGACATTTCTTTGCAGAGACCCACGGACAAACCGTGGACTAGTTGCTCCACGTGGACCTTGTCCCGTAATGTTTGGAGTTAGAGCCACAGACAGGGACGCTGCAAAAAAAGCGGTTGGGATTTTGTTAGCGGGTAGCGCTGAAACTATTGGGAACAGGGTGTTTTGTACTAATCAAGCGAGTGGCGATCATATTGAATCCAGCATCAAAGATGTAGTTGAAACAAAAGAACTACTGAAAGGTGGCCATGTGATTATCAATCAAAAATATTTGGCATTTTCAGAATCGGGTGATGTCAATAAAACAGCACAATGGCTGGAAGAAGGAGATCAATTCGAATGTTTAGGGTTGAATTATGAAGACCAAATACACCTTGAAGCGATTAAAGTATTGATATCTACTAAGAGGGAAAGGCCGCATTGCGAATGCGGAACTAGAATGAAATCGATGGGCCAAGGGCAAGGAGTAAGGTGCCCGAAGTGTAAATCGACCAGTTTGATAGTTTGGCAAGAATCAAATCGCGTACCAACCTTCCAAGGTTGGGTGCAACCACCTGCCGATAAAAGGCGACATTTGGCCAAGAGTCTGACATAATACCATAAATCTTGATAGCCAAACCTCACCAGCACCTAATATGCTGAGTTCAACTGAAGTCACATACATGATATTTGGATTATCTCTGCTTGCCATGATTTGGTACATCACCAATCGTGGACGAGCTAACCTTGCTAAGGCTAAAGAGGACGCTGCGCCTACTATTGCCGGCGAAGACCAGTTGGACGGCGCCGCTAAAAATCCGGAGCAATTCGATGAGCCTGACGATGATGCTCTAGATGAAATGGCAAAGTTGCTCGGTGAAGAAGAGTAATCAGAACTGAAAGCCTTCTTCAGTCAATCGAAGATGAATTGCCTCTCCATCGACCCATAGTGTTCTTTTGGAATTATCTTCAGGACGGGTTAAAAGCCATACTGTATCTGTTTTCAACTTGCTTTTACCCCTAGCGATTAGAGGGGTCGAATCCATCGCAACCCCTCCTTTAGAGATTAGTAATGTAGTCCAATCACTTCCTGCAATTAATTTGTTAACGGCAGTTACAATATCCTTTGGCAACTGACCGCTATCTGGACAATAATCATCTAGCACAACCAAAACTACACCAGGTAGCATTTCCGCCGCATTCATCAGAGACTGAAGCGATTGGTCCATATTTCCAACAAGATTCATGGCATGAAAACGTGAAGATGCAGTAAGTTCCATTCCTGCGAAAATTTGGGAAAAACGAGTTCCATCAGGTAATTCTGGTGCAGCCCAAAGGACACGTCCGCCATCGAGTATTGCCTGCCTAGCCATTTGAATGCCAAGTGAAGTACCTCCACATGATGCCTCTACTGCAAGATGTATCGCAGAGCCATTAAGTGGTGCCTTCCAAAGTTCCATACTACCATCTCTGCAATATCAGATTGAAGGAAGATCTTTTTCTTCCTCATCTTCATCTTCAAAATCGCCGAGTAATAAATCGAGTAAATCGTCAACTGGTTCATCTTCCTCAACAGTCTTGGATATTGCTGTGCGAGAGCGCTTTAATCTAACACTCATCAATTGATGCGCTTCCAACTTCCTAGTTGCTTCCCTGTAATCTCCAGCGGAAAAGTATCCAATATACTGGTTAGATGAATCAATAATTACAATCGAATCAGGCTTTTGACTACTCATAATTTCTAGAGCGGAAGAAATTGGTGTATTTTCATCAAGTGTCATAATATTGGTCCTCATAATTTTATCAACTTTGATTTTGGCGGCATTTACGCCATCAGCCATGCATGCAAATATATCCTTAGCAGTCACTACACCCAGAATCTCTTCATTCTTCTTTACTAACACAGCGTTTGTCGGATGTTTAGACAACTCTTTGCAGATTGCACTAACTTTTGTTTTTGACTGTACAACAAAGTGCTCATCGGCAATAGACATGTCCGCAACTGTTGGCTCTTGCATATTGGTGCGTAATTGTGATAGGGGATATTGCTTTCCGTCATTATTTGATGAAAACCCATATGACCCAACTACTTCTCACAGAGTCATGGGCGGTAAGATTAGTAGCGATGAAAAAATCCCAAGGAGACCCCTACCTGACTTTGAAGAAGCAGGTAGCCTTTCCAAAGCCATAGCCCGAGATGGCTTAATCGGCACTGCACTAGAAGATAAAAATGAATATGGACCAAATGCAATGATTATTCTTTTGATGATTGTTGCAACTATTACCGGTGGTATACTGTTACTATTTCGCTACGTTTGATTTAGTCGCTATTGATGACTTCAACTAATTTTACAGGGCAATATACAAACCCTTGACTTCTTAGCGACGCCCATGAGTGATACTTCGGTCAATGTTGAAAGCCGAACCTCTTCACAGGATAAAAGATGGACCATAATGGCAGCATTGCTAGGTACCAACACTGCAGTGATGCTTTTCCAGGGAATTGAACAAGAGTCAAATCCGAAATTTATTCGAGAGGTAGCTTTGACCGTTATTGCACTAACAATTCCATTCCAAGGAATTTACTTCCTGATATACACATTTATGCTAGAAGATGATGGGGAAATCAGCGATGAGATGATGGATAGATTAAATCTAGCATCAGCATTGTGTCAGGTTGTTGCATACTTCTCTCTATGCGGATTGATTGCATTATGGTACAGTATGTCACAAATGGTTGGAATTGCATTCACTGTTTCCGCAATCATCGCGATGATATTGGTGCGGGTTACAATGAAGCAATCTAAATCAGAAAATGTAGATCATTGAATTGCACTGCGAGCGAGAGCGACTGCTTCATCGACAATCTCTCCAGAAACTCCGATGTGGTTAGCTGGGTCGAACATTTCTTCCAACTCTTCAATACTGAAGGCAGCAGCAACCGCTGGTGTTCTTGCACACACGTCAATTAATTCTTCACCATTGGCTATCGCTTCGAATGAAGCAGCACGAAGAATTTCATGCGCTTCATCACGACCAATTCCATGGCCCACTAGTTCAATCATAACTTTTTCAGCCATTACCAAACCTTTCTGGCTAGAAATATTAGCAAGCATTCTCTCACCATCAACCCAGAGATTTGTAAGGACATCTGCGGTTTTCGCAATTACATCTTCGCAAAGTGCTGAACCGTGAGAAAGTGTAAATCTTTCACTACTTGAATTAGCCAAATCTCTTTCGTGCCACAACAATGCATTTTCATAAGTTGGAATGATGAATGAGCGTACAATACGGGCTAGGCCTGATGCATTCTCAGACTTGATAGGATTCTTCTTGTGGGCCATTGTTGAGGAGCCAACTTGTTTCTTGACATCAAAACCTTCACCCGCTTCTGCGATCTCAGAACGTTGAAGGTTTCTGATTTCTTGTAGAACCTTCTCACACGTACATGCAACATTGGCAAGCCATGAAACGTACTCAACGTATCGGTCCCGTCCCACAACCTGAGTGGTTGCAAGAGGTACTTGGAGTCCGAGGTGAGTAAGAATTAGTCTTTGTAATTCACGAGCACCTTCGCCCTGTGCAGCACCAGTGCCAACGGCTCCTAGGAATTTACCAACCGCAATTCGCGGTGTTGCTTCATCGAGTCTAACCAACTGCCTGCGCATCTCATCTAGCCAGACAGCAGCCTTCAACCCAAATGTGATAGGAACTGCCGCTTGACCATGGGTTCGCCCAAGCATAACGGTGTCTCTCTCTCTTTCAGAAAGATTTGCTGTGACATCAATAAGGTGGCATAATTGCTCACGTAGAAGAATTATTGAATCTCTCAACTGTATTCCTACCGCAGTATCCACAATATCATTCGATGTCGCTCCAAGGTGAACACACCAGCCTGCTTCACCTGCTGCTTCTGCCATCGCTTTTGTCAATGCCATTATGTCATGGCGAGTTTCTGCTTCAATTTCAGAAACTCTTTCTTTGGTAACAACACTAGGAACAGATATTTCTGCGATTTTAGAATAGTCTTGTTCTGAGACCCTTCCCATCTGCATATGAGCCCAAACTAGAGCTCTTTCAACCTCGAGTTGGCGCTCATGCCGTCCTAGTTCAGACCAAATTTCTTTGAAGTTCTCGCAACCATATCGATAGTCTAGTGGGCAGAATGCCATATTGTACCCCCTTTGAGGATAGGACATGAACATTCCGAGTGACTGGAGTTGCTGATTTTTAGCAATTTATTCGAATATTAGGTGCCCACGGACACCATCCCATTCTATTTTGTAATCCAAATCTAAGGTGCCTGTCATGTGCGGACCTGCGGTTACTAAAGTTTCATACTCGCCACCTTCTCCATCAACATTAAATCTATATTTCGCAGCAAGTAAAGACAATTTTGCTAATGATTCATTTGTTAATGTATGACCTAGCCATTCTTTACCAAGCCCCTCAGAAGATACTCCTGAGATCATAACTTGGAAACCATTCTCTACCAATCCCGACATGTGGGATTCACTTGATTGATGCCATAGAGGCGTGAAGGATTTGATTCCTAGTCTTTCGGCCATTCTCTCGATTCTGGTCTTCTGATAATCAGAACGTATTGCTCCAGAAACAATCGCATCGATGTCCAATTCCTTTAGACCATTCTCTAAATCTGTTATCTCTTCATCAGGAACGCCTTTGCTATTCACAGAAACCCATTGACAATTACATAACTCGGCTTGCTTCTCGACCAATGATACACCTGGTATCTGAAACATCCAAGAATCGTCACCGTCAACTATCACAGTAACAAGGTGAGTTAAGTCCCAGCCCTTACACTGAGCCCACCATATCGCGGCACTGCTATCTTTGCCACCACTAGAGAGTACTGCCACCTTCACAGCCTCCCCATCCCGCCAAGGTTGATAAGACCCCGCCCGGACCGCCATCTAAGGTGGACAGTTTGCAGCCAAGCGGAAGAGGATATGACCACGGAATTACCACATTCAGCCCAGATGGAAGATTGTTTCAGGTAGAATATGCAAGAGAGAGCGTAAAGAGAGGTACAACAACTGCTGGACTAAAGTTCAGAGATGGTGTTGTACTTGTTTGCGACAAGCGTATTGCTAGTAGACTTATCATACCAGAATCCATTGAAAAGATGTTCAAGATAGATGGACATGTAGGTGTTGCAACCAGTGGTTTAGTCGCTGATGCAAGACAATTAGTGGCACGTGCAAGAGTAGAAGCACAAATCAATCGAATCACCTATGCGGCATCTGTACCAATCGATATCCTAACCAAGAAAATTTGCGACTTCAAGCAATCTTTCACACAGTACGGGGGTTCCAGACCATTTGGAACAGCTTTACTAATCGGCGGAGTAGATGACAATGGAATTCACTTGTTCGAAACGGACCCATCCGGAGCTTACCAATCATACCACGCAGGTGCTATTGGAAGTGGCAGGAATACAGTAATCGAATATTTCGAGAATAACTGGAAGGAAAACTTGACTCTTAATGCAGCCATGAAACTTGGACTCGAGGCGCTTAGAAATGCTAACGACCAGGAACTCAACAGAGATGCTGTGGAAGTCTCGGTTGTCGACAGTGAAGGCTATCGTGTCCTAGACAGGGAAGAAGTCAACAAACAAATTGACCGTCTCAAGCCTCTTGAGGAGTGAATATATCCATGGTAAGCCTAGACTCAGCAGTCTTGGCACGATGGGAGTTTGGCGGTAAGCGATACGAGATATTGGTTGACCCAGACTTGGTTGAAACTTTTCGATTAGACCCCTCCAGTGTTAGTCTTGATGACTTCCTGGCAACAGATGAAGTCTGGAATGATGCAAGGGGAGGCGATAGGCCGACCGGTGAGGCTATCGAATCAACTTTTGGAACTCAGGACATTTTTGAAATCACCAAAACGATTCTTGAAAAAGGAAGTATACAACTAACTACCAACCAACGCAAAAATATGGTGGAACAGAAGAAACAATTAATTATTCAAGAAATCCATTCTACAGCAATAGATCCTAAAGCAAAAACTCCTCATCCTAGAACCAGAATTGAATTGGCTCTGGAAGAAAGTAGGTTCTCAGTGGACCCCTTCAAGCGGCTAGATGTTCTAGTAAAAGAGGCGATTGACGTATTGAAACCGTTGATTCCATTATCTTTTGAACCGGTGAGGATTGCATTTAGAATACCTGGCTCTGGCTATGGTTCAGCCGCTAAGTTTTTGCGACCATATCTCGACAAAGATGAATGGCTTTCCAATGGCGACTGGGCATGTATCATCGAATGCCCCCCTGGGATGGCTAGTAGTTTGATTGGAAGGGTGAAAGGCGTCGATAGTAACTCCGAAGTTAAGGAGTTGTAAGTAACATAACAAGCGTCTGCTTTATCATGGGATGGCGGGTCGCCCGACTCGGAGACAAAGAAATGTCAGGAGCGAAAGAAGGCGCCGAGCTGCGCCTCGTGACTCCTGGGGAGGCCATCGGGGCCTCATCAGGTGCACGAGCAGGAACTGGAACCCTAATCATGGGTGACAAAATCATAGCAACCCGAGTTGGGTGGGCTAAAGAAAACAATGGTGTGACATCGGTAGACCCGATTCACGCTGCATACATGCCAAGATCTGGTGACCTAATCATCGGAGTTGTCGAAAGTGTGCGTAACAATCTCTGGTTCGCAGATGTTAACGGACCATTCAATGGACTACTACCAATGTCATTAGCACCTTGGAAGGTAGAATTTGGTGCTGCTCGTGAGCAGATGGACATTGGCGACGTAATGTTGGCTCGTGTACAGGAAGTTGATGAAGCACACAACGTCGTACTAACGATGAAGGGAGTAGGACTACGCCGACTAAAGGAAGGAGTTATGTCCGAAATATCAATGAATCATATTTCACGCTTGAGGGGAGACGCAGATTCAACTCTACGTCAACTGAAAGAAGTTAGTGACTGCCGTGTTATAGTGGCAGAAAATGGACGAGTTTGGGTCGATGGTGACGCAGACGGAATCGCATTCATGCGTACAGTACTCGATTTGGTACGTAACGAAGGCCACATGGCCACATTCAATGCCTCATTAGAAGCATTAATCGAAAATAGGAGGAATGCCTGATGGGCGGATACGGAGATGTAAAATTACTACGTGAAGATGGCTTGCGATTAGATGGTCGCAAAGTCGATGAGATGAGAGAAGTTGAAATCGAAGCAGGTATTTTGCCTGCTGCTGATGGTTCTGCTTGGGTTAAGCATGGACTCAATGTTGCAGTTTGTGCAGTGTATGGTCCAATGGAGGCTCACCCTCGTAAGATTCAACGCCAAGACCGTGCAGTTATCGATGTAAGATACAACATGGCACCATTCTCTACCAGCGACAGAATCAGGCCAGGTTACAATCGACGTTCTCGTGAGATTAGTAAGGTCACAGCAGAAGCACTTGAAAGTGTAGTTCTCGTTGAAAGATTCCCTCGCTCAAAGATTCGTGTCGAAATTGAAATCCTTGCTGCTGAAGCAGGAACTCGCTGTGTAGGAATAACTGCTGCAGCAGTGGCTCTTGCTGATGCTGGAATTCCGATGAGAGATTTGATTGTAGGCGTTGCAAGCGGCAAGATTGAGGACACAGTAGTTCTCGACCTAGATAAGGCTGAAGACAACTATGGACAAGCAGATTTGCCAATGGGTATTCTACCTACGACCGGTGAGATTGCCTTCCTACAGATGGATGGCGACCTATCGTTTGAGGAATACAACACCTGTATGGAATACAATTTGAAAGCTGCAAGGGAAATTCATGTATTAATGATCGATGCTCTCAAACGCAGATATTTAGAAAAGAATGGAGGTGAGGCTTGATGGTAGAACTAGTACCTAGTCTACTACGTCAAGAACTTGCAGCTCTTGCTGCAAATGACCAGAGGATAGACGGTCGAGGCCGCTGGGACTCTCGTGATATTACTCTAGAAACAGATTGCCTATACAATGCTGAAGGAAGCGCTAAGGTTACTTGGGGAGATACCATAATTTATGCTGGTGTCAAATTCGAGATTAGAACACCTTGGCCAGACCGACCTGCGCAAGGCTCTCTTATGTGCGGGGCTGAACTTCGCCCTGTCGCTGGAAGAAAGTATGAACCGGGACCACCATCACCACAATCTATCGAATTAGGTAGAGTTGTAGACCGTGGAATTCGTGAGTCAGGATGTATTGACATGGACTCTCTTTGTATCATTCCTGGTGAGAAAGTGTTGGGTGTTATGATCGACATTCACGTACTGTCTGACAAAGGAAATATCTTCGACGCATGTGCTCTCGGTGCTATCGCAGCACTGCGAACTGCTATCGTTCCAGCAGAGAGATTCGATATTGGGGAAGATTACCCACTAGCAGTATCAATGACACCTACTATGTGTTCATTTACCAGAGTTGGAGGACGTTATGTTCTTGACGCAAATGATGAAGAGGAATTGGGTGGAGATGAGAGGATTCACATCACTCTTGGAGATGAAGGACATCTCCATTCACTTCAGAAGGGGTTAAAGGGAACTTTCACGCCGGCGGAATTCGACGAGATACTAGGAGTCGCACAGCAACGCTGCGCCGAACTTGCTAATCTGGTCAACTCAAAGGAGGCTTAAACATGGCAAAGCGTACTCAGAAGGCCGGCATAACTGGCAGATTCGGAGCAAGATATGGTGTTAGTGTTCGACGTAATGCTGGCATGGCTTTGAAGAAGAAGTCTGCTAAGTATACATGTCCTGTTTGCCAGTACCGTAAGGTCACCCGTCAGTCCGTAGGAATATGGTCATGTGGAAAGTGTGGCCACACATTTGCTGGTGGCGCATGGGAACCATACACCCGAGCATCTGATGCTAACAACAGAATCATTCGCCGAAACACAGACGGTGCAACAACCGCTGACATGGCATATATCGCACAGCAAGCAGCTATTGAATACGAGCGTGCACTAAATGCCGGTGAGATCGACGAAGAGGAGTGATTCTTTTTGTGGTCTGTCCGCCTTTCGGTGGATTCCCCCTATGCTAAATCTTTAGCTGCTAGCCTAGCAAGTGAAGAAGAAGTAAGTGTAAATGGTGAAAACCTTTCATTCACTTTACAAGAAAGCCGTGCTAAAGATGCGAGAGCCATGTGGAATACCAGAATGCGCTCTCTAGTAATCGCAAATCGAGTAATCGAAGTGATGGATTCTTGAACCCCCCACTACTGAGGAGATAACATGGAAGCCGCTCAACAATTGCAAATGGTAGTCGCAGAAGTGCAAAATGCACGACAACAAGTTGCTTCACTTAATGCTCAATTACGAGAGTTAGAAGGAACTATTGCAGCAGTAAAGAGCCAGCCTAAAGATTTAGCATTACATCGACAGATGGGTACAATCCTAATCGAAGTCGATGACAGAGAACAATTACTCAAGGATTTAGAATCAACCCTCGAACAGATGTCGAAAGCTGTTGCCAGTATGGGCGCTAGAGAGGCGGAATTAATTTCTACCTACGAACAACTCAAACAATCTCTTGAGGGATGAACTTGGACAAATTGGCAGAATGGATAGCAGAGGCCACCACACGTGGTGCTGTTCCCGTCCTGGCCGGAAGAAATGGCGATATGGACACAATTGGTTCTGCGATCGCTCTGGCTTCTTCGAACCCAGGATTGTTAGCATGTGGATTACATGTTGGGAGATTAGCGAACAGACTGTGTGAAGAACTCGAGGCCCCATTCCGTAAAATATCAGATAAACCAAGTTGGCCATCAAAACTAGGTGGGATAATTATCGTAGATGCGGCTGCAGAGTCACAAACAGGAGTGACACTACCAAAGGGAGTTCCAATTTGCGTAATCGACCACCATGACACATGCGAGTGGACATTTGGAGATGATGATTTGGAAGTGCGAGGAAATGCACGTTCTACAACCCAAATGGTATTCCAGTATCTAAATGAGTACTCTCCCGAAACCCTGAGTAATGAAGTACGCAAGCTATTGCTTGCGGGACTGATTACAGATACCGGTAGATTCCGCCACGCAGATGAATCATCACTAAGATGTGCTGCTGAGATTCTAGATGGGGCTGATTTCGAATATCAAAAGTTTGTAGAAGACATACAAACTGAGAATATTACAGCCAGTGATAGAGGAGCCATTGTCAAGGCTTTAACCAGGTGCCAATCCATCGAATCAGGTAAGTGGAATTTAGTTCACACATATGCAGGGATCCTTGAAGGAAGAGTCGCTGGACTGTTGGTACAAGCAGGTGCCGAAGTTGCACTTGTATCTCGTAATCGTGATGGTGAGACCAGACTAACCGCTCGAGCCCCACGTTCATCCACTAATTCAGGTATACATCTTGGAAAAATGATGCAACAATTGGCTGAAAAAATGGGTGGAGAAGGTGGAGGTCATGATGGTGCAGCCGGCTGGAGTGGTCGTTGTGACAGAATCGCTGGCGAAACCGCTTTCATCAATATTCTTGCGAGCACCAGGAGGGTAAGTGATGAATCCTGAAGAGATTGTCCAAGCATACGAAAATGGTGAGAGAAATCTTGAGCCACTTCTAGAAAAAATGGGTTGGACTAGTTGGCTAGGCGTAGCCGAATTGGGAATCGTATTAGGAAGTGGAATTGTTGAATTCTTAACCGACAAACTAACACCGGCAGAGGCTAAAGTGCTAGAATTACTGATTTTAAGAATTGAAGGTAAAATCAACATTGAATCTATAGAAAGTGCATTAGAGGTGGCAAGAAACCCCGAGACTAGAGATTTAGCAATCGAAGGCCGACTGCGAATGGAAAGAGGTTTAGTTCATTTTGAAAATGGTAATATCGAGGGAGCACGTGATGACTTAACTTGGGCAGAGACTCGATTAAAGTCTGTAGCTAAGGCTAGCAGGGATCATGATATCTCATTGTTAAACAAAGCCGCTTTTCATCTATCGATAGATGAATCGATGATGGCATTACACGTCCACGGTGAGATTTCAAGAAACGCAGGCCACGCTAATGAGACCATCGCAATATCTCGTATTCAGGCAGCCAGAATACACCTATCATACGGTCATATTTTTGATGCGGCAAGATGCGCATTCAATGCACATGCTCACGCCATGATATCAAAGCAGTACGGTTTGGCTGTAGAATCAGGGGCGATATTCGTCGAGATTGCAGCAGAATACATAGTCGATGGTGCAGTGAAATTTGCCGACCAAATTGTAGATGCTAAACCACAATCTGCTGGTGAATCTGCACCGATATTGCAGGTATCTCCTGAAGATGTCAACGGAGTATTAGAATGGTGTGTAGAACACACGGAAGATGGTTTTTCAGGACATGAAAGGCCGGACTTAAGGGCTTTAATCACGCTTGCTAAGAGACTTGGAAGAGAGGACCTATTTGCAGACCTACTCGTATCTCATGAAGAGGTTGAAGATGCTATGTTAGCAGCACTCTGTGCCTCGATTAGCGAGGGCAGCGAAGCAGCGATATGGAAATCTAGAGTTACTGAAATTATGACTCTGAAGGATAATTAATCAAGCATTGATTGCGCTTTTATCATCCACTCTTCAGCCCATTCCTCGCCCGAAGTTAACAATGAGCGAGCCATGAAGAATGCCTCAGCGGCTTCTCCAGATTCAATCAAGACCTGCAATCTCTTCAGGTCCGGGTCGACAGATTCACTTTCTTCAGATACGATTTCTTCTCCTACAACATCAGAAACAGATTGAGAAAGGCTTTGCATTCGAGTTAAGAAATCTGAACGAGTTCGAAGTGAAGGCCCACTCCATGGCTGGTTTTCTTTACCATCCATTGCATCTTTTAGACGTTCAAGGAATATATCTCTGACCTTTTCAGTAGGCCTTAGTTGCTGGACATGGTCATAACATAGCCAAGCTTGGTCGATTTCATCTCTTCTTTCATGGAGGCGACCTAATTCCATCCATAGTTCGTGGTTTGCAGGGCGGTGTGCTAGTAGGTGTTGGACTAGATCGATGAACAAATCTTCATGCCCAGCGATTCTTATCCTCTCCAACCTTCTACCATAGATAATATTGGCACGTTGGTCGGTGAAATCTAGACGCCTACATCGATTGGTAAAACTTTCCAAATCGTTACCTTCTAGGCCAGCGAACCAGTTTTCGGGCTCTAGTGAATCTGTGATAAATGCAGCTTCGAGTAATTCCAATCCAACATCGAGGAGATTGACACCAGTCAGTTGGTTTAGTTGAACATGGTCCCTACCTAGGACGATGAATAAATCTTCCAAAACCAATGCTAAACCTTCACCATCATTGCGCATTTTCTTGATTATAGCAAGACATCTCCAATTCCTTTCATCGGTAAAATCAAACAGAACTGCCTGTTGTGCATTTTGTTCTGCCCAGGCTAAGTTCTCAGACTCACGACTTGGGTCTTGCTTAGCCAATTTAACAAACCGGTCTGCTTGTGAGCGATGACGGCTACCTAGATTGCGTCTCGGGTGTTGAAGAACCGATGCGCTGTCCATTTGCAACCAACTCACTGAACTGACATGAAACCTGAACGGTCATAACCCCATGGAATCGTTGCATCAATTCCAATTTTAGCAGTTTTACCATCTGATAATCTGGAAGGGTCCAAACTAGATCCTTTCTGGTCAGAGATAATTATTGAGTCTGAATCTGGTTGCCATCGAGTCATCATGGCCCATTCTACCCTAACAGGGTCCGTGATATCTATATCTTCATCAACGATAGTTACCATCTTCATCGAGCGATGTCCAGCAAGAGCGGCATGAATCGCTTTCACAGCATCACCTTCATTGTTAACTTTGATTTTAACAACTGCTGCAAGCCATCCTCCGCCACCCTCAGTCATGTAAACATCCAAACACTCGCAAACCTCGTTAACTGCAGATTTGATTGTAGGTGCTCTAGGCAATCCCATCAAGGTCTTGTGCTCAGCTTCTGCTGGAATCAATGCATGAAATACTGGATTTTCACGGTGAGTAATCCCCTCGATTTCGATTACTGGTTGTTGACGCACATCATCGACAGTACCGGTGATGTCGACATAAGGTCCTTCGTCATCATTATCTGTTGTAATCCTGCCCCACATTGCATATTCTGCATTGGCTGGAACTTGAATTCCATTAGGTAGCTCAACCAAATCAAGAGGAACACCGTGTATTTTTTCGTGGAGAGCAGATGCAATTGTCAATTCATCAATATTTGAGTCAAATGACATCGCTGCTGCCAAAAGTACAACAGGGTCAGGGGCATTTATCACTGCTATTTTTACATCTTCGCCCAAACTTCTTGCCTCAGTGGCCATAGAATGAAGGTGCCGAGGAACCAGTCTTACTACCAAATGAGTCTCATCTCTCAATAGTTGTCTATGAAATGACATATTTCTAATCCCGCCATATTCAGCAATAATTACACTTGATGACATGTATCTTCCACGGTCTTCACGCCAATGGTGAGGAATAGGTAATTTTGTCAAATCGGGGGTGTCTTGAGTACATTCCATTATTGGACCAGAATCAACAATGTTTGGCGTTCCAGGATTGGTCATGGCCCATCCCAATAGGTCGATGAAATCTTCCGGCTCAATGGAGAGTGCCGCACATAGTCTGGGACGAGTTAGGAGATTTACAGCAATTTTGTGCCCTGGGGCCTCGATGAGATTTTCAAAGACCAGAAGTTCATGACCAGTCGACTTCGACTTGTCAAAAACCCCATGCAGCACACTGGTTGGCTCCGTAACTATAGTCGCCGCACCTAGTAAATCTCGGAATGCCATGTACCCTTGCTGTAGGGGAATAACCATGAACATTGGCACTGTTGAGCAAGCGATGCGTACCGCATTCAACCAGTCCGATTCAATCGGCACCATGAAATAGGGGAGGTAGGTCGGCAAAATGCTTCAATGGAGTGTTTTGACATGGGTCGTGGATTGTTCGCAGGAACCAAGATGGCAAAGGACCGTCAAAAGTTTAGATGGTCTGACCGAAGATACAAGAAGCGTATGCTCAAATCTAGAGCTAAGCACGACCCTCTTGCAGGTTCAACTCAAGCAAAGGGTATCGTTATCGAAAAAGTCGGAATTGAGGCTAAGCAGCCTAACTCCGGAATCCGTAAAGCAGTCAAGATTACTCTTATCAAGAACGGTAACAAACTCACAGCCTTCGCACCAGGTGATGGTGCAATCAACTTCATCGATGAACACGATGAAGTGATGGTCGAAGGTATCGGTGGACGCATGGGTCGTTCATATGGAGATATTCCTGGTGTCCGTTACAAGGTCATTCAAGTCAACGGTGTCTCACTTGATGAGATGGTTCGTGGACGCAAAGAGAAGCCAGTACGATGATTCGGAGTGATTTAGATGAGTGAAGAAGTCGAAACACAAGAAGTAGTCGAAGAAGAGGCAGCACCTGAAGAAGTCAGGCCTATTGCAGGCATTGGCACTCTGGTATTCAGCAAGTATGATGCAAGTGAAGTTGTTTGCAGAGACCCTGGATTAGCACCTTACATCAATCTTTCAACCGTCGGTGTCCCACATACCGGTGGAAGACACGCAAATGCATGGTTTGGTAAAGCCCGCCTTTCAGTTGTCGAGAGATTCGTAAACAAATTGATGCGAACTGGTAAGTACACTGGTAAGAAGCAAGGCGCACTCAAGGCGTTTGAAACCGCACTCGATTCCATGGCAGAACGTAGTGGAAATAATCCACTACAAGCATTCGTGGATGCTATTTGTCATGCAGCTCCAATGGAAGAGATCACACGTATCAAATTCGGTGCAGTATCTCAGCCTAAGGCAGTAGACAGTTCACCATCTCGCCGCTTAGATGTCGCATTAGCAAATCTAGCAAAGGGCGCACAACAAGGAACTTCAAAATCCAAGCGTTCACTAACACAGTGTATCATCAATGAATTAACTAAAGCCAGCAATGGTGATGTTACCTCTTTCGCAGTTTCCAAGAAAGAAGAAGTTCAGCGTATCGCATCAAGCGCACGCTGAAGATAGTTGTAACAATACTCGTGTTGCTCAGCAACCGACCCCAATACTGAATAGTGGTGGTCATCGGCCCAGCAATATGACGGAGTACAGTGCAGCAACTAGGATTAACTGGCTGAACACAGTATTCTTGTTAGCAACCCCCTTACTGGCTATTGCAGGCGTCATCCTACATTGGAACTATTTTGCAGCTCCCGGATTGACTGAATTTATTTTATTTACAATATTTTATTTCTCATGTGGATTATCTATCACCGTAGGATACCACAGACTGTTCTCTCACAGGTCACATGAAGCATCTTGGCCCCTGGTATTATTTTACGCTGTATTTGGTGCAGGCTCATTTCAAAATTCAATACTAGAGTGGTGTTCAGACCATAGAAACCATCACAAGTCAACAGACACAGATGATGACCCGTATTCTGTTACCAGAGGTTTTTGGTATTCACACATGGGCTGGGTAATGATTGAGGAAGAAAACTTCCAAAATGATTTTTCCAATGTCAAAGACTTGCAATCTAGCAAAATAATTAGATGGCAACACAGGAATATATTCTTGATTGGAGCATTCTCAGGAATAATACTTCCTGCAGTGATTGGTTTTATGATTGGAGGAATTGCTACAGGAATTGGATGCATGGTATGGGCAGGACTGGTTCGAACAGTATTTGTCCATCATGGAACCTTCCTGATCAATAGTGCAGCACACATTTGGGGAACACAGCCTTATTCTGAGGCGAACTCCAGTAAAGACTCTTTTTGGCTAGCGTTCCTAACCTTTGGTGAAGGATACCATAATTTCCATCATACATTCCAAGCCGACTACAGAAATGGCCACAAATGGTTCCATGTGGACCCGAGTAAATGGTGGATAAATGTTTTCAGATATTTAGGCTTGAAATCAAATCTAAAATCAACACCTAAACATTCGATTGAAGCAGCTAGGATAGACATGAAGTCAAAGAAAGCCTTCAACAAATTAGCATCTCGAAATATCGATATTGAATTATTCCAAACAAGAATCGATGAGCACAAGTCATCAATGCGTTCAAGTTTGTATGAAATTCACAAACTAAAGCGTGAACTAAAGAATTGTGTGGCATCTTCTAAGAAAGCAGTGAAAGAGAAGATTGCTGAACTAAAGAAAAACTATGCTAATTTGAAGGCTGAATTAAAGGCTGTGTTCAAGGAAATGAACCGCCAGTACAAAACAATTGCTTGAGTTGTTTAATCAGCCCACAGCACACCGAATGACCTTTAATTGGGTAGTCGATTTGATAAACCCCTTCAAGGTGGCGAGGAATGACGAGAGTCAGGTGATTCACCATGGGCCGTAAAGAAGACAATATCAAGAAAGCAACTGAAGTAATGCACATCCTACCTCAGATTCGTAACCTATGTATCGCGGCTCACATTGACCACGGTAAGACAACTCTCTCAGATAACCTAATTGCGGGTGCTGGAATGATGAGCGAAGACCTAGCAGGTAAGAGCCGTGTTCTCGACTTCGATGACCAAGAAAGCGCACGTGGAATTACTATCAACGCAGCGTCTGCATCCATGGTTCACGGTATAGATGGAACTGATTATCTAATCAACTTAATCGACACACCTGGTCACGTAGACTTCGGTGGAGACGTTACCCGTGCTATGCGTGCTGTTGATGGATGTTTCATCCTAGCATGTGCAGTCGAAGGACCAATGCCACAGACTGAGACTGTTGTTAGGCAGGCTTTGAAGGAGAAGGTTAAGCCAGTTTTATTCATTAACAAGGTCGATCGCCTAATCAACGAATTGAAAGTAACTCCAGAAGATATGTTGAAGAGATTTGAAGAAACTATTGTCAAGGTCAACAAACTAATTCGCCAATTCGCTCCTGAAGAGAAGAAGAAAGAATGGCAAGTCAGCGTTATGGATGGAACTGTAGCATTTGGTTCAGCATACCACAACTGGGGAATTACAATTCCTTACATGAAGAAGTCTGGTGTATCCATGACTGAAATCTTCGAGTACTGTAACAATGAAGACCAGAAGACTCTGGCTCAGAAAGCTCCAGTCCATGAAGTTCTATTGGACATGGCGGTTACAAAGCTACCTGGACCAGTTGAAGCTCAGCCATACCGTATTCCTAACATCTGGAACGGAGACCTAGAATCTTCAATTGGTAAGGCTATGATGTCTTGTGACCCTGAAGCAGAACTTGCAATGATGATTACTAAGATTTGGATGGACCCTCACGCAGGGGAAGTTGCTGTTGGACGAATATACTCAGGTTCAATCAGCATGGGTGAATCTGTATTCGCAATTGGAGCAGCAAAAGCAGAACGTGTTCAGCAAGTTAGTATGATGGTTGGAGGGGACAGAATCCCTGTACCTGCTGTTGTAGCAGGTAACATTGCAGCAATTACTGGTATTCGCTCAGCCGCTGCTGGTGTAACACTTTCACGTGACAAGGATTTCACTCCTTTCGAAGCAATTAAGCACTACTCCGACCCTGTTGTTACAGTGGCTGTTGAACCAAAGAGCATGAAGGACCTACCAAAGTTCGTCGATGCTCTCCGTTCTCTTGCTAAGTCAGATGCTTCACTTCAAGTTAGTACAAACCAGGAAACTGGAGAAGCACTACTAGCTGGTATGGGAGAACTTCACCTAGAGATTACAGTTTACCGCCTACAAGAAGAACAGAATATCAAGGTAAAGGTAAGTCCTCCTATCGTAGTATACAGAGAATCTGTTGAAGGAAATAACAGAGGACGTTCATTCGAAGGTAAGTCACCAAACCGTCACAACAGATTCATGATGGAATGTGAGCCACTATCTCCAGAAGTAGTTGCTGCACTTCGAGATGGACACTTTGGAAACGGGGCAGTTCGCACCGGAGATGCAAAGGAAGTTGGAAACAAGTTTGGTGAACTTGGTATGGACAAGGACAAGATGCGTAAGATTTTCGCAATTTATGGAACAAACGTACTAGTCAATGACACCAAGGGTATCCAAGGACTTCACGAGACTCGTGAATTGATTATTGAATCATTCAATGAAGTATGTAAGAAAGGACCAGTTGCTGATGAACCAGTCATGGGAATGATGGTTCGTCTAGTCGATGCAAAACTGCATGAAGATGCAATCCACCGTGGACCTGCACAAACAATTCCTGCGGTTCGTAATGGAATCAAAGGTGCTATGATTCGTGCACGCACAGTTTTGATGGAACCTATGCAGAGATCTCACGTCAGCGTACCAAACGACTGGCTTGGACAAGTAACTCGTGAAATCACAACCCGTCGTGGTATCATCGAAGACATGCCATCTGAAGGCGAAGTTACCACTGTTATCGGTACACTACCTGTAGCCGAGACTTTTGGATTCTCAAATGACATCCGTGCAGCATCGCAAGGTCGAGCTGTATGGAACTCTGAAAACATCGGTTTCGAGATTCTACCTCCGCAATTATTCGATAAGGTAGTTGGAGAAATCCGTACTCGTAAGGGATTGAAGCCAGATCCAAACCCTGAGTCCTACTACGCAGAGTGATTTCAAGTTTAATCTGATAAGTGATTAACATGGGCCAAGTGCTGGGAATATTCGTCTCTAATGGCGGGGTTCCAAAGTTGTCAATCCACAGTGTTAGCATTGACTACGAAGGTTTGGTCGGTGATTATCAAAATGACAAAAAGTATCACGGCGGACTACACCGTGCTGTTTGCGTTTTAGAAAATGAGTTGCTAATGAAGTTACAAAGTGAAGGTCATCCAATTAAGCCAGGAACAACTGGTGAGAATTTATTGGTTGAAGGATTCAGTTTGCAAATGGGTTCAAAATTCCAAGTTGGCGATGTTGAACTTGAGGTAATGTCAGCAGCAAAACCATGCTACAAAATTTCAGACTCGTTTACAAATGGTAAATTTGACAGAATATCCAACAAGAAATACCCTGGGGAAACCAGGTGGTACTGTAGAGTGGTATCGACTGGAAGTGTCAATATATCCGTTTGAGTTGGTAGTCGGTCAATTCCCTCAAAGCCCTCATTGCTGGGCTATTTGGCAACCTGTCCAGGCAATCGTGGGCTTTTCGATGGTAAGACTCTGCTTTAGAACGAGCGTAGTCGATTGAACCTAAATCTTCCAATGCTTTGTGAGCAAGCATTACCTGTTCTGCACTAACATCATCTCCTTTGCCCAATACTGCCATTAAGTCGTCCTTAGATTTGGAAGGAGGCTGTTCTAACGCATGAATCACCATCAGAGTACGCTTTCCTTGAGCAACGTCACTACCACTAGGCTTACCCAATGTATCCGAATCCGAAAGAACATCGATTAAGTCATCCATCAACTGGAAACATAATCCAACTGCAAGACCCCAATCGTGCATGCACTCAATGGTTTCAGTATCTGCGCCCGCTAGGTGAGAGCCTACCTCAGCACAAGTGAGGAACATTGCTGCCGTCTTCCCATGAATCATGGTGATATATTCGTCTTCAGTGACAAATCCTCTATCTTCAAATTCGATATCTAATTGTTGACCTTCACTGCATTTACGAACCATTCGGCCAATTCTCTTAACGAGGAATGGTAACAATTCAGGTTCAATTCCTTCAGCCACAGCCATCGCTTCAAAGGCGATTGCGAGCATTGCGTCACCAGCATTAATCGCAGTGGGCAAGTCATAGGCAACGTGTACTGCTGGACGGCCACGCCTGATGTCATCATCATCCATGATGTCATCATGAACTAAAGTGAAATTGTGAATTATTTCAATAGCAGCTCCGACATCTAACAATCCGGAATGCGAATCACCAACCGCCTTGGCTACCAGCCAAGGAAGAGTTGCTCGAAGTCTCTTACCTCCACCTTCAACCAAATGCATCATAGCACCAGACAGTCTATCTAAGGAAGTATGTGTGAGGGCTCTTTCGATTCTTTGTTCAACCAAGTCTTTGACTTCGGCTATGCTAGTGTTTAAGTCTGCACCTATTGCATTTGGTAACATGTGTGACACATCACCCATATCATGAATCAAACCATCTGGCTTAGCACATCCCGGTCTCCACCAGTCATCATCCATTATTCTCGCAGCAATACACCTGAACCAAGGGGCGATTACATTGTCAGGATCTTCAGCGATTAACATATCTTCTAGTTCACTCTGACTAACCCATTTAATTTCGCTAACCTCGTTAGGATTGGGATGGACATCCACGTCTGCATGAATGACCAAACAATGGTCAACTTCTCTTTCAATCCAGTCGTCATCCTGGCGTGCTTGATAGCGCATTTTTGTAACGAAATCAAATTTATCCAACGGTACTTGAGAAGGTGTAATCCCTAACTCTTGCTCTAACTTTCGGATTGCTGCTCGCTTTACTCCAAGGTTGTTTTTCAACTCTAACTCCTCGTCACTATGTAGTGGATGGGAACAGCAAGAATTGGCCCAAACATCTGGAAAAGTGATTTTGTGAGAGGCTCTTCTCTGTAAGAGTAGTCTTCCAGATGAATCGAATAATAATACGCTAAAAGCCCTGTGATATGAACCAATTTTGTAATGACTGTCGAACTTAGAAATAGGCCCAATCACTTCATCGCTTTCAGAAACTTGGATGACTGCTTCAGCCATCAGGGACTCTTGAACTGAATCACTACCGTCCAATACATCAGATGCCTCACCACGTACTTGTGCAGTAGGAACATCCTCTATGGCATATCCAGACATAGTACTCGCCAAATAATGGGTTTCGCGTCCACTACATCAACAGTTCCCTGAAACAATCTTGGTTCCAAGTACTGATTCGCCTTCTAAAGCAGCCAACACACGGTCAGAGTATTCACCATTAATTATCTGAACAGCAACTCCTTTTTGAGAAATCATTGCCCCTCTAGCGGCCTTCAAACCAATTCCCCCAGTGACGTCGATTTCCGCAGCATGCTCACCCTCGAACTCCATATCCGGAGACCATGTTTCAATCAGATCTTCTGGCCCTGCTTTGGAAGGTGGGACTCGTAAAATTCCATCTACGCCACCGATAGCGAATACTGCTCGCTCAACATCAGGTAACTCGGTAGAATAACGTAACATTATATCATCACCCGACAAAATACCAAAATCATTCTCTAAATCTTTTACTACATCTCCATAAACAACTGTCACTCCATCAAAAACAGGTAATTCGCCTTTGAAACCCGGACCAGTCCCTGTGGCCCAAAGATGCGGTGAGTATGTTTTTGCATCGAGGCCATATTTTTTCAACGAAGATAAAACATGGTTGTTTAATTCAATCATGTCTTTGCGGACTCGTTCAATAGCCTCATCCTGGTCCAATCCAACAACTCTCCCCTCGGCAAGACGGAATTTCTTGGCTACCATGTGGCCGAAGGAACCAGCACCATGAACGATGACTAATTTCTTAGTGGATTTTGAACATGCTTTGGCTAAGGAATCGATTACATCGAGATTGACGGTACAGAGTTGGTCCTTGTGGGTGATTAAACCACCTCCCCACTTGATGACGACCGTCCCGCCCATGCATATGCTATGCAATTCGTACTAATGTGTCCATTGGATTTACATGGGAGTCTTGACAGGCCCCTAATATGTCAGAGTCAGCAAGTGTTGATGAATTCATACGACACATGCAAGCAGAACTGGATGCTTGCGAAGATATTGTGGATAAAGATGAACGAGAAAAAAGGCAATGGCAAATTGAATCATCTTTGTTGATGGCTATTGAATTCTCTGGCAGATTCAAAGAGTTAGCTAAATTGGGACAAAACCCAATAAAAATAGTTGAAGCGCTCACAATGCAAGACGGTGGAGATTCCAAAATCGTAAAACAAGTTATGGCAATGGCTAGTGGAATGTGTCCCTCATGTGGAACACCAATGGATACCGACCTGAACTTTTGTTCTAGTTGTGGAAATTACGTTGAGTAATCATTCCTCTTCCCAGATTGTAATCATATCCTGTATTGCAGGGTCTTCCGCTTCAACGTGATATAGATACTCTGCTGGCATTTCTTCACAAAGGAAAACAGTAGTTCCTGCTCTCCAAATTGTGAAACCATCTGCAATCGCTCTAGTAGTGTCGACTTCAAGAATTGCCGGGCGGCTGATTCTAACGTGACCGGCTTCCATAGCATTAGAGATAGTACGAGAAAGGTGAACGTGCTTTCTGTCTCCTGTGGTGATACCGAGTTCCATGTGTGTTGCCACTGCTTCAGGTTCACAAGGCCAATACAGTCCTTCAGGGATGTCATCTGTAGGAAGATCTAATTCTAATTCGATAGAGTGTCCGTAAGTTGCTCTAATCATTTCACCTTCGACTTGGTAACGTCCCTTGACATCTGCATTTGCAATTGCCTCGAAGTGCCATCCACGTAGCCAATGGAAATGCTTACGCTGTCCTTGAATGGATTCTGAGAGTTCTCGGGAGTTAACCCAACCGTTCAAATCCATTTCAACACCAAATTTCTCTGGTGCGTGTCTTAGCACTAGCGCAAGCATGCGACCTAGGCTGTTTGATTCTCTATCCGACATTATGAACTTGCCCTCAGCGTTGCATGTTGGGCAGTTAGTTCCGCTGAAGTGACCGTGTGTCCTACATTGACGTAACATGACTATCGTTCCGCCGACAATGGGGTCGTTGTTGAACCTTGTGGACCGAGAGTTAGTTGAACCGTGAAGTAGTGGAGGTGTCATGGTCGATGTTGCAGTCATTGGTGCGGGTCAGACAAAGTTCGGTAATCATGCCCTTGGATTGAAGGGTATGTGGGCCGAATCCACAGAGAATGCCTTCGCTTCAATCGATGGTGATTTCGACCCATCAATGGTAGATGAGGCCTTTATTGGGTCTATTGCATTTGGCGGTGGCCAAATCGGCAATACAGCCGCATTGCTAACCGAACACACCGGCATGGACAACATACCTGTTCGCCGAGTGGAAAACGCATGTGCATCCTCTGGATTTGCATTTAGAGATGCTTGGATGGCGATTAAGAGCGGCCAAGCAGACATTGTAGTCGCCGGCGGAATCGAGAAAATGAATGATTTAACACCAGAAAGAAAGAGATTCTGGTTGGGCGTTAGCGGAGATACAGAATGGGAAAGGCTGGCTGGTCTTACATTCCCTGGGACATATGCGTTAATGGCAAGAAGACATTTTCATGAGTATGGTAGTGTACATGACGACTTGGTGAATATATCTGTGAAAAACCATATGCACGGATTAGATAATGAATTTGCACATATTCGTAAGGACGTATCATTCGAAAAGGCCCAAAGTGGATTCATGGTGGCAGACCCACTAACTCTCTACGACTGCTGTCCAACATCCGATGGAGCATCTACTGTTATCCTGGCTGCAGACCATGTAGCCAAAAAATTGACCGACGACCCGGTCTGGGTTCTCGGTTCAGGAGCAGGTAGTGACCACTTGGCACTTCACGATAGACCTTCTATCACACAACTGATTGCGACACAACGTGCAGCTACCAGTGCATATGATCAAGCAGGCATTACAGCTAATGACATTGACTTAGCAGAAGTTCATGATTGCTTTACAATTGCAGAGCTAATGGCTACAGAAGACCTTGGTTTTGCTAATCGTGGCGAAGGTGGAATTTTTGCAAGAGAGGGACGAGGACGTAGGAATGAGGGACAAGTCACTATCAATCCAAGTGGAGGTCTGAAATCAAAAGGTCATCCATTAGGAGCTACAGGTACCGGTCAAATTGTCGAAGTTTTCAAGCAACTACGTGGAGAAGTAGAGGCTAGCCGTCAGGTTAGGGATGCTAATACTGCCTTAACACACAATGTTGGTGGCTCAGGCGCTACATGCTCCGTCCATGTATTTGGGAGGGATTTGAAATGAGTTCTAACCAATGCATCGATTGGCAAGGTAACCTAGCATGCTTACAGCCGAGTGGACTGGTTTTAAAGAGTCGACATACGGTTCAAGGTAAGCATGTTTTTGGTCCAGACAGTGATTACACTACTCTTGCAATTAGTGGCCTTGAACTGTTATCGGAAGAAACTGAAATCAACCAGATTAATTTCGATAGCCAAATAGATTCTTTTGTTATGCAAGCATGTGGTTACTCCTTAGATAAAGAGGCCACATGGAATCTTATTTGTGATTCAGATTCTGCTAGTATTTCAATATGCAAAAATGAACTGGTTTCTTGGGATGTTTCTGGAACTGAGATGGATGAAGAATTATTTACAAAGATGAATGATGCTTGGAAAGAAGAAATGAATGCGGTCAGCCAAGGAGCGTTTATTTCTGAACAATCTTATCGAAGCGGCGGACCGTCAAGGATGAATTTCAATAGTCAATCACTTGGTGAAATAAGAATTTGGCCGCCGCGTGAAATGATTGGAGACCAAAGGCCAATTGCTGCAGAACCAATGAAGAAATCTGGTAAGATTGAGTCATGGACTAAGTTATCTGCAGGGGGGGCACCATCTGAATTCAGTTTAAGAGCACCAATCCTTGGAGGTATCTGCACAGTATTTGTCAGACTAGATGAGGGGCCGTGTGGTGTGTTCCTGATCGCTGATGATGAGGATTTAGAGCCGGTAATAGGCAACAGTGTCACATTTGCAGTTCGAAAAATCTATGCTCAAGACGGATTGATTCGTTATGGGTTGAAGGCTTTACTTTCATAATAAATCAAGCGAGTCTTAAAAGTCACAATCGTTGTCCCGTATCTATGGCAGAGTGGGGTTTCCGCAAAGGAAGACGAGAAGCCGCTGATAATCTAAGCACTACTGACGAAGGAGATTGTCCTCGTTGTGGAGGAGAAAAACAACCCTCTTCTCTAGCAGGTTACCTTTCATGTTCGAAGTGCCAGTATGAATGGAAAGACCCTGAGCATGTGGCTTCGAGAAAAGGGCCACCTGAAACATATCGGAGAGACGCGGAATTAATTGATGAGTTCAAGCGGGAAATGCAAAGTGGAGATTTGTCCAATGTATTAGGTATTGAAAAGGGCCTATCTGGTGCACAAGAAGCGTCTCTGCACCGACTGGAAGACAAATGGATGACTGGTATGACTGGACATTTTAACGCCGCTGCTGAAGAAAGAAAACCATTGATGATTTCATTTGATGATGATGATAATTTAGTTGACACTACCATTGGAAGCATCACCATCGTCGCTAACGGATTTGATGGTGGAGAAGAGATACGCCTAGAGTACCCTGGCCTTGGAACTGAATTCTATGCTTATGATGAAGCTAGTGAAACTGGATGGCGTCGTGGAAGAGGGCCAGAAGATACTGCCCGTTCAATCACCAATGTAATCAATCGTTTTTCCAAGTTGGTTTATGCAAATCAAGATGGAGCAACCATTCTTCTCGAATTACGCTCAACCGAATTAAAGGAAGAGTCCCTAGTTATCTTTGTTGATGACCCAGGGGGTACAGATATCGTTGCAGAAAAGGGCGGTGTATCAATGGACCCAAGAGACATCACTATGTTGGAAGATTACCGAGTGGTCGTGCAAATCTGTTTGGCGGATGGAATCATATCGCCATCGGAGGACCAGATGCTTTGGGCAATGCGCCAACAATTAGGCATAGATGACCAATTGCACGTTCAGATTGTTCAACAGATATTTGGTGATCATGCACTCAAAGAATGTACTATTTGTGGCGAAATGGCTGAACTATATGCGGACTACTCTGCATGGTACTGCCATTCCTGTGAAAAGTGGTGTTAGTTCGCTGAAATATAGATTTATATTTCAACCAAAGCACAATTGTGAACCGAGGCATATTGATAAGGTGTCAGCCAATGGAGCAAATAGGCGAGTATTATGGCCGAAGAAGTACTATACATTGGAATAGACCTTGGAACCTTTCGCTCTGTGATGGTGTCCAGCGATAGCCACGAACAAGAAGAACTGACTGTTATTGGAACACCAAAAGATCCAATCGCACGAAATTTCCTGAAGCGAGACGTCCTATTTGGCGAAGAAGCACTGAAAAACAGACTTGCTCTGAATCTTTTCAGGCCTCTTGAATTGGGTGTAATCAAGGACACACCTGAAGACCGTGAATTTATTGCACACTTCATCACCCACCTAATCGGATTATCAGACCCTGAAGATTACGATAGAGTAGTTGCTGTAATCGGCGCACCTGCTGAAGCAAGCCACGTTGACAAGACATCCATCTTCGATGCTGCGGCTGGTTCAGTCAACGCTGCTATGATTATCTCAGAGCCTTTCGCTGTTGCATATGCCTTAGACATGATTGAACACACTCTAGTTATCGACATCGGTGCAGGAACTACTGACCTTTGCCGTGTATACGGTACAATACCGGGACCTGCTGACCAAATGCACACTGGATATGCTGGCGACTATGTCGACAACCAAATCATCGTTGAAGTACAAAAGAAGTACAATGGTGCACAAATCACCAAAGACATGGCACGCCGCTGGAAGGAAAAGTATTCCTTCGTATCAACATCCACACCAGATGCTCCAATCATGGTAGACTTCTCCATTGAAGGAAAGGCTATGACACTGGACATCACAGATTGTGTCCAGAATGCTTGTGAATCAATAGTTGACCCAATCGTCGAGAACGTAAAGGCACTAGTTGCTGAATCTAACCCAGAATTCCATGACGAATTCCGCAGGAACATGGTTCTTGCAGGTGGAGGCTCAGGTATTGCTGGACTTGGAGCTCTTATCGAGCGCCGTCTTTCCGATCTAGGAGATGTCAATGTTCACGTGGTCGATGACCCAGTCCGCTTAGGAGCAATGGGTGGTCTAAGACTAGCCATGGAAGTTCCAGAAGAAATGTGGAAGAACTTGACTCTAGCAAGTCGCTGATTAGGAAATTATTCCTCTTCACTGCCGAGTACTAGTGGCGAATCGCAATGAGGACATGAGTCCTCATGTGAAAGTAGTAACGGGTTTACTGCTAGTACTGCCAAACATGTAGGGCACGCTGCCAACATTTCGTTAGGCTCGAGTTTTATTCCCTCATCATAAACTGAATATCCACTGTAACCCATCTTGTAAACCGGATGGAAATGTATTCTAACAAATCTAACCGATGAATAAATTGCCCATGCTAGAATTACTATCAGGAAAATAGATCCTCCGATTCCTCCGAATAGACCCATTAATTGTAACAAAAGCATTATTGAGAAAATAAGTGTAACTCCACCCATAACCATTGGGCAGAACCAATATGCCCATGCGGCTTTTTTACGATAACCGAACCAAACTGCCATGAAGAAGAGTCCTGGAACTATTGCAAACTCAACAATCCCAGTAAATGCATATGCCAGATATGCAAATATCAATGAATCAACCAAAAGTACGGTACTAGTTCTGGAATGAAGGTCATCCATCGGATTGGACTTTGCAGGCCTAGAGCCGGCAAGAATCATCTCATCAGCGTCTGACATGCCCCCTCCGAAGGGCCAATTGTTGTTGAAACAACCGGCGAAGCCGTATTGAAGCAGTGGCTTGTGGCACAAACATGCGTGACACCGATGTTGAGGCTCGTGGCGACTCCCTAAGGGGCCGTCACATTCTCCTCGGAGTTACAGGCGGTATTGCGGCAGTAGATACTGTTCGCCTTGCTAGAGAATTGCGCAGACACGGGGCGCAGGTCACTGTTATCATGACACCTTCTGCTCAAGAAATTATTACTCCTTTAGCGGTTAGATGGGCTTCACAAGGTGAGGTAATCACTGACTGGGATGGAGATTTATCTGGCTTATCTGGTTTTGATGCAGTTCTGGTAACACCAGCAACTCGTAATCTAATCGCTTCATTTGTTCACGGTCTGATGAATGGCCCGCTATTGATGGCACTTTCAGCAGCAAGAGGACGTAACTCTCCAATAATGATGGTCCCTTCAATGCACAATGACCTTGCCAGTGACCCAGTAACCGAAGATTTGGTCATGCAGTGTGCTAAATCTGGTGTCAAGATACTCTGGGGTGCTGAAGAAGAAGGCAAGAGAAAAACCCCTAATCACGAAGAAATCGTTGCTAGGCTGTCTCACTTTGTCAATCAAAACTCTACTTCAGTAGTTGTAACACTTGGCGCTACACGAAGCGCAATAGATGATGTACGCTATGTACAAAACACATCTAGCGGAAAAACTGGATACCTGATTGCAGACTATCTGTATCGCTTGGGAATGGATGTCACTTGTGTTAGTGGAGTTACTACTGTTGATTGCCCTGCATGGTTACCTTTGGAAATCAATTGCCCAGACCCTGACGACATGTTAGCAGAATTGAAAGCACTAGCAAAGGATGACATCAACGTCTGGATTCATGCAGCTGCAGTTCTTGATTATGTAATTCCAGAACCGGTTGAAGGCAAAATAGCATCACTACAAGGTGAATTAGATATTCAGTTACAAGAGGGTGCAAAGCACATAATGGAATTGAAAGACTTGTGCAAAGGCTCTACTCGAATTGGTTTCAAATTGGAAAGCGGAATCAAACAGAAAGATTTGGTCCACAGAGCAGTAGCTCAAATTCAAACTTCAGGAATGAATGCAACGATTGCAAACAGAATCGAAGATTTAGGAAAGGAAGACAAGCCAAGAGGATGGCTCGTCGATTCTCATGGTGCTCACTTCATACTAGATACTGAGAAAGAAATGTGTATCGCAATTCGTTCGGTCATTGAGAACAATAGGTGATCTTGTGCGCCGCTTTGCCATTGTAGGAACTAGAGCAATGGCCAAGGGTAAGTTACCACTTAGTGACATGGCCGGAGGAGCGGGGCGAATGGATGTTCTAGTTAGAGCACTAATGTCGTCCATACTCACAAGTCATGGAATAAGAGAAGATGTAGAATTCACAATGATATTGCTTGGAGGGCCAGGTCCTGCAAGAAGAATTAAGTTTGTCTCAAATGAATTGAAAGGGGTTCATGCAGAAGAAAGAGCGGTAGGTGGCAAGATTGCTGCAGTCATTAAAGAACCAATGCCTCCACGTGGACACTGGGTAGAACGCAGTCCTGGAATCTATGATGGAGGAGGAGATTTGGACATGACATTGGATGAATGGGATTGTCCAATCATCAGATTAGATGCGGATTCTAAGAATCTATATTCAGGTGTGCTGCCAAGTGATTTTTCAATTAATGACATCGGATTCATCCTTGGAGATGACAAGCCGCTTGAGTGTGAGCGAGGAATCCCTAGAAGCTTAGGAAGTTCATGGCTACAAGGCCACACATGTATCTCAATTGTTCACTTCTTGTTGGATGAAGGTATTCAACTCCAACTCTGATCCAAGTCTGGAAGTCTCAGTTGGATTGAGTCTCTTTTGAAAAACGGCTTAAGAAATCCCATTCTAATTGATTCGTATCATATAGCCCCTGATTACCGAAGCAATTCCAGATCAAATCTGGAGTACAAACATCATTGACATACAAGTTATGTCCACCTCCATGAACGGTAATCAGTGCTACTTCCGTGCCTTCAGCGCAGTTAGTAAAGCCCTGAATCGAATAGATTGCTCCAGGCTCATTGCGGTCAGGTAATGCGCCTTGACAGTCATTGAATTCCGCCCAATCATATAGGTTCTCTACAGCCCCGCTTTGCATTGATTCGAGGTTTCTCCTTTCCTCATCCAAGATACCCCATCCTACATTGTTGGAGTAATGTTGGTTTTCATCAACAAAGCCATGTATTTCCATAACAGGAACAGGAGTGTAACCTTCAGCATCTAGTATGCTAAGGTATCCAGAGGTACAAGCTACTGCAGCAATAATGTCGCTTGCTTGGAGAGCCATTCTCTGAGCCATCATACATCCATTTGACCATCCTGTCAAATAAATCCGATTTTCATCTACTGGAAAATCATCAATTGTTTGTTTGATTACTTCACGAAGGTAATCGACATCATCAATCTCAAACTCGACTGCATCCGCACAACAGTATCCTGCATTCCAAGATTCTTCATTACCACCCATATTTATCGTACTGTTGCTAACAATTATCCCTTCAGGATGAACCACAATTGCTCCAACTGAATCTGCAAAATCAGTTAATTCAGTATGGTTTTTTGTCTCAAAGGCCGAAGCACCCCATCCATGCAGTTCTAGTATCAGTGGCGCAGGTGAATCGCTTGTAACAGATTCAGGAATGTGAGTAATGTGACACCTTTCCCATCCATTATGCATGAAGCAGTTGTAAGTATCTGGGTCGTGGTCTTCGAACTCATAATAATCTTGATTTCCTGAATCATCATCGCTAGAATCCGATAGCGACAAACAACCTTGTAGACTCAACATCAGCATAATAAATGCCGTGAAGGTCACTCTGATTGTTTTCTGCATGTTACATTTAGCGAGTGGTTTGTAAATTAGCATTTCCTTTTGATTCTCAGTATATGAGAATCTATGTGGTAATCACTGCAACCAGATAGGAAGTCCTTCAGGACTGTTCTCTAATGACCATGCTAACAAATCCACATCCATTTCTAAAGGATGGGTTTGAGGCCATGAAGGCAAGCAAGACACACTAGACATACCAAGCATGTCCGCATCTACATCTCCTCTCTCAACCTCATCAACATCAATGCTAGATCCACCTAGTTTGAAAGTCGAGGTATCATCTGAGAATGTAATCGCATTACGATACCATCTCATTCCCAATCTTGTTGAACTGTAACTACCGCTCCATCCACGTGGGACATTCAGATTAAGAAACATCTCACCTGCTGCAAATGCATTTCGCAAGGCAGTGATTGGCTCATCCTTCCATGAGCGTGCGGAAGGCTTGGGCCAACTGGTTAGGTGGGGCTCATTAATGTCGATATGTGGACGGTTGAGGTTTGCAGGAGTCTCGGGTAGTACTGCAAGCGCTGCCTCTACTAAGCCAACTGTTGCATCAACAGAGATATCCATGCCCTCAGGGTCAAATGAAGACCAAGAAGATGCTATTGCAGGTACACCATACATGCCCGCCTCTCTTGCTGCAGCCATAGTTCCACTATGATATGCATCTTGACTCATATTTGGTCCAAGGTTGATTCCACTGACCACCAACTTTGGAATTACCCCCGGCATTAACTTCTTCAATCCACCATCTAATGCTGCGATTATACAATCGCAAGGTGTTCCTCCAATCGCATACTGGTGTACATCCTTTCTTGAGTCATTTCTATTGACAACAGTAAGAGGAATTCCTAGTGAAATTTTCATACTCACTGCAGAGTTGTTTTCACTTGGTGCAAATACTATCAATTTGTGACCTCTTTCGTGTAACCTGTCTACAAGTATCTGCAAACTGGTTGCATCGATTCCATCATCATTCGTCAGAAGTATCCACGACATTCTCTGCACCTCCCTTAATCACAAACAGAATTCCCAAAATTAGTATTGAGCCACCAATCCATGTCCATTTTCCGGGTACTCCTTCGCTGAAGAAGAACCATCCAATGAATGCACCAATAATTGGCTCTAGGGTTACTGCAAATGATATCGTTAGTGGTGGTAGCCAACGTAGACATGCGTTTAGTCCTGTGTGTCCGACTATACCTGCTAAGAAGGCCAGTAAAATGAACCATGAAAGTAAGTCTGATTCAATCCAGCCTAGTGCTGCTGTTTCCTC
>CASIBX010000013.1 GCA_949373075.1 Candidatus Poseidoniaceae archaeon | reverse complement strand
ATTCACTTCAGGACCTAAAGTAGTCCAAGTTTTCGCTAGGTCGACCGCATGGCCGGCATCAATTACTCCAAATCCATACTTATGATTGAAATCTAATCCGGCACCATTGGTATTCCAACCAGAATCGCCTGCGTCATTCTTTCTAGCACTCTCTACTATGATTTGTTGAACATCTCTCCATGTAAGATTGTTATTTGCTTCTAGCATTAATGCAATAACTCCTGAAACTAATGGAGTGGCGCTAGAAGTACCGCCGAAATTGCTGGTATAATCGCTACTTGTGTAACCGCTATTTCCTTCTAAGTCGGTTGTGGTTATTCCAACACCACTACCATCTGAAGGCGAAGCGATGAGAACATTTGCTCCTGGCTCACCATAATTGGTTTGGTCACCATCATGGTCTACTGCGGTTACTGAAATTGTAAATCGGCTGTTTGCATAAGCATCAAGATTGGAATCATCCTCATCATCTAATCCATTACCTGCAGCCCAAGTAATTGTATTTCCAAGTCCATTTCTGCCATTGTAAGCATCATCTTCAAACGCTGCTAAAATCAGTGGCCCAGCAGTTCCTAGATAGTCTCCAGTATCAGGTGGGCCCCAACTATTACTGTAGATGTCGATATCATTATTGAGATGGGAAAGAGCATTTGCTTCATCATTGTCAGAATTACCGCATGCGATTAACATCAAACCTGCTAAGGAAGCATCTGGAGCTGAGCCAGTAACCCCTTGGCCCATTGTTTCCAATTGCTGCAGCAACACCAGCAGCCGCGGTACCATGAGCATCAAAACTGCTCGGAGTTGGGTCCCCATCGTAATTACAATAATCATAATCAAGAGTAGATTCATAGTTTGCAGAAAGGTCTGCGTGATCCCATTCAAGACCATCATCGACGATTCCGATTACAATTCCAGTTCCCAAAACATCATTCCATGCTCCAGTAATGTTGACGTCTTCTCCAGCCACTCCGTTGTCTTGACCTGTATTCTCTAGATGCCACTGGTTTGAGAAATATGTATCATTAGGAGTCCATCTTGGAATCATTTGTCTTTCAATCAATGGATAAGCGGTCTCGATTATACCGCTATCTTGTAACTGCGAAAAGTGTTGCAAAGCATCACTAGGCTCAACTTCTACTATCCAAGTATTAGCAAGAATACCAGTTGCTTCTCCCATTGGAGTTGAACTTACTACAACCCATTCAGTGGTACTTTCCAACTCAGCGCTCGTGTATAGTGAGATGTCGCTTACTCGGGTGAATGCGGCTCTAACGGCAGGTGAAAACGCATATGTCAGAGGTGACTCTTCAGAACTCTCTTTTAGCGGTGCTGCATCATAGATTATTGGAGTTGATGAGTCGGCACTAGCAAAAGGTGCCATGCTACTCAGTAGCATTACCAGAACTAACCAAACACCTCTCATGGGCATTTTAGAAGACCTAGGCATATTATTCATACGACTAGTCACATCCATAGAGATAAGTTGGTCAAAGAAGTATATGAAACCCTGTTTAAGATGCTATATGCATCTTGGTCAACGCGCTTTCATCCACGTTTGTGGTCGTTACGAGATGAGCCCTTGTTATCTCCACCTCGACCTCTACTTCTGCCTGGTCCTTTTGGAGGACGGTTGTTACGATTGAATGCCGGTTTACCGCCGCCACCGCTACGTCCACCGCCTCCACCGCTTCGGCCTCCGCCGCCTCGGCCTCCTCTGGAATCTCCTCTGTCGCCACTTGAACCGCCACGGCCTCCACCGCCACGGCCTCCACCGCCGCCGCCTCGACGACCTCCTCTGGAATCGCCACGGCCGCCGCCTCTGTTAGAGTCGTTATTTGACCAACTTCTGCGTCCGTTGTTGTTGCCATCGCGATTTCGATCTCCGCCTTGCCTACCACTGCGGTCTTTTCGATCTCTAGAATTACGATGTCCTCTCTGGAATGGTGCAATGTGAGAAATATCTTCATGCTGAACGAGGTCGTTGAATTCCGGTGTCTCAAACTTAATCTTCAAACCGACTTCTTTCTGAATTCTTGACCACTTACCTTTCTGTGGGTTTTGAACCAGACTGATTACGTTACCAGAACCACCTGCACGAGCTGTTCGTCCAGAACGATGCTTGAACGCTTTACCGTTTTCTGGAGGGTCAAAGTGAATCACACAGTGAACTCCTTTGATATCGAGACCACGGGCTGCAACATCGGTTGCTACAATGGCATGTGTTTTACCTTGACCAAAATCATCAACTGCTTGTGCACGCTTCTTCTGCTGCATTCCACCATGAATACTAGTTACACGAAGTCCTTCGTTTTCCATTTCTTCAGCAACACGGTCAACACCGGCTCTAGTACGGCAGAAAATGAATCCTCTTCCCGACTTTCTAATCGCTTCAGCACTAACTTTACTTTTCATGGAGTTAGGCATCAACCAGAAATGATGGTTCATTTCGGTAACCGATATTTCCTCAGGTCCAATTTCTATAATCTGAGGGTCTTTCTGATATTGTTCACGGATTTCAGCCACTTCGTCATCAAGAGTAGCACTGAACATTACAGTTTGGCGATCTTCCGAACATTCGTTGAGAATGTCGCAAACTGGTTCTGTGAAACCCATGTCCGCCATTCTGTCTGCTTCATCGATAATAACAATCTCAACTTCATCTAGGTATACATTTCCTCTATCGATTAAATCTAGCAAACGACCAGGACAAGCAACCACAATATCGACTCCTTTGTCGAGCCTTCGTGTTTGCTTAGTGTAGGATACTCCACCATAAATCGACATGATTCTCAGATTAAGACCCCAAGCGATTGGGTCTAGTACTGAGTAAATCTGTTCTGCAAGTTCTCTTGTTGGAGTTAGAATAAGCGCCTTAGGAAGACTTGGCTCGCCTCTGCCAACTCTCTCAAGCATAGGTATTCCGAATGCGAGTGTCTTTCCGCTACCGGTAGGAGCACGACAGCAGACATCTTTGCCCAGCAGCATATCAGGAATTGTCTCCCTTTGTACCTCAAAAGGTTCTACGAATCCGGCCCTGTTGAGCTCATGGGTCATCTGTGCACTAATCCCTAGATCGGAGAATTTCACATCCATTACCATTACCTCTAAACCGTGGCCGTCTGCCAAACCTATTTAGAATGGGCAGGTCAATCAGTCCCAATCAGGCAAACTGGGAGCCTCAAGGGGTGTGTCGGACTCACTATTTGGTCCGCTTAGAGACTCAGGATTCCTTGACTTGTTAAACAAAAACAAACCAACTGCGGCAATTCCTGAAATGATGGTCAAACTGAAGATTATACCAACCCATGAATCCATTCCAGGGTTATTAGGAAATGCGTCGGCTGAATCGGCAACTCCGTCACCATCACTATCACGCATTCTGCTAGGGTCTTGTGGCCATAAATCGGTATTATCACCCACTCCATCCCCATCACTATCTTTGGTTTCAGAAGAATCATAGGGGTCGAAATCTGAATTATCACCTACTCCATCATAATCACTGTCAGTCCATTCTAGAGGATTGTTGGGCCATGGGTCTGCATTATCTCCCACTCCATCCAAATCAGAATCAAAGCATTCCTTAGGGTTTTGAGGCAAAGCATCGCTATTATCGCCACAGCCATCTAAATCAGAATCTAGCCATTCTGTATCGTCATTAGGAAACGCGTCACCATTATCTCCAAAGCCGTCTATATCGGTGTCTAACCATTCTTCAGGGTCATCTGGGAATTGGTCATTATTGTCACCATAACCGTCTGAGTCTAAATCATACCAATCGGCAGGATCATCAGGGAATTGGTCTACATCATCTGAAAAACCATCTGAATCACGGTCAGGGCAGCCTTTGGGGTAGAGGGAGGTTCCTGCTTCAAATCGGCATACGTCTGAGTTATCACCGAATCCATCCATATCGCTATCTCCCCATTCTGTGGGGTCATTTGGGAATGCATCACTATTGTCGCCTATATCGTCATAATCTGAATCAATCCATTCGCTTGGATCGTAAGGGAAAGCGTCACTATTGTCTCCATAGCCATCACCGTCACTATCTTTCCACTCACTAGAATCCATAGGGAAGGCATCTTGACCATCCCATACTCCATCATCATCGCTATCCATATCGAACGGGTCGCTACCTGCTACCGACTCATCTTCATCAGAAAGTCCATCTTGGTCGTCATCAGAGTCTTCATCGTCATGACAACCATCACCGTCAAAGTCAGCGTCATGAACTCCTATCATTCCATGAACGCAATAATCATCGAGGTCTAGAACTCCATCGTTATCATCATCTTCATCGACTAAATCCACACACCCATCCATGTCATGATCATTGCCTGACACATCATCTGGACATGGGTCTATGTCATCGCTCAAACCATCTCCATCTGTATCTTTTTGGTAATCAGCACAACCATTTTCATCAACTTGTGAGTCGATAATTGTCCCTAAACAATCATCATTCAAGTTTGCGACTCCATCTGAGTCTTCATCTTGTTGATTCCAATCACAGCCATCCACATTCACTGTTGAGACATCATTTGTCCATTCACATTGGTCAAACTCATCGATGATTCCGTCTCCATCTGTGTCCGCATCGCCAATATTCATCACTGCAACTCTTCCAATTATCTCATGCATAGTTGCAGTGGGGTGAGCCTTGTCGAAGAACAAGTATTCATCGACATTCGATACTACGGTTGCACCTGAACCACATATTGGTAGCGGTAAAGGATCGACGGAAGTACCTCCGATACATGCCTGGTCTTGTGTATTTGTGATTCCTACATGCCCAGCATTGTTAACGATTTGATTGAAGACGGTCCAAGCATCGATTAGAGTGATGTCTAAATTCATTGCATTTGATAGATTATTTATTTCTACAGACAATTTGCTATTGTAGGAGACAATATCGCTAGCCATAGTCGCTTGTTGTTGTGATGTTCTGCCTGCGCCTTCGGGGGTTAGTTCGAGTGGTGGAAGGTTAGCAACTACGAATCTACTCGCTCCGGCCTCTGCTAAAGTTTTGACATGTGAAGCCATATTTTGGCTAATCAAATCCGGACTTCCAGTTCCGTACAGGAAATCATTCCCTCCAGCCCAAAGGAAAATTACATCTGAACTTGAGAAGCTAGATTGGACATTTGCTAGATAACTGTTAATTTGAGCACCAGTATTTGGCAGTATTACATAGGAATATCCCTGACCTGTTTGTGAGCCTCCAAAGGCTCTATTATCGCCTGAATCAAAACCATTTCCAAAGGTAGTATTCAATCCAAATGAATCCGACACGTGTTCAATCCAAACAGGTCCATTTGAAAATCGGCCTTGCCAATATGGAGGTGACGAGAATACGGCTGAAACGATTAAATTGGTATTTCCATTACCCATATCTGAAAGAGAATCACCGAATACGACTAAATTGGATGCTGGTGAAAGTAATGAATTCCTTAAGATAGTTAATTCATAATTATCGGTTGCTATATTGGAATCTAGAATTACTTCAACCGATAGGTCATGGAAGGTACCTCCGGCGTAGAACTGACTCAGACTTAACTGAACAATATGAGTCGAACCTCCCATTTGGAAGATTTCAGTTCCATTGGTGATCACTCCGTTCTCATCACTTAACTCCCAGTTCAGAGTGATGTCACGATTATACGGAGCTCCTGATACATAGACATCTGCAAGTACAGTGTCTGTAGATTCCCATAACTTTTGGTCCATTACAATCTCAGTAGTAAGAGCCCTACCTGAGGTTGCTTCGACATGCAGGGGAGCATTACCCAGAAGAAGAATCAGCACTAAGAGTGTGACTCGCATATATGTTCGATTACAACTCAACTAATTAGCACCACCCATCAAAATAATTCAGGGATTGAAGAACTCAATATATGACCGCCTTTAGGGCTAGACATGGAGAGAGCAGTATTAGGCGGCGGGTGCTTCTGGTGCACCGAAGGAGCATTCAAACACATGCGAGGAATTGAATCGGCATTACCTGGCTATGCTGGAGGTCATGTAGACAATCCAACCTACAATGCTGTTTGTAACGGAGTTACGGGACATGCTGAAGTTGTAGAAGTGATTTATGATGAATCAGTAATATCATACGAAACGATTCTAGAAGTGTTTTTCACGGTTCACGACCCGACTCAGTTGAATCGCCAAGGCAATGATATTGGCACGCAGTACCGTTCTGCCATATTCTATGTCGATGAAAACCAAAGAATGATTGCTGAAAATGTGAAGTCAAGGTTCCAAGAATATTTTGATGAAGAAATAGTAACTGAAATCTCACCCATATCCAACTACTATGAAGCGGAAAAGAATCATCATAATTACTTCGAATTAAACCCCGGAAACGGATATTGCCAGATGGTAGTTGCACCTAAAATATCCAAAATAAGGCAAAAAATGTCTCACCTATACTGACGGGCACTATTTTGAGCCTCACCCCTTCGGGGATTACATGGTGAACAATGTAGTCACACCCCCAACCCCTGTCAATGAACCAATTTTGGGATTCCTTCCCGACAGTAAAGAACGTAGGGAATTGAAAGCAGAATTAAAGGTACAGGAAAGCCAAATTATAGAAATCCCTTGTATCATTAACGGCAAAGAAGTGTTCACTGGCGACATAGTTGAGCAAGTTATGCCACACGACCACAGCCATGTAATCGCAAGAGTTCACATGGCTGGAGAAAAAGAAGTCAATGATGCGATCAATGCAGCACTTGATGCTCACAACATGTGGTCTACTATGCCTTGGGAGTCACGTTGTGCTATCTTCCTGAAAGCAAGTGAATTGCTAGCTGGACCAAGGCGTGCAGAGATTAACGCTTCAACAATGCTAAACCAATCTAAAACATGTCATCAAGCAGAAATCGATTCCGCATGTGAACTAATCGATTTCTGGAGATTCAACAGCGACTATTGTAGACAAATTTACGAAGATCTACAACCTCCTGTCTCACCTTCAAGTATGTGGAATTCAAGTGAAGTTAGACCACTGGAAGGTTTCGTTTTCAGCGTTACACCATTCAATTTCAGCAGCATCGCAGCCAACCTCCCATCTAGTGCTGCAATAATGGGCAATACTGGAGTTTGGAAACCTTCAAGGAACTCCTATGTATCGAACTATAGATTGATGAAGTTGATGATGGATGCAGGCCTACCCGGTGGAGTTATCAATTTCATACCAGGTAAAGCAAGCGTAGTTGGAGACATTTGCATGTCCCATTCTGAACTTGCAGGAGTGCACTTCACAGGTTCAACCGCAGTGTTCCGTAAATTGTGGAAAGATGTCGCAAATAATCTCGAAAATCTTCGCTCCTATCCTCGCATAGTCGGAGAAACCGGTGGTAAAGATTTCATTGTTGCACACCCTGATTGTGACAGAAGAGCATTACTGGTCGCAATGCTGAGAGGTTCTTTCGAGTTCCAAGGACAGAAGTGCAGCGCTGCTAGTAGAGCTTACGTACCTCAGAGTGTCTGGGATGCTATCGAAGAAGACTATTGTGCTGAAGTATCAAAGATTACGATGGGTGACCCTAGAGACTTCTCCAATTTCATGACTGCTGTTATCGACCGTAAATCGTTTGATAACATTACAGGATACATTGACCGTGCCAAAGCCGATTCAGGATGCAAGATAGTTACAGGTGGAGGATATGATGACTCAGCTGGTTACTTCATTGAGCCTACTACAATCGTTTGTGAAGACCCGAGATACGAAAGCATGGCTGAAGAGATATTTGGACCGGTATTATCGGTCCATGTTTACCCAGACAACGATTTCGAAAAGATTCTTGAGATTTGTGATACCACTTCTGAGTATGCCCTCACCGGTTCAATTTTCGCTAAGGACAGAAGACACATTGAGACCGCACTTGCAGCCCTCCGGTTCAGTGCAGGTAATTTCTACATCAACGATAAGCCAACTGGAGCAGTGGTTGGTCAACAACCGTTTGGTGGAGCCAGAGGAAGTGGAACCAATGACAAAGCAGGTTCTCCACTGAACCTTCTTCGTTGGGTCAGCCCTCGTTCTATCAAGGAAACATTTGCACCACCACATGAGTGGGGCATTACGGGTTCTTGAACTGACTGGGTAGCCTGCCTTTCGCCTCCAGGGCTGGCTCTCACTTTTGGTGTAAGTAGCATTGCACTTCGCGGTTGCGTGCTAGTAGAGAAAGGACATACCAGCCGATCGATAGTATTGGCGTTGCTACTAGCAGATCGTCAGACTCCGAACCAAATAGCATTAGGTTAGCTCCTGCATGCACCCCAGGCCCACCACCCAACAACGAGACTAGAGTTAGCTATCAAGAAGACCCGTGAGGCCTCACTGGGAGTTGACCAGCCTCGGTGATCTAGGCGTAGGTGCAAGCACCCTATCGGACCCACTTCATGGCATTGTGTCATCTGTCTTCACTTTTGAATGACTGTTTATTCATCAACCGGATGGTTAATGCTCCAGATAGATGGCCAGCCACAATCCCTGCGATGATGAGCGCACTTGAGCGGACTGCTGTTTCAGTGACGAGTGATGGGCGAACTGAGCGGGGACCTTCCTTTGGGAAATGTTGGTTAGTTAGGCCTACCCTGCTACAAGTATGCAGGGGATGATGGCGCCACTAACCCCTCCTCCCAAGAGCCTGGCATTAGCCAGTAAATCCACTACATGGAGTGTCATTTGGAGAATGCTAGGCATTGTTGTTCTGCTTTACATAATTGCTCAAGCAGGAGTCTCAATACTATTCGGACTGATTACTGGTGATTCCTTTTTAGCAATATTTTCTGCCATTTGTTTAGTGCCATTTCTAGGATTATTCCTATTTGTGAGAAGACCAAAATTAACTCATCTGATAATGGCAACTCCTGATCAATTAGGCGCAACTCAGCACCAATTGAATGATTCTAGAGTGTTACTAACTCCTGTACCTACTAAATTCAAACATCACTTAATTCGAGATTCACCGCCGTTAGAAATGCCACCAACTTCTACCCTGTGGACTGTATTTTGCATTACTGTCCTCGCCGCATTCCTCGGATTACTACCAATGATGTTAGACGACAATCCGGCATGGATTGTATTAGCAATATTAGTTGGCGTACCTGCATGGCTGTTCGGTTTCTCCTTACCTGTTCATGCTTGGTGGGCATTTTCAACTAGGCACTTCCAACTAATAACCAACAAAAGGGAAGGAGAAAAAATGCTTATTGCGGGAATGTTGTCGACTTTTCCAGCATTGGTAATCAACTCTTTACTATTCCCATTATTGCTCATTTTCATCGGCATTGAATCGATGGACTCAGGCACTATTGGCGAGTTTCTAATATTAACCATTAGTGCACCTGTAGGCGAAGAGTTGTGCAAAGCAGTATTTGTTCTAAGCCTATACAAGTTAATCGATTCTCCCAAACGTGGTTTCCAAATTGGTTTCTCAGTCGGCCTTGGTTTTGCCCTTCTTGAAAACTTGCAATATATTTTGATGTCATTTGGGGCAGGACAGTATTCCGCTATCACATTTTCAGCGACTACGATTGTAAGGGGAATCGGCTCCATACCAGGCCACGCATTCTGGACAGGATTATCCGGAGTTTCAATAGGTTGGTACTTGTGTATTAAGCGCGGGGTTTACGGCAGAGGCAAGGAGGAAGAAGGTACGAAGTGGGTTGTTTACGATGGTGCCTCAGGACGAGTAGTCAGTTCTGAAAGAGAATTATCCTCTATGGGTAAAACAGTTAGAGGGTGGTTGTACAAGCCCTATGACAAGGTATGGAGCTTACCTCGGACTCCAGTGATTGGAATTCCATTGGCTATAATTGGCCATGCCTTATGGAACGGAAGTAGTTGGTTTGTTGGTTGGTTATTCTCAGAGACAGACATAGTAGTGCAACTATTTGCAAGCCTAGCATGGACTGGAATTATGATTATTGGATTATGGATCATTGGCAGGGAGATTCTCGCCGCAGTAATGCACCTCCCGTCATGATGGTAGTTCTCGTTAACTAAAACTTTCAGCCCAAGATTAGGGGCAAGGTATAGACGGTGATTCTCGTGCGAGTATAAGGAGGCAAAGTGATGATTGACATCATGAAACCAGGATTAACCGAGGGAAACCTCTGGGTTACATTCGGTATTGTGGGTGTTTTAGTACTCATATCTGAGAAGTATCGAGTCCTTGACAGGCTCGGAGTCTATGCCGCTGCTGCTCTAGGAGTGGTTGTAGGTGGCTTAGGCCATTGGACATGGTTAGTTATTCTACTCGGTTTCCTTGGAACATCTCACAAAGCCACAAAATGGAGATTTGATGAAAAATCTGCTAAAGGGCTTTCTGAATCGAGTGATGGGCACCGCAGCTGGGGCAATGTAGTCGCGAATGGAGGACTCCCCGGGCTAGTTGCAATTGTCTCATGGTGCCTAGGCGATCATGAAAATGGACTGTGGATATTTTCAGCCGCAGTCGCAGTAGCAGCCGCAGACACCTTTGCATCAGAGATTGGTTGCCTAGATGACAGAGTTAGAATGATTACCACAATGAAAAAGTGTGAGCCGGGAATCAATGGTGGATTTTCACCTAACGGGCAACTCGCTGCTGCGGCGGGTTCGGGAATAATTGCAATCCTAGCATTTGTCTCTGACCAGAATATCGAATTGGCATTAATAGTCGCCCTAATCGGTTGGTTGGGATGTCAGGTGGATAGCGTATTAGGAGCGGTATTAGAAAACCGTGGAATGATGACCAAAGGAACTGTAAATGCTGCCGCAATAACATCCGGAATAATTGCAATGTGGTTGTACCTCGGAAGCCCACATCTATGATGTGGTTTCTTCAACTCCTAGTGCTTGGGATGTAACATGCAGGGGAGGTGGATTGCACTAATCGCACTATTGTGCGTACTTATTCCAACCACTGGCCCACTTATTTCGAATGCATCTGGTGATGATACAACATATGAGGCTGGATTTGTAGAATGGAATGTGAATAGCATCCACAGAATCTACCTAGATGGCCCATTAAATGATGTTAATCTAACCCGTGATTACCAAGCTGCATCAATGGGTAGTATGGGAATTACTTCAGGTCAGAGTGCATCGACAGGGGTAATTGAGATGCCCCCATTAGAAATGGGATTTAATGGTTCTTTTGGGATTTCCACATATGTTGCCGCATACGTTCAATCAGGACCCGGTTTTACTTGGGCCCAGTGTCAAACACAAAACCCGGTAACCATAGACACTCAAGTCCAAATTGGCGACTTCTCTTATTTTGGAACCAAGACCGATTTCGTATTCGAGGGCTCAGCAAGTCCTGTTAACATGAGCACTGAACTCCAGGTCGTAAATATTTCTGCACAGCAAGGAGACGTGATTACATACTCCATGACTGCATCTACTAACTGCCCCTATAACATAAATATCGATTGGGGTGGATCTAACGAATTCAGCGGTGGCATAGTTATCGAAGGAAATCTATTTTCCCCAGAGGTTGAAGTCACTGTTGACGATTCTAAGTTGGCACATATTCAGCTTGTAGCAACTCTTCCTTGGGGATTCAATGACTTAGATGAGGATTATACATCGATGAATATATTTGGACCGGTTGAGCCTGATGAAAAGAGAATTTACGACATAGATATGCGTCCTGAAGGTTTTACTGCAACCAGTGAATACGTAGATAGAACCGATGATATGGGCAGACCTGCAAAAGTATTCACAGGTAAAGTTCCTCTACCATCTGGTGACAATGTACTGATTGTTTGTTTGAAGACAGTCGATACTTTAGTCAATGGAATCGCAGGTCAAAACTGTGACCATGAAGGAATTATTAGATTCAATGTTGAAGCGGATGAAGAACCGATTGCAAGTGCTTTCCTATGGTTATCAATATCCGGTTTTGTATCCATCATTGCTTACCTAGTAAGTTTGATTAGAAAGGGCATAATTCTGCCACTACCGCTTATTGGTGCTTTGATTGTAATGGCGATTCTAATGATTCCATTAGCTAGCGACATACCAGATTTGGGTGGAGATAATACTGTCGCAGATGATGCGCGAGCACCATCATTCATTCTTCATCAAAACGGAAATGGCTCCGTATCCTTGGATGAATTGTTAGATGGCAAAGAAGCGGTAATAATTGGCATCACACTACCTGCATCAAGTAATGCGATAGACCAAACAAAACAAATCGAAAATGCTGTTGATCGTTTAGATGGTCGCGTAAGTGCTGTGCAAATAGTCACAGGGGAAAATGTGCGAATGGATGACTTAGGAACTATAGCCCAGATAACTAATGCCTCTTGGCCTATACTGATTGATGATGGCGAAAGTAGATTCGCCAAGCGTATGCCGATGGGCGTTTCCGATTCTATCGTTATCATAGACTCATCTGGACATGTTACATATTCTGCTAGCGGTAGTACAAGTTCAGAAAATCTGATCAAAGCTGTAGATGATATCGGCTTTGGCGGCCAACAATCTATTCTTTCGACTCTAGGGATGTTTTGGGGACCTGGTCTTGCGATGTTGCTAGTTGCATTGCCAAGGGAAAAATATGAAGCGCCAGAAGAGGCTTTGCCACCAGGCTCTCTATGGGCCAGTGTCACCTTAGCAGGGGGAATTGGATTCCTCATGGTAAATTTCATACCGATGATTATGGCGCTTATCCCGAGTGAAAATGATTTCAGAACTTGGATGGATATTGCGCTTATCTCGTGGTTTGTAACTGCAGCAATTCGTGCTGCTATTAACGGCACACCAAGGGAAATTAGTTTCATTGCAAGGCGCATGCACAATCTATATTCCAAGACATTCCGTGAATGGAGAAATGTTGAAGATGTCGAAAGAGACTTACTAATTGGTTTCTGGATGGGGTGGTTCATTTGGCTAGCAAACCCTGCATTACTAACTCAAGGAGTAGTTGCTTTGACTATGACAGGAGGAATAAATTACTTATTCGGCCCGATTATGTTACTCGTACATATTCTAACAGCAGGCGTGTTAACTCTGATAATACGGTTTGTTGCATCTTGGGGGGGTCCTCTGTCACGAGCATTCGGTTCATTTGGCTCCGGGCCATTCTCAGAAGCATTAGGTTGGGCTTTGATTCCAATTTCAATATGGGCATTAGCAAATGGAATCATTCATGCTAGTAATATCGGATTGTTCTGAGTGTTTGCTATGGCCGCAATCAATCGAGATCATCTCCCATTCCCAATGCCAGACAGACCGCATGCTCTAGTTCAGGAGTGGCGTAATCTTACTTTCATGCACTGGGAAGTTAGCCCTGAAAAACTTCAACCTCATATTCCTGAAGGTTTGGAGATAGATTTGTTTGATGGGAAGGCCTATGTCGGAACAATTCCATTTCAAATGAGAAACGTGAGACCGAGATTACTACCCGCTGTTCCTGGAATCTCAACATTCCCTGAATTTAATGTTCGAACTTATGTTACAAAAAATGGCAAACCCGGTGTGTTATTCTTGACCTTAGATGCACAAAGTAGGGTTACTTGTTTCTATGCGCCACGTAAGTATGGACTCCCTTACCGATATGCTAAGTGCAGATTGAAAATTGATGCGAATAGATATTCATGGACCTCAAAGCGTTCAAGCGATGGCGTAGAATTAGAAGGTGAAGCATTAGCAACGGGTGAAAAGAGAATTGCAGAAAAGGGAACACTAGAGGAGTTCTTGTTTGAGAGGTATTCGCTTTACACTGAGCACAAAGGGAACTTGAAAATGGCATACACATTGCATGAGCCTTGGGTTTTCCAAGATGGTGAGGCTAAGATTGTGAAAAATAGCCTTACAGAATGTTATGATCTCGGAATCGACATAATGAATCCAGAGTTTGTACATTTGTCTGAAGGAGTTTATGTCCACACATGGCCAATACAGAAGGTGATTGAATGAAAGAAAGGGATTTCCTTCTCTTAGACGGTGATTGCGGCTTATGCCATCGCTTAGCCACCTTCATCGACAAAAGGCTAGCAAAGGGTCAGGATTTAGGCTACAGGCCGATTCTATCAGATGATGCACAAACCATGATTGCTACTTTCCCTGAAAAACAACAGAATGCAGATTCAGTATATCTGTTAAGAAATGGGAAGTCGTATATTCGTTCAGCTGCTGGAATCAGATGCTTGCTCTACATGCGCTGGTACTATTCAATGTGGTTTCCATTCCTGTGGATTATCCCTCTTCCAATTAGAGACATTGGGTACAGGATTATTGCGAAATATCGCCATAAATTCTTCAAGAAACCAGCTACATGTTTATTCCGTGTAGATTGATCAGGAGGCTAAGTTTTGACATTTGATTCAGAATACGAACCCTTCTTCCAGCCCCCAGGATGGATTGTTGCGCCGATATGGTTGGTGCTTTACACTTGTATTGCCATTAGTTTCAGCAACACTTTGAGTAAACGGGATGAATTGGATAATTACTGGTTAATCGTATCCCTATTCGCTATACAATTAGCATTGAATTTGGCTTGGCCTTCAGTTTTCAACTCAGAAAAATATCTGCTTTCCTTAATCATGATTGTATTCATGATAATATTTACAATAATTTATGCGTATTTAATTTACGAAACCATTCCATTTGCTTCCATGATAGTATGGCCTTACATAGCGTGGATTTCTTTCGCAGGAATTATCAATGCCGCCTATTATTTAGAAGCAAATTGAATACGCAAGATTCTAACAACCCGTCATTAGAAAATTCAAGCTACTGGGATTTATATCTGGAATACACGTTATTCTATTGCAAACTTAAATTAATATCAGGTCACGAGTGATTAATATGCAGTACAGGAGGCTTGTTCTAACATTCGCTGGAGTTCTTGCTTTTTTGTCAGCTCCATTAGTTTCTGCTCATGGTGATAAAAGCACTAGTGGACCTACTAATTTCCAAATCCTGCTAATTTCAATTGTTATTTCTGCATCCATCTATTTCCTAGTCACTAGATTTCTTAGCAGTCAAAAATACCTATCAAGTCCATTGGTATTCACACTCGCATCATTCACTGCCTCTGTACACATATTGTTAGGTTTGAATGATTATTTGCTTCTGGTTGGTGGAATTGGTGTCATTGCAATTATGGGGTCATCCTTAGTCGTTAATTTTAGTCAATGGCAGGATAAAATGGCTAGATTAGGATTGGGGCTGACCGTTGTCGTCATGTTCGCGGCATATTTTGTTTCCAATCACGATATACATTACATCGCCGAAGACTACCTGGGAATTACTACGAAATTAGCCGAATTATCCATCTTAGTTTTGTTGAAAAAAGAGTGGAGTCAAGAAACTGTTCAGAATGATCAGACTATGGGAGAGTGATTTGAAATGGACAAAATAATCTCTGCGTTACTCGTTCTTTTGTTTTCTATAAGCAGCCTCTCAGGTTGCGTCGAACCTGATACAGAAGAGGTGGATGTTGTAATTGAGATTTGTACAGAAGGCAATATCCCTGAATGGTATGTCGGCTGCACATTCCCAAGTTTTGATTTGGTTGACCAAAACGGAACACATTGGAATGAGTCTTCTGCAAATGAAAGTGGGCGCTGGGTTGCCTACTTTTCAGCATCGTGGTGCACTCATTGTAAGCCAACAATCGATGCACTTGACGAATCTATTATGCCGCACCATTTGCTCATTGTGAACAAGCATGAAAGCAATGATAGCTCGAATATGACTCAGTGGCACCTCATGATAGAAGAGGAATTGAATCGCTCGATTAATCGTCCATTTTTACACGCACCGTCGTTGGCAGAAAATTTGTCAGTAACCTCAATTCCACACGTACTACTTATCGAGAATAATACCATACTTTCCGCTCGTGTTGGATTATGGGACAGTGCTCACGAAATGAGTATGTGGTTCAACGCCACTTCTCCTGAGTCTGGATACGCCCAAGCCATGAACATGGATGACATGGGCGACATGGAATAAGAAATACACGCTATCAGACAATTCGCATTGGGAGCAAACCATATCCGGTAATTAGATACTCATTCGAATGGCTAGGAACGAATAGGACGGACTGCAAACCCTAGTGTTCAAACCGATTGTGTACAAGGGTGTTTAGCATACCCATCGTAATCATAAGTAAACCACTTATTCACTTTTGTAAAACGCTTAGTTTTCTATCATCGCATCAACGCGTGCGAGCAGTTCTACTTACGTGCGATAGTCGGTACCAAAAAGTAGAGTGGATCAATTAGCATCTGCGTAAGCAGATATTTCCGCGATGATTCTATTGTCCTCTCCGCCTATACCGATCTTGGTTAGAGTGATGTCTACGGTGCATCCGTCATTACTTCCGTCACATAGGTTTGTGTTGGGCCCTTCTGAAATAATAATTTGATCATAATCTTCCCAGTCCTCCAATCCGTTCGCCACTGACCAAGTACATTCTGCGTATTCATCATATTCTTCATCAATCCAATCTGTTAGCTTTTTGCAGGTTAAGGATGCACCGTAGACTTCGCTGGTCGTGGGAGTATAATTTAGTTGGGCTGTCATACGAAGGTGCGCATTGCTCGAACGTGAATACGAAGGGTAGCGCCTGTATTGGACCACTAAATACCCTCTGATCGATTAAGAAAATTCAGAAGGTATTCTTTGTAGGTGCATTCAATAATGTGTGACTACACCGACTTTTCGATGAAGAGTGGTAAATGTCCAAAGTGTGGCGGAGAGGATATCATTATTCCAGTGAGAAGGGAGAGGGTTGTACGACATCAGCGTCAATTTCAGTCTGATGAATATTTATGTCAAAATTGTGGGTACACTGAAGCCTATCGAATAATGGATAAATGGATACCAGTTCGACCCTAATCAATACCCTTTGAAATCACATTATCATGAGAACTTCATTGACAAGCGGAATTCGATTTCAGTTGAATATAGTGGAAAGAACGTTGATTCATCTCAAAGTTTGACAACTCAAAAGTGCTCCCAGAAAAGTTACCTTCAGCGATTAATTGCCATGGTTCTGAGTCGTTGTTGACCATTCCCCAATGTTGCCAAGTGTAGTCACATGAGGCATCCAATCCATCCACAGACAGATTGACAGTATCGTTAAATGCACTAAATGCGTTGGGTTGGCTTGCATTTTCATCGACGTAACGAGAAAGTAAGACGCCTATTTGCGAACCGTTCTCGGATTTTCCAGCCAGAATATTAAACTCGTTTGAATCAATAGAATCTGATGGGAAACCTCCCTCATTTTGTAACCTGATAGGGGTATTAACAACCATTTCACCGTAAACGCTCCAGGTGATTCCAGGTGGTTTAATCCGCCCATTTTCCTCCCAAAAGAAACTTCTCGCAGCGAAGAAATGTGCCATTCTTAGGGTACTTACATCATAGGATGAATTTCCGTCATTTCCTTCCCATAGATCATTGTAGATTGTTAAAACACTGGTCAAATAGGCTTGACTAGCTGGACTTTGTGCATAAACTGGAATGTTCCGATTCCATTCTGTAATGTAAACAGGGGTGCTTTCTGAATAGCCATATTGTGACATAAATACATCCGATTGACTCAGTTTCATGAGTGAATATATAGGTGGTCTGAGAGGGATTTATCCTGTACAAATGGAGATAAACGGCATCTATTGGTTCATTGTTTTGTTGAGCCAATTCCATAAATCTATGAGAAAACCCATCATCTCCATCTCCCAATGTAATGGCTGCGACAACATCAATTTCATCACCAAATTCATTGGTAACCGCTGAGTTTACCGCATGATAGAGTTCATAATATTCATCCGCAGTACCACTCCACCAATCGGATAAGTACGGCTCATTCCAAACTTCAACCACATCAAAACTATCGAAATAAAATCCATTATTCCAACCTTGTCGATAATGCTTCAATACTTGGACTGCCGCTTGTGCATAGACAGTGAAATTATCTGGTGGACTACGCCAATCAAAACAATTTTCGTAGGCTGGGAATGCTTTAGAGTAGCCCATTCGCCAATAGACGCTCGTATGAGTGGTTGCCATCGTAGCTTGAACTCTCTGGTCAGTTTCAGTGAAGTCATAATTTGAAAGATTAAGGGGGTCATATCCCTCATAAACCGGCACTCCATCTTCGTCAGCAGTGTATCCATATTCGGTTCATATCGCCAGGACCTTCGCCATGTGTACGAGAAGATGGAATTTGCATTTTGTTGTATTCCTCGGTATAATTAGAACTATACCAAATCTGCTGGCAATCCTCTATTTCCCAGGCGTTTCTAATCAGCGGACCATTATTGACGCCATGAATTGGCGCAATTCTACCGAACTCTTCAGCGAAATGAACTGTTGCAGTTAGATCTGCGGGATTGATGTTGATATATTCACAAGAAGAGTCATCACGATTCGCATTAGGATTGAAGTTGGTTGCATCACTATCCATGCACCCAAATATTTCGTCAATGCCACCGCCTCCATTGCCAAAACATCCAGGTAATGCAAACATGATTACGAATAAATAAGCGTAAATTGCTCTTTTCACGATTGTCCCATGGAAGTTAGTCTATTGAAGTATTCTAACGCCAACCTAACAGTTCTAGGTTGAAAGGTAGCGAGTGTACAGAGGGACGAACACCCATTGTACTGTATTACTGGTTTCGCTCTAAGATATTTATCCGGCAGGAAACTGCCGGCTGAATAGTTATAGACAAGTTGGTTCCAGATATTGATATGGTACGGATAGATTGTCCTTTTTGCAATGAGGCAGTAGATCTTGGTAGTGCTAATGCGAGTTTATATGAATGTCCATATTGCAGTGAAGAATTCGAATATATATCAAAAGATGAATTGATAGTATCCGTGAAAACAACGTCGAAAAATACTGGAACTTTGGTCAATCATGGAGTTTTCAAGGGCTGGAGGGCTTTCGGACCTCCTTCAAAGAAAAAATCTCCGCCTGCGAATTGGGAAAAGTCGTCTATGTTCGACACAATTTTATTCAGTATACTTCTATGTCTAGTTTTAGCCGTTGTACTGTGGTTGACCAAAATTAGCAACGGGATTTGTCTTATAGCGCTCACAGCTCCCATTCTGATAGCAATGTCGGCTGTTGTTGAATACTTCAATGATTTAATGATCAAAAAGGGATGGTTATTTCTGGCTCGATGTAAAGGCCAATATGCATTGTGGGATGGTCAGAACACGTTTGCGATTCCATTGGCTCACAATCGTAATTTATTCATTTCATCAGAAACGATTTTTGAAATTATAGTGCACCGTGGTCCAGGTATCCACACCAACAATAAATACGGACTGGTACATATTTTCACACGCGGTAAAAATGGACACGTAAATTTTACAACTAGTCAGGATGAACAAGATTTCCTGAATATTCTAATTCAGGTTACTGGAGTAATCCCGAAAACAAAGTATCACAAAAAACATCGGGAAGAGTCTGAATATCACTCTTGAAGTCTGAAAACTTCATCAGAAGAATTGGCGGTGGCGGTGATTGAATTCTAATACAGTTGACCTACAAACTATTTCCATGAATTCACGTGGGTAGGAACGAATAGGACGGACTGCAAACCCTAGTGTACAAACCGATTGTGTACAAGGGTGTTTAGCATACCCCTCGTGAACATAAGTAAACCACTTATGCACTTTTGTAAAACGCTTAGTTTTCTATCATCGCATCAACGCGTGCGAGCAGGCCCACGTACGTGCGAGAGTCAGTGTACGAAAAGGTAGAGTGGATCAATTAGCATCGGCGTAAGCAGATATTTCCGCGATGATGCTATTGTCCTCGTCCGCCTACACCGATCTTGGTTAGTGTGACGTCCACGGTGCATCCGCCATTACTTCCGTCACATAGGTTTGTGTTGGGCCCTTCACTGAAATAGTGATCTCTTCAGAATACTTGCCAGTCCTTTCCAATCCGTTCGCCACTGACCTAGTACATTCTGCGTATTCATCATATTCTGCATCTGCCCAATCTGCTAGCTTTTCGCAGGTTAAGGATGCTCCCCCGTCTACAACAATGCTAACGGATAGTTGAGCCCTGTGATAAGGCCATCGCCTTCGCTGTGCATCATGATGTGACATAAACTAGTGCCTCTCCTCCGGGTTCAGACATGTCTCCATATGCATCCCTAACATCTCTGTCTCTGAAGTATGTCAATGTCTACATCCACCGCTAGGTGATTGGCCAATCGTCATTCTGGAATTCATCAGAGCAGGATGGGGCATCATCGTCGTCCATAATTTCTTCAGCGATGTTCTCCCAATCTTCTAACCAACTTTCCCATTTCGGAAGGTCATCGTGTCCTTCTTTGTCATCGCCATCTTCAGGGGGGGGTACTAATGTCACCGACAAGTATGTTGCACTCCCGATCTACCTTCATAACTATGCCACGTTCCAAGGGGTATACTTTGATGCAATATTCACCTTCGCCCTCCATGTCAAGTACATATTTTGTAGTAATCACCTTTATCTTCAGAGGAATATTCATCAGGATCCGTTTCGAAGCTACACTTTTGCATACGCCGTCCTGATTTCTTGATTTCGTAACCATTCCCCTCGGCTTTGAAAATCCTCCTCGGCTTTAAGCCTTCGATATGGATCACAACCGCCTTCGTGTAACTGGAATGGCTGACCTTTTGAGAATCCATCTTCTTCGAAGATAATATGCATAGCTCACCCTCAGCCCAGTATACTCTCGCCATAGAAATCAGGTTCTGTAGGGTCATCATAAAGGAAATATCCTCCAGTTCCAACAAGCCCAAGAATCAATATTGAGGCAATAAATATGCTCTTGCGTGAACTTTTCTCACCGATGTTTGCATCAGGAGAAATGAACAATGAAGGGTTGAGTATAGGATCTTGAAATTCCGGAAAGTATTGTTTTGTATATTGTGCAGCAGCCATTGGAGAGTAGCCTTGTTGAATCAACTGCTGATAATATTGCATACCTTCCATAGAGAATTCAACTGAGGGTTTCGATAAATAGTTGTTGCCGGCAGATTCTACAATTCCAGTATGTACAAGGGGGCCCCTTAGAAACGACGCTCTTTACAACGGTACCGATGTGCACGTATACGAGTGCAAGGGGCCCCCTTGAAAATCATCATTCGTACATCAAGTGAAATTCGATTATTCTCGCTTAGAAAGGTTCGTATTGATCTGCTGAAGAATGTCCCTGATTTCAACAAGTACGCCATTAGACTGCGTCTCCTGGCCACCTGTACTCTGGTGCCTAGATATTTGAAAGTGTTCTTCATCGCGCTGCTTCATGACAATGTCACGGAACTGTAATGCAACGGGTTTCTTGAGTCCGTTTAGATGCAATGGTATTCCACCTGCGGTTTCGAATACTATTTTGACAATATTGCACATGCCGAGGAGTGGCCCCTCGTGTATGGATATGTCAGTGAGTTTATCGAGTGGTATATTCTGTCGTGCCTTGAATATCCATCCCTTTCGTATTTCGATTCCACTTTTAGTCAAGGTCAAGGAGTGATTTTGAAGTTGCTTCATATGAACTATCCAGCCAAAAGGTACCCAGAAAAACATTACAACAATTCCAATTATAGTACTGAGTAAAATTAGGTTTATGTATAATCCATAAGTAGAGTATTAACCCTTTGCTAAACTCTGCTGAAGCGAAAATTTCACTGTCGTCTTCAAATGACTCGGTCATGTAGTGCACACTGTTCTCTTAGGGATTACCTTTTGGTATGAAATGGCAATCTGAGTATGAACTAATCAAATATAGATAGTTCGCATGGGTCTATCCGAATACTCAACCCAATGAATGTGTTGTTTGAACGGCCTTGTGCCAGTGCTTTGGAAGGGTAGCGTTCAACATGACCCACTCAGAGCCCTTCTGAATAAGCGTTTTGTTTAGAAGGGCGTTTAGCATAACCCTCGTAAACATAAGCAAACCACTTGTTCACTTGTGATTCGAAACATATGCGGCAGATCACTGTTGGCAATAAACCATAAACGCCTCCGGCGGGGCATAATGCCATGGACACTCAGCGCGCACTCCTAATTACACTGGTTTTACTTCTTTCAAGCATAGCCGGTTGCTTTGGTAGTGAACAAGAACTGGAAGAAGAATTTGATCTCAACACGGAAGAACGAACCCTGTTGGGAATGGGTGACTCTGTCATGGAATGGAACAGGGAAGACGCCTCGACCATCCCGGAGGTCGTGGGAGAGGAAGCAGGGTTCGCAGTGCTGAACAACGCCGAAAGTGGTGCCAAAGTCATCGAAGAGAGTTACGCTATTCCGTCTCAGTTCGTCGAACAAAATTGGGATTGGGTCATCATCAACGGTGGGGCAAACGATGTGGATGGCTACTGCGATGAAGATGAGGGGGCCGTTCTTGATGCAATCATATCTGATGATGTTTCACAAGGTGACATGGTGGATTTGGTCAATAAGGTCTCAACCTTCGCAAAGCACGTGATGCTTGCATCCTACTATGACATTCCGTCTGATTCAGAGAGCATGGTTGGCTGTGAAGCGGTCATGGAAGAGATGGAGCTTCGCTATGAAGCCCTTGCCAACACCCTTCCTAACGTTCACTTTTTCGACATGGGAGACGCTATTACACCCAGCAACCGTGAATATTACGACGAAGACTTACTTCACCCGTCCCCCGATGGATGCGTTGCTATTGGCATGATGATGGCAGAACGCATTGTGGAAATTGAAAGTACAGCCCGTCA
>CASIBX010000012.1 GCA_949373075.1 Candidatus Poseidoniaceae archaeon | reverse complement strand
AAAGCGTATTGCTCAGAAATGTATGAATTAGATTTCTCCTCACAAAAAGCCCCTGTGCGATTGGATAGTACCATGCCATACTCCGATATTTCATCAATTTCATCCTGAAGAATGTAGGGTGCAGTGCCTGTATTTTTATCCTCTATCTCCTGAACAGCAACAATGTCATAGTTTCTGATCTTCCCTGCAATTTCAGATAATTCCTCAGGGTTGTTGGCCTTAGATTGTCCAAAGTTTTCTAAATTCCATGAAGCAATTTTTAATTCGTGAGGGCAGTTTTCTTCTTCCATCAGAGGACTACTATCTACAGATGCAGCCCCAATTACCTGTAGTGATTCATTTTTTGAGCAGTCAGTCACTGGCAAAACAATACTTGAGTTGATTGGAAGCGATGCTAGAACAAGGATTAGCGATAGAAAAGTCACAGAAACACAAACTCCAACGAAGGAATACAATCGAGTTTCAGGGCGCATGTTGGAATAAAATGCTGAGAAAGAATTTCTCTTGGTCTTACTGCTGTCAATGAGAACAGTTTGTTCTTCTAAAGCATCATGGGGAATCGCTCCATTCGCTATTGATAGCAGTTGCTTTTCAGTTGGAATCCATTCTCCTTCATCAAATTTCCAGAACCCATCATCGGATAAGATGGGGGCTGACATATTGTTCCCTCGAGACTTTGATGTATCAACAATCCCCTTATGACTTACTGGAAACACAAAATTGCGTTAATTTAGTGGACGTTTGAAGTAAAGTCTTCCTTTTACGCCAGCAACTAATTCCCAGCCATCTTGCCCAAGTTCATTCAATCCTTTATTGCTCAATTTGTTACGGACTTCACCATCTGAACTTTCTTGTCCGTAATTTTTGCGTATCATCTTGTATTCCCATTTCTGCATAAAACGGCTACTACTAAGCCGTTATTAATTTTACACCCGTACATTGAATAAATACGATTCATTCAATTGTTTGTTTCCAGTTAATCATGATGAATATAAAATTGGGAGTATAATTGATATGATTCAATAATCAGGCGATAATATGAGCGACCCTGTAATGAGCCCTGATGGTAAATTTATGTGGACTGGAAATGAGTGGATTCCCGCGCCACCCTCTTCAGAGGGGAATCAGATCAACATGCAGGATTCTGTGATTGGTGGTGACGTAGTAAGTAATACAGTGATCAATAACGACCCTGCTGCAGTTACTGCTGCGGTTATCACAGCACTGCAACAGTTAGGAATGCTTGGAGATACTACTCCACAGCAATCCCTTCCAACTCCCGAAATTGAACTACCTCAGTTTTTCCAAGTTGGAGACCATGTAGAATACCATAGCCCAACGAATGAACGTTGGCTAAATCGATGCAAAGTTGTAGCGCTGAATGATGACGGAACTTACAGAGTTGAAGTTCCTAAGGATTCGGTTATTGAAACTAAATTAGCCGTAGTAATTGGGACCTCACCTGGAACAATCCGTCCAGCCAGTGTACCGTTCAAACAAGGAGGCAGAGTGTTTGTTAATTGGAGAAACCTTGGCCATTATTACCCCGGCAAAATCGCCAGCGAAAACGCAAATAATTCATTCAACATCCATTTTGATGATGGTGATGTTGAGTATAAAGTAGAATGGGAAAGGATCGTACCTCTGAATGAGGAATCGAAAGATGTACAAGATTATATCGAAAACGAATCGAAAGCAGAAAGAGAACTCATAGAAGCATTCCAAGTGTTTGATACAGATAAGAGTGGAGCAATTTCTGCGAGAGAATTTTTCTCGATCCTCACTGAAATGGGTGATGACCCAATATCAATGGATGAGGTAATGGAAGAATTTGTGAATATCTTTCCAAATAGGGGTAATGGATTAGATTTTGAAATTGACTATCGCTCTCTTGCCAAATACATGATTGGTTCCGAAGATTCAGAATTATCGCAAATCAAACCCGAAGTAGTTATTCGTGATGCTCTCATTTCGGATCAAAAACTGAGAGGCTATGCATATGCTCATCCAAAATTAGGTGAAGGGCCGGTCAAATCATCAGCAATTCAGGCAATAACATATGATGAAAGAGCTACAGCAAGAGTTGAAACGAAAAACACAATTTATGTTGTGGGTCCAACCGGGTGGGACGAAAGTCCTGAAGACCACCCATTCAATAATCCATAATCTCTGAAATGCAAATCTATGTTGAGTGGAAAAGAAGTTGGCGGGACTTGGTCGGTACTTTTAGGATGAAAGTTGTAGATTGATTTGTACGGTTGGAGGGCATAGCAATGGAATTAGTGATTGTATTTGTGGCAATTTCAGCATTCATTGCCGCAGCATTGACTGTGCCAGCAGGATTCGGTCTTTCGACAATGCTAACTCCGATAGTATTGTTATTGATGGAACCTCATGAAGCCATCGCAGTAGTCGCAATTGTCCATGGTGCACACAATGGTGCCAAGTATTATTCCCTGAAAGAACATGTTGACTTCACAGCGATTAAACGATACGGTATTTGGTTAGTTATTGGAGCAATAATTGGTGCCTTATTGCAAAATATGGTTCCTCAAGAACCGCTTTTGTTAGTGATAGGTTGTTTCCTAATAATACTGCCAATTCTAACTCTAAGTGAAAATTGGACAGGATACAAAATACCTGAAGCCAACGACAGATTAGGCGGATTTGGTTCAGGTTTCATGGGTGGTTTGTCGGGACATCAAGGGGCACTAAGAGCGATGTTCTTAACTCGGAGATTGCCTGACAAAATGGCATTTGCTGCCACGGCAAGTGTGTTGGCACTATGCGTAGACCTAACTAGAATCCCAATTTATCTGATATTCAGACCAGATGAAATTTGGGAATATGCTGAACTAACTTTGATATTAGTAATCGCAGCTTTAATCGGAGTCCGGGTAGGGAAGAGATGGCTGAAGAAATTGAAATCTAAAACCATACACAACTGGGTTATGGTTGGAATTGTAGCAAGTGGTATATTCTACATCTATGAATCGATAACTCAATTTTGAGACTCACCACCTCCTCTGGAGGTGCGAGGAACCGAAATAACTCAAAGGGAGAATCTGTACCACTGCCCATGGCGGAGGAGGTTCAGATTGAAATCATCGCCCCGGCAGATGGTCATGGCACCATGCCTTTCCGTCTTGGAGATGTAGAACTAGACAAGAAGTTTGGTGACCTGCATCCTCTTTTGAATTCAGTGGACCGATTACGTAAAGAATGGAAATTCCAATTCAAACTGATTAGGCACGAATGGGGACAGGCTCATTTCTTGACAATGTTAACTGGTTTGTTAGCATTCTTCCTTGGTGCGGTTTCTGGCGAACTGTTTGATGGTGGTGATGCTGAAGTTTCCGGAATAGGTGGACTCAGTTCACTGAGCGGATTTGTCTTCTTTCAAATCATTGTTTCATCTATCCTTTGGGTCTGGTTTTTCATACAGATAACTGTTAATTTCCCGATCATGCGTGGCCACATAATCAATGTCATCATCATTTGGTGTTCGATTTTTGCATCGCAGATTATGCTGCATGTCAACTCCCCTGGTTTCCCTGCAGATGCCAATTTGGGAGACGCACTCGGCGGGGTTATTTTAACCGCAGTTGGTTGCTTTTTCACTTACTTCTTTTGGAAGGCTGTTGCGGAAACTAGAGACTTACACGTTAAGGAACATCATGTTCATACCGATGTTAGAGTAATGGAAGAAGCCATGACTGAACACAGCCTTTACTCTTGGTCTGCAATGTTAGTTATGTGGGTGGTAGTATTGATTATTAATGGCTGGTCTGGCTCACATTTCATTGCAGATAGAAATGTCAGTGATTATCCAATTTATGCAATTCACTTGTTCACTGGAGTAATTCTGATTTATCTGATAATGCACATCCTTTGGTTGCCACAGAGAATGTTAGGAGATGGAACCCGTGTTCAGACTAGGGCAGCCGCAGCAGCAACTGCTGACTTGTTGATGGATGGTGTGATCCTAACTGCAGAAGGATTCTGCCCCTCCTGCAATGAAAGTGCACCAATAAGTTTGAACGAAAGTGGAGAAACTGTAGTAGATTGTTCAAGTGATGATTGTAGTCGTAGAGGTCCTGCTGGAAAGTTGTGTGAAGGGTGTGGTGAAAACTTCCCATCAAGATACACTTGCACAAGTTGTGGAATCAACAGTCCAGCTGCTGATTATATTCCCGATTCGGAGGCATGGTGATGTTTGCAGACAAGCGAGAAGATTTCCCGACATTATGTGCCGAAAATCCTCCCGCCTACCTAGACAATGCTTGCATGACTCTCCGACCTAAGCCTGTAATTGAAGCAGTCCGTTCGTACTATGAAGTTTCACCAGGCTGCGGTGGTCGCTCAGCCCACAGGTACGCAATTGAAGTATCTCGTAAAATGTCAAATTGTAGGAACAAGTTAGGCAAAATGTTCAACGTAAGAGAAACTGGTGAAATGATATTCACAAAAAATGCAACACATTCCCTTAACCAAGTAGCAAAGGGACTGAGTTGGGAAAAAGGAGACATAGTTCTCACATCAGATAGAGAGCACAACTCCAACCTAGTTCCATGGCTTCAGTTAGAACAGGAACAAGGAATCGACCACAGGGTTGTTCGCTCCAGACCAGATAATACATTCGATTTGGAAGCTTTTGAAGCAGCATGTGCTGATGCTGGAAGCAAATTGAAAATGGTATCATTATCACACGTTGGTAATCTCGATGGAATCGCCATACCAGTCAAAGAGGCTACAAGAATCGCCAAAGACCACGGGGCAATGGTATGTATTGACGGTGCACAATCAACTCCTCACATGAAGGTTGACATACAGGACCTTGACATTGATTTTATGGCTTTTTCAATTCACAAAATGATGGGCCCTTCCGGAATGGGTGGACTTTGGGGCAGGATGGAATTACTAGAAAATATGCGCTCAATTACATCAGGGGGAAGTACGGTTGATAATTCACATTACGATTCATTTACGTGGTCCAAACCACCCGCAAGGTTTGAAGGTGGCCTAGGCAATTACGCAGGGATACTGGGTACTAATGCCGCTATTGATTACATTTCGGAAATTGACCTGGATGCAGTTAACGAGCATGAAATATCTCTGAACCGAGTTATGACATCTATACTGAAAGATGTTGAGGGAATGAAAATCATAGGTCCAGAGAACCCTTCAAAGCGAGGAGGTATTTGCTCAATTCTCTTTGATAAGATTGATCCTCATGACATTGCGATTTTGCTAGACGAGTCCGCTGGAGTCATGGTTCGAAGTGGTTTGCACTGCGTCCATTCATGGTTCAACGATAAAGGATTAGAAAGGGGCTCGCTACGTGCGAGCTCTTACCTTTACAATACTGAAGATGAGGTCAGATTATTTGCTGAAACATTAGTTGAGGCTGTGGAAGCCTTGGGTTGATTATAATGGATGAATTAATTCCAATACCCGATGTCGAAATCGTAGATGATTTAGATTTTATTAAGATTATCACGGTTTTTTGTTCAGCAGCACTTGTTATTGGAATAGGTGTGTTCACTTGGCAAATTTTGGCTGGAGAAATCAATTTATTCGGGCCCACATCTCTAGTTCTAGAAAAAGAAGAATCGTTCCATTCACTGATTCAGTATGATGACGTCGATGGGCTTTCTGGAAATGGAGTAGGTGTTTGTATTGTTGATTCTGGTATTGATGTTGAACATCAGGATTTAGAAAACTTGAATTTAGCTGGATGGTCTGACTTTGTTGGAACCTCTTCAAGCCCCTATGACGATAATGGACACGGAACAAGCATGGCAGGAATATTAGTCGCCGATGGTGGACTTACTGGAATCGCCAAAGGTGTTGACCTTTATGTTGCAAAAGCATTGAGCAAAACTGGAGAGGGAAATGATGCAACGGTTGCAGAAGCCATCGATTGGTGTATTGCAAATGAGGTTGACATAATATCGCTGTCTTTAGGTGGGAGTCCATCTGGATTCTCGATATTATTGGGAGATGCAGTAGAGGATGCAGTCGATAACGCATATGATGCAGGAATTGTGGTGATTGCTGCTGCAGGTAATGATGGTGCAGATGATGATGGGGACGTAGCATCTCCGGGAATTGTTGACACTGTAATTTGCGTTGGGGGAGTCAAAGAATCAGGAGACATCTGGGGTGGTTCATCAGTTGGTGATAATGATGGAAGAGTTTGGCCTCCCCTGTTTCCAAGAAATAGCCCTGACGAAAAACCAGAAGTTGTTGCTCCAGCTCATGATGTTCCAGTGATTACTATTAGTGGTGAATGGGGACTTTCATCGGGTACTAGTGCTGCCACAGTATTTGTCACAGGAGCTATCGCTCTGATGTTTGAGGACAAGCCCGAACTGATGGATGGTGGAACAGACATGCTTGACAATGTAAAACAATGGATTGTAGATTCTTCCAAGAAGAAGAGTGAGCAAAATGGCCATGATGACCACTATGGATATGGACTACTTCAAATGAAGGATTTGATTGAGGCATCTCAATCCTGATCTCTCTCAATCCAGGCCACAATAGTTCCACCAAACAACGGTGCAAATGCCAAATGATGAGTTTCATTGGTGGATTGAATCAACTCCATCCACTTATTGAATCCGACTACTTCAGGGTCATCTTCTTCTCTATCCCCTACAGGCGGAGTTGGCTCCACAGTAAACAAAACACCATTTTTGTTCAGTAGAGGAAGCAGGGACTTCACATCATCTGCTAGTCTAGGCATTATTGCATCAACAATGATTGCATCTGCATTTGGTAGCATAGGCGGTTCACCAATTTTTGAGATATTCCAGGCTTTCAGTTCACTGGAAAGTAGAGATGGTGTGCCGACTACAATACTTGAAGGTACAGATGAGTATCTTTCTTTTAGACGTGCCAGAATTACTGCAAACCTGTTTCCTTCTTCTATCATCTGAAAGTTTGACAAAACTTCACCCTGTTCAAAGTGGTGGAAAAGCCAAGCAGAAAGATGTCCGATTCCAGCACCGGTTTGAATTACATTCTTGGGAGCGATTAGAGATATTGCATCACGTATTCTTCTTCGTACCGAGATGGACCATGTTGAGAGAGCCATATGTTCCAATTGGATGCCGATATTAGCTGCAACTTCCGGTTCATCACGAGACAAATCTTTGTTGGCCGACAAAATAGCCCCCAGTATCTCCTCGCGCATGTACTGTGCTCTTGGGCTCCCCTTCACAAGGCTTCTCCCATCCGACAGCCTCAAAGGTGAAGCGCTTGGCACACAAATAGGGAGGCGGTCACATGGTCGAAGAGTCTGAAGATGATTTGGAAGAATACGAAGATGAAGATTTCGTAGAGAATGTAACCGATTGTCCCGGCTGCCGTCACCCTTGCGGACACCAAGTTTTACGAGAGAAAAAGGTCGGAACTGGCACAGACTATTTGCTGAAGTGTGATGAATGTGATCATATCCACAGCGTCCAAATCAGAGAACCTAAAGCAATCACCATACCTTTCATACTCAGTGAAGGTGCTAATTCTATGATAGCGGAAATAGAAATCGATGAAGATGAAACTCTACATGTTGGAGACATCTTTGAGCATATTGATGCTAGTTGGGAAATAAACCGAATTGAAACCAAAACTGGTAACTCACGTAAGAAACTCAATGCTAAGAAAATCGGGCGTGCTAATGCAGTACGCTCGGACATTGTAATGGTAAGACTAACACTAACTCGTGGCGAGCACTCCGAAAGTGATTCTATCTTTGTAGAACGAGACACTATGTTTAGAGCAAGCACAATTATGGAGCACGCTGGAGAAAGGTGGAGAGTCAGAGCAATTCACACCGGTGCTGGACGCACCATGACTGGTAGAGTTGTGGCGCATGACATCAAACGAATCTATCTCCATGAACCACCTCGCCCAGAAGAAGATATTCCAAGAACTCCAAGAGAAAGGAGACAGGCATGGAAGGAAGGTCGTTTGGGAGATAACCCCAATCCGATTCGTCCAGATGCAGAAACGTCAGGAACGCCTAACAAGAAGAGTTCAGAAAGGCGCCAGAGGAAAAGGCGAGATTGATCAAGGACGGTTAGTCCATGGCATCAAGAATGCTTTGGCAACTTGAGTTCCGATAGTCGGATTCTCTTGCAATCTACGAATAGAATACTCGTACCATTTTTCACCATATGGGATGTAGACTCTTGTTCTGTGGCCTTTTGCACTTAATTTACGACGCATAGGGCCTCTTACTCCAAGTAACATCTGGAATTCATATCCAGGACCTTTTTGTGGACGAGTTCCACCAGCATTTGGTCTAGGGTCGGGAATATTAGGGCCCATATTTCTCTTAGACAATGCATCTAATGTGTGGTTTATTACAGGATGGTCATGGCTCGCTATACCAACATATGCACCCGCATCTAACATTGCGTCAACACAGTCATTGGTTGCTTTGATTATTGGTTGGCGGTTTGTATGTGAAATCTCTTCAGGTTCCAAATAAATCCCTTTACAGATTCGATAATCGGCATTCTGTCCTAATTTCTGTGCAATGTTTTGAATGTCTTCAATTGTACGGAATAGTCTTGCTTGTAGAACAACACCAACATTGGTTAGTCCCTTGTCATGCATATCCAACATCACTTGAATTGTATCATCTGTAACCCTGTGGTCTTCCATATCGAGCCTAACAAACATTTGATGTTCATTTGCCAAGGAAACTAAAGCTTCGATATTATCCATGCCGGTTTCACTATCAAGAAGCAGACCAAAAGCCGTTGGTTTTATTGAAAGATTGGCATCGAAATTATTTTCGCTAATCGCAGTAATTACCCTCTTGTATTCTTCCAAGAAGAATGTCGCTTCTTCCATCGAAGTAATCTCTTCACCAAGAACGTCGATAGTAAAACATGCACCTTCTTTTGAAAGGCGCTTCATTACTTTAACAGCATCTTCAAGTTTAGGACCTGCGACATATCGTCGACTGACCCAGCCCACAAACCATCGAGGCATACGGACGGTCATGGCGACAACCATGCGTGAAAAGCGCCCGACCATGTTACAACGCCAGTGACGGTGATTCTTGACGGTTTTCATCAGATGATTTCAGAACTTTTGAGTAAAGGGACTGACAATTCATCCAGAAGTTCCCTAATTGCTTGGCGTTGCCATCCCTTGAATGCCTTTTTGTCCATACTACAAATGACCTCACCACCTGGAAAGCCCAACTTAGTTGCAGCAATTGCTTTACGAATACTGTTTTCCCACATCCCACCGATATTTCCAGACTCATCTTTTGTGAATGGGAGAGCATATGTAGCCAGCATATGGCCTATCCAAATCCCATCATGTGATGCTAGAAGATTACCTCTAGGGGCATAGTGACCACCACCCAGTGTGACTACAACTCTGCCTTTGCCATTCCAATTACCAAGACCTGCACCTCCGTCTAACCCTAAACCTCTGTAGATTATTCCAGCAAGTACCTTAGCTGCATTTTCATGACCCCAAGTCTCGGCAGTGGAACCTATTTCGATGAAGAGTGAAGGAGTTTCAATCCAAGGCCCATGGTGGGTTGTTTCCAAAGACAAATCAAACTCTGACAAATCGCTTGCCACCCTGTTCATTTCTCTCCACCATGCAGCAAGACGTGGGTTTGGGGGCGGGCAATCTGCTGCTTTCCCTCCATAATCAGGAGTTTGTTCTTCGGGTACCTGCATAGTGCCAATAGGGTGTAATGTTAGTGACGCATTACCGCTTGCAGCAGAGTGTCGAGAAGGGAATATGATTTCCGAAGGAGTTTCTCCAGTGGCTTGCATCCATCTTTTGTCAAGATCATCTTCCCACAAGCAGCCGTCTTTCATCCACCACATTCTAGCATCCTTGTAAGAATATGCAGCCAAGCCTTCGATTGGATTCAATTCTGTCCAATCTGCCATTTTTAGCAACTCATCAGCCTGATTTGTTGAGGCGATGTCTCCTCCAGAGACCAGAATGAGGCTGACCATGGCGTGGCCTAGAGTACGGGACTCTTGAAGGAATGGTTCACAAGCCTAGCCCTCTTCCCAGATACATGGAGACAGCCCCATGGAGACTTTTGCACCATGGCGACCGAGAAATCATCGTTGATGTAAATGGCGGAATTTCTGTTGATGGCATCACTAATAGTCCATTTCCATGTGAAATCACCTTTGCTTCGATGTGTGACAAAGGGTTGGTGGCAACATGGGTTGACCATGAGTTGCAACTTGCGAGAATGGCCTTGCTAATGTTTGAAGAACCCATTAAAGAAGGCATCACTAGGGCTCAATTACGCTTGAAGAAAAATACATCCATGGTTGAAGGTTCACACTGGTGCCACATCATCGATGCAGAACCTGTAGCATTAGATGCAAAAGAAGATATGATCGTATTTTCACTCTGGTCAAGAGGATTGTATTGTATAGATTCATCTGCCAATGAAGTTTGGCGTTTACCGCTAATTGAAACGGAAGGAAAATCACCACCGAGGTCCAATGAAATAACATCGGTTTCGATTGTCAAAGATGAAGTAATTGCTTGGACAAGAGGAGGTACTTACCAGAGAATATCGCTGATAAGTGGTGAGGTTTTACAAACTAATGAATTAGGAGTTCAATGCGATATTGAAAATGTGTTTGTACACGATGACACATTCCTGATAACATCCAAAGATGGATGGGCGTGGGAACTCATGAATGACGAAATAACAGTTGCAAGAAAATTGCGTGGCACAATTCAGCATGCTGTTTTTGATGGCGATGATTGGAGAATGATTTCATGGCGAGATGATTTGATGTTGCGTGGCGGAATGAAAAAACGTTCCGAATTAGGTGTTCAAATCATTAATGAAAATGAAACCTGGATGGTTATCGATAATCAGGGAAACCGTAGCCCACACATGGGCTAAAGTAAACATCATTCGTTAGTTTGTGTGAAACCACAGCGACCGCATGACTTGCGGTCTGCGTGTGTGGCGAGGAAAACTCCAGGACCACACTCAGGGCAGAACTCTGCCTTACGAACAAGTTTACCATCTTCGGTTCCATATTTGGACCACTTTGCACCAGCCTTAGGACCGTCAGACATCAAGCCTCACCTCCATCTTCAGCTGCAGATGCTTCCTCTGCAGGTGCTTCAGCAGCTGGGGCTTCTTCGGCCGCAGGTGCTGCATTGGATGAACGCATACCTGAGTATCTAGCATGCATGTAATCCGGTTCAACCTTCATTGATTTAGCATCAGCATATACAACACCTAGCCCGGTTGTAGAACCTTGGCCAAACCTTGTTTTTACGTCCTTGATAACAATTAGGTCACGATTGGAACCAGGTTCGATGGAAGCAATTCCATTAAGCATCTCAACACGAGATGGTGTTACTTTGCCTTCATGATTCCAGCGGAATTCGATTTCAACACGATTGAGTAGTGGGTTTTCTTTGCGGTCAATTATTTCCATTTCAATTCCTCCTTAACGGGTGTTCACCTTGAGAGCATAACTTCCAGGCGCCTCAATACTCAGGCGTCTTGCGATTTCTGATCTAGATGGATTCATTACTACGACATATCCTGACCAATCAGAAGAGACTGGTGCTGATGGACAACGTGAACATTGGTCGATGCCTTCTGCTAAAATTAGATGACATTCGCTGCATGCAAAGGGATTCTTAGCCATTATATTACACTCCTATTCAGTTTTGGTCCTCGTGGATCCATTCGTGACTACCTAGTCCGGTTTGCTTACAGGTCAAACCAATCTTAGAGCGACGAGGGTCGCTTGTATCAGGGGATAGTGAAACTATGCGAGCTCTTACTGAACTTCCCACACCAAGTTTGCGGCCTTCTTTACGTCCTTCTAGAACACCCATTCCTGCGTTGATATCTACATGGTCTTCCATAATTTGTGACTTGTGAAGAAGTGCTTCCATTGGCCCGATTCTTACGAATGCACCAAAATCATTGATTTCAGAAACTGCGCCTTCGACTACTTCGTAATCTTCGATGCAAAACAAAACTGCATCGAACTTCACTTCTTGATAAATAGCGCCGTCACCGTGAATGATTCTTCCACGGCCGATAGGCTCGTGGTTTGATGTGACTAAAACGAAGTTATTGTTGTCATCGAATCGACCTTCGAAAGCCGATGCAGCCAAACGGTCAATGTGTTCGTGTAGAGATTTCTCCTTGCGGATGTATTCCGCAGGAATACGGATTGTATCCTCTTTAGTTACTACTTTGTACATTTTTACACCTTTTTTATCCTCTGACCGAGTTACTGCAAGGAGGACGAGTGAGGTATTGATGCCTCATCCGTCCTTCACCGGCAAGTGCCTCGGGAGAGAAGTGTGACCGAAGTCATTCACGCCACCAGCGACCCCTATTTGAATGGTACCCCCCTGAATCTGGGACTTACTGGCCCGCTAAAGCCTCTTTTTGGCTAGAAATAGAGGGTCTAATTATCGCTTTCTAATGGGCCCGTAGGGCCCAAAGCCATAACAACCCTGCAGTTCCCGCTATTTGTAGGTGAGTAGTATGCACAGACAATTCCGAGCCGTTGTGATGTTATTCATTCTGCTCGCATCTACAATCATAATTCCAGTTCCAACACAAGCAGATGGTGAAGATGATAATGGCTCATGGGAACCATTATCCCAGCCATGGGCTCAATATGGCAGAGATCCAGGACATTCACGAATATTACCACAGCATGGAGATTCAGGATTACAGACTATTGAGACACCAGGGGTGAACTGGGTCGCCTTTGATTCAGGACTAGGAGCCGATGGATATGGAGTTGCAATAGCCAATTTCTCAGCGTCAATCACATCACCTGAAGGTGCAAAAGAGCGCTGTGGGCAAAACCACTTGTTTGCTGTAATGACTCATACTGACCCTTCAAATTCTGAAAGAATACTTGCAATTGTCGAAGGCGATAGTGCAAAAGTGGCGTGGAAAGTAAATCTTGGAGATGCAAAATACATTCGTTCGACTCCAACTATTGTGGATGTAGATGGAGATGGTAAACCCGAAATAGCCATTGCATACGATACAGACTCGGCTCTAAAAGTAGATTTATGGTCCCCTGACATGTCATGTGATGAGTCAGGATGGGCTTCATCTGGCCACTCTAATGAGCGATTATGGTCATGGTCTGACGGGGATTTGCGTATTGGAATAACAAGCCCACACTGGATCACTAGTCAATCCAATCACCTCTCGGTCACCCAACCGTTACTTGCGGACCTATCTCTCGATGGTAGCCCAGAGTTAGTGATTGCTGCAGTCGATACATCAACTGATGATCCTACGATTCTATCTATTCCATTAGGACTTCAAACTCCTGAAACTGATTGGAAGGTCTCTCTTGATAAGGGAACCCACCCCTCTGATCCTGCATTCGTAGCGCTTGACGATAATAACGGGGCAGTGGTGCTAACTACGGTCAATTCAAACAATGGAAATATGTGGGTTTGGAAAATCGATGGAGCCACAGGTTCTCTCGATTGGGACGGAGTTTCCATTCAAGGAACAGATGCTGACCAAGACACACCTAGGCTGAGACTACCTGGTCCCGTGATTACACAGTTGGACTCAGATGCTGCACCTGAAATGATTTTGACACTACCAGTGGATAGCAATGCTGGCGATGAAGGAATGGGTGCCCAGTATGTGGGCATGGAGTTGACTAGCATCAGTGAGTTATGGAGGTTCAGAGCGAAAAATGGTTATGCAGACGCAGAGCCATTGGCTGTCGATACAACCGGAAACGGTGTTTCTGACCGAGTGTGCTGGGTTACTTGGTATCCGGAATCCCTAACTGAAAGGGCTGGCTCTACTGGCTGTCACGACATTACAATCGACCCACCATTCAGAGAATGGTCGAGAACATTACAACGAGGCGGAGGTACTGACAATGATGAAATCGCAGTGTCACCACCAGTCTCTATCGATTTAGATGGAGAAGATGAGCCCGAGTTATTGGTTGCTTTTGGCAGGCGAGTATTTGCTTTTGACGGCAATACAGGTACCTCTGCAGACATTGGAACCGGATGGTCTGCACCAATTGATTTGCCACACAGGACATGGGCAGCCCCTGCAATAGCAGACATGGATGGAGATGGATATTTGGACATACTCGTTGGAGATGCTTTGATCAGCGAAGCTAATTCTGACATTGCACCTTTAGCAGATGGGAGGGGAATTGGTTTCACCCCTACCGACCCTGACCCAGGGGAAATGGTAACTATCTCAGGGCAATATTCCAACATAGGAATTGTAGATACTGATGAACCAGTCGATGCTGTGTTACTACTCAATGGAGTTGAAATTGAAAGACACAGGGTTAATGTTGCAGAATCTGTCGCTCCTTCTGGCGAAGGCGGTCCAATCTCATTCAGCGTTGATGTAGAGGCAACATTAGGTGTTCACACAGTGGAATTGGTATTGGATATCAATAACAATCTGACACAATCGAGATACGATAATGACAATTTTAGTACAACATTGGTTGTATTGGAGCCTTATGTGGCTCAGATTCAAACACCATCTGAAATTTCAAGAGCATTGCCTGGCTCATCGCAAATCGTTGATGTTACAATAACCAGTACGGGTAGCCGTAGTGCAGCATGGAGCCTAGGTTACGACAACTCTGAGCTTCCAGCCGGATGGACATTTGTACCAGTAAATTCAGCGGACCTCGAACTAAATCTTGAAAGAGATGTTGCTCAGATTGTTCAATTTGAATTCTCTGTACCGCAAAATGCGATGGGTTCTGATGATGCACAGATACCACTGACTTTGATACTTGACCAGAATGAAAATATATCTTCGACGGTCACATTGCCATTAGAAGTTGAAAGAACACGTGGCCTATCCTTACAGGGTGCTGCAGGTCTCCCGTTAGGAGTGGGATATGGCCAGCCAGGTGACGTAGCACATGTCTGGTTACTTGTTGAAAATGTAGGTAATGCACAAGAGACTACTGAAATGCAATGGTCATCAAACTCCTGGAGTTCTGATACAATTATAGTAGATTATTCGGGTAATACACAATGGAGTATTGAATTGGACTCGAGTGCCAAAGAAGAATATCTAATCGAGTTTGAAGTTCCAGCAACCAAAACACTAGGAGATTCGACATCTTCGACACTTACTTTGTGCATTGGTTCAGGGGATGAGGAGATTTGTGAAGATTTCACGGTAACTGTGTTCGCCAGTAATGTATCGACAGATATACCACACATCAGAACTGTACCAACTGCTGGCCTATCATGGGACATTGATTCAAACTATGCAGGCACCACATTACAGTGGGACATGTCTAGTTGCGGCATGCTGAAGGAAGGATGGGTTTGGAGTGCAAGTGGTGATCTGGCTATCAATGGAACTATGCTTGAAATGACTGGTCAAAATGGATTACTTCATCTTGACCTACCACTAGATGCACCGCCTATGCGCCATCACTTCAATCAAAGTGAATCATTAGTTGCGAATTCAGATTTATCAATCTCATTACATGTGTTACAAGTATTCAGGGCAGAAGCTGAAGTTGTAACGCCAGCAGATGGAGCTGTATTCAATGTCAGTGAACGTACAAAAATCATTCTCAAATTGCAAAACCCAGGTAATGGAGAAGATACTTTCACGCTGGTAGGCAGTACAAATGCTGGTAATTTATCACAGGCTCCTGAAGTGCTTTTCGAAATATCTAATCCTACCAGAACAATCGGAGCAGGAGGACTCACAATGGTACCTGTATGGGTTACACTACCGGAAGATGTACCTGCAAGAGAGACATTTGAAATTATATTTGATTGGACAAGCACCGGTGACACCTCCGTTAGTGACCGAGCCAACATTACCATAGAAGCAAGGCCTGACCATAGGTGGGATGTTGAAATCGAACAGGGAAGTTGGATTCAAGTCGCACCAGGTGATGAGTTAAGCCTCAGCATTAATATTACAAATATAGGAAACACCGATGATGTACTAACTTTGACTCCTTCGTTTGCGGTTGCACATTCAGGAAACGACACATCAACTTGGCAGGCTAATTCCATCAATTCTTCTCGGTTGCAAGTAATGGAAACTGAACCTCTTATTCTCAATGTAACTATTCCTGAAAATTCATGGGCGGGAACAATAGCCAACCTAACACTAATAGCGTCATCGAGTGGCTTTGACATCGATGATGAAACCAGCATTGAATTAGAGGTTGAGACTGTAGCTGGATGGCGATTAGACTTATCGAACACTTCTCTGGAAGTTGCTCCTGAAGGAGGAGAACTACAAATCCTCGTCGAACAGAAAGGTAACGAACCCGCTATGCCGTATTTCGCTAAAGCCGGACAGGGTTGGAATGTAACTCTTCCAAATAATGGGCCAATGATAGAACCTGGAGATTCAGGTACAATCACAATAACCGTAACGCCCCCCGAAGACGCTGTTGCGGGTGAAGTTGGAATCATTAGCATACGGATATCTAATGGAAATGGAGCAGGACAAATTGTAGAACAAGTTCCAGTCAGAGTTGGAACTGCTCCTGGAATTACACTCGACTCCAATGGAGCATGGATGGTACGACAGGATGTTTCATCTTGGCCAACTGCTTGGATAGAAAATACAGGAAATGATGTCGCAATAATGCAATTATCGGTACCTAACCTACCATCAGGTTGGCTACTTGTCAGCGAAGAAGTAGTCGTGGTTGCTCCCGGTGAGATTAAGGGAATGCCATTGCAACTCCAACCGACAAATGATTGGAATGAGAATAATTTTCAGTTAGACATACAATTAGAGCATCCAACATTAGGAACATTGGTTCACGCAATAACAGTGACCCAAAGCGACACTGTGCTGATATCCAGCCCAGTTCACACCGGGCGGTCGGGTGAGAAAGTATCTGTTTCAACAGACTCGTCTAGTGATGGTGTAGTAACTTCATTGGTGCCACTTCCAGAAACGAGAAGTAACACCACACACAACGGAATGGCATTACATTTGTACGGAATACCTGCCCCTATCCATCAGGCTAATTGCGATAACGCATTCGGAGCATTGGCAAGCTTAGGAATAGAAGAAACTTCTACTCTTTGGACTTCCTGCTTGTTAACTGCTAATTCAGAACACCCATTGGTGGCTAATGCTTGGCTGAGGACTAGTGATGGTGAAATGCTTGACAGTCGCACTATACGACTGAGCCCAGGTGATAACATGACAGTAAACCTGTCTGCATTATCATGGGACCCAGAACCTGGACTTGTAACTGTAGAGATCTTAATTGTAGATTCAAACGGGCTATCACTTCTTTCAACTGTATCCGAGCATATAGCCCGACAGTCTGGATGGAACCTGAAGATATCTAATTTCAATATTGATGATGATTCAATAAATGTAGGAATTGATAGAGAAGGGTACGAAATTATGGAAGGCTCCATCTGTCAAGTAAATATTGCTAAAACAGATGGAAATTGGCAGAAATCAATCGCTGTTGACATTCATGGAAGTAAATATGCACCAAGTATAGAAATCGATAGACCTGAGAAAATTGATGATGGCGCAGAAGTTACTGCTACGATTTCTTGCCTAGCACCATGGGATGTAGATGATGACTCCTCCGATAACTCGATGAAAGTGTATGCCGATAATTTGCCTCTGGTAACATATGAATCATCGGACCTTTACTGGACTGGAGGAATTGCATTAATCCTCATAGTACTCGCTTATTTCGGTGGAGTACTAAACTTAAAGAAACCAGAAACTGCAGTGACAAAGAAGGAAAAGCCTGTCATCAGAAAGGAAGTGGTTGAAGAGACACAACCTGATGAGGAGATGACCATCGATGACATGAGTCTTGGTGACGAGCCGTTTGAGGAAGAACTTCCGGACCCTGAACCTGAAGTTGAAATTGAACTTGAAGAAGAAGTAATTGATATTGATGATTCAACTGCAAGTGGAAGACTATCTGCGCTGCGACATGAAATCAAAACTGATTTGGAACCAAAACAAGAACCCAAAGAGGACATTTCTAGTCGACTTGATGCCTTCATGGCAGACCGTTGACTTCATCCATGAGTGACACTCCCGCTCAAACATGGAAGAGGCCATTAACACCACTACTCCGTTTTTGACAATCGATCCGGTTGTGTCAGACCGTCTGATAGATGTGTACTCAGCACTTGACGGTGGCGATTGGAAATCCATGATCAATAATCACGATGAGTTACGTATTCGTTTAGTTTCACAAGGAGTAGCAGACCCTGAAGACCGTTCAACTATGACCTGGGATGATGCAAACCTCTTTTTTGTATCGTGTGTGGATTTAACAAGAAACGGTAGACCATCACATCTAGAAACTGGCATTTCCAAGGAAAAGTTTGGGAGATTTCCGTATGGTGATGGCTCAGCCATTTCATATCTCAGAGAATGGATTCGAGATTCAAGAAGAGAGCCTGAGGAATTAGAAGAGATGACTGATTTACTGGTGAAGTTGAACACAAGGATGAGTGGAACTAGTATGGAGAAAGGAGTTGGTCGTTTAGAAATTCTTGGATGGTTGACAAACGAAGAAACAACAACACTCAGGAAAGCGATTACATCGCGATGTTGGACACCTTCTGCAGATGAACCGCTAGATGGGGGTTGTCAAGATGCAGCGAAGCATATTGTTGCACATCTAAGAGCTGCTGAAAAAAGGCGATGTGGAGTTATGTTGAGAATCCACAACTAATTTCAAAACAGATTCCCAGTTAATCGTTCATACATCGAAGCATAAAGTGCTGCAGTTTGATCGATTACTTCGTCAGGAAGGGCGGGGATGGCTGGGTCTGAATCACCGGATTCTCTAGCGATACGCAGGACTTCTTGATGGCCAGTTCCAACATAGTGTTGGCGAACAAACTCTTTTGATAATTGAACAATGTTACCGTTCTGGTATTCTTCAAAGTCCCACCAACGGTCTTCATCTAAAGTTCCGAATGAATCTACAAGAACTGGCACACGGCCCGGTCCTAAAGCAAATTCTTTCTTACCATCAACATGAATCAAGCCACGCTTAAGTGCCTCTCGCTCAATCAACGCATCAACTTTGATTACGACATCTATTAGAGAATCTAACTCTTCTGGAGTGATATTTGCAATCTCTAAAGCTTCATCACGGTCAATAAGGCGGTCATATGCTTCGAACTTCGTTGTAACTTCGATGTAAGGTGCCGGAAGTTTAGCCCCTGATTTGAGAACAGTTCCTTCAGGGAAACCTAGTTCTTCAGAAGTCAATTCTCCACGCTTGTACCTTCTCCAACCAGAACCGGCCAGATAATGACGGCACACGATTTCAAGAGGTACGAAAACCCACTCTCCATCCCTAGGAGTTGCTCCTGGCTCACGGAAGATATCGACACGGCGTACAAGACATCTGTCTGTAGCATTCCTTTCAACTATGTGAGTTCTACAAATCCCTTCTTTTTCAACTAACTCAAACCAGTGGCATGTTGTTCTGTTAAGAGATTCACCTTTGCGGGGAATTAGCGAAGGGATGATTTGGTCAAACACTGATATTTGGTTTGTATATCGAAATTCAAGAATATCAGGGTCATCAGTTGACCAGACTTCTTTGACTTTACCGGAATAGAGACATTCTCCCATGGCCTAACGCCTGCGCATGACGCCTTTCAACATTGGCACGAGAATTAAATTAAACCAAGTGCATCTTCAATGCGATTTAATTCAGGGCCAGTGGTCTCGCGTCCAGCGATTACGCCGTTATTTGATGCAGCCAAACCTGCACCAACATAGGGAGAACCAAAGGCAACAGTACCAACCATAGGTGGCACTCCAAGAACCTCTTCGATTAACTTGACTTCATCAGGCAAAACATCTGGATGGAGTAAAACACCCTGGTCGTTAGCGATACCGAGTGAACCTACTACATCCTCACCAGCAATAGATGAAACAGCCACAGGGACACCAAGAATTTGAGAAATAACCTCAACTCCATCTTCAGGAATTGAAGGAGATGCTATCGCCCCATTTTCATTGCAAAGAAGAAGGTTACCTGCTGTATTCACACCACCTTCCATAACGACGACGTCACCAAAAGCTGTGAGGGCATCAATGTCAGATTCAGTAGCAATGTCGGCTACAGCAAGTCCTTTTGTTGTACCTGCAACCAAAGCCCCAACCAATGTTGAGCCTCCGATAGAAAGAGGATGCCTCTCCAAGCCGAGGCATTCATCGATCCGATTTATTGCCTCTTCATTAAGCTCGTGAGGGTGGAAAACAACGTTGCCACACACAGCGAGGTAGATTCCAACTTGGTCTGAGCCAAGTATGTCACTGGTTGCAATTGGCATGTCTGTTCACCTGTACGTATGTGTCGTTAGTTGATGGTTCCTTCGGAACCAGGGTACTCTGTAAATTGGAAAAGGCCGCACTCCACAAATGCGGAATGCGGCCAAATTCCTTACTCCAAATAATGGAGTAAAGGTTGCGGGGAATTCTTCCGAGGGAAAGAAGAGAGGCACAGTGACAGTCGTTCCCGTGGGCTCTCGCACCACAGTACCAGAACTGACGCAGATGGGCTTGACTTCCGGGTTCGGGATGGGACCGGGTAAACTCCATCGCTATGACCGTGCACCCATCTTCTTTCGAATCGGAAATGGATGCGATCCAGCGTTTGGATCGCTTCTCAAATTGGCATGAACTTATGAATGAAGGGCACTCGCTGGTGCGGTGCATACACGAAAAGTAGTTGCGTCATAATTAGTGCTGCTGGACTGAACACGTCGCCGAAGCTTCGTGCTTACATCCGCAGTCTATCAATCTCGTCTTTTACGAGTTATGAAATATGTGTCTCGTTTATGGGGTGGCTTCGAGCTTAGATGCTTTCAGCTCTTATCCATCAGGGCGTGGCTACCCAGCATTGCCTTGTCAGACAACTGGTAAACTAGTGGCCCCAAGCCCTCGTTCCTCTCGTACTGAAGGGCCTCTTCCATCAGACACTAAACACTTCAACCACCAAGCAACAAACCTGTCTCACGACGGTCTAAACCCATCTCACGATCCCTTTTAATGGGCGAACAACCCCACCCTTGGGTCCTGCTGCAGACCCAGGATAGGAAGAGACGACATCGAAGTAGCAAGCCACCAGGTCGATGTGAGCTCTTGCTGGTGACAACTCAATTATCCCCGAGGTAACTTTTCTGTTATCTACCGCCCCCAGAAATGAGGCTGGTAGGTTCGTTAGGCCCTGCTTTCGCATCGTCGATCGTTATTGTGCCGATCCACGTCAAGCCAGCTTTTCCCCTTACAGTTGACAGTGGAGTGCTGAACCACTTAAGCTGACCTTTGGGCACGCTTGTTAGGTTTTCGAGCGCGTGGCGCCCCACCCAAACTGCCCACCTATCGGTGTTCTGATTAACAGTTAGCATAGTTACTCTCCAAGGGTGGTGTCTCTTATTTCGACTACTCCGAGGACTAGCGTCCTCGGGATCAACGTCTCCCACCTACACAGTACATGGAAAGCGACTATGCAACGACAGGCTGCAGTAAAGCTCTACGGGGTCTTCGCTTGCGGGTTGAAGGTACTGGACTGTGCGCCAGTAAAGTCAATTTCGCCGGACATATCGCGGGGACAGTGGAGCCCTCGTTGGACCATTCATGCAAGTCGCCAATTAAGCGACAAGGTATTACGCTACCTTAAGAGGGTCATAGTTACCCCCGCTGTTTACTGGTCCTTCGCCAGGTTGAAACCCGGTTTCAGATACCAGCACTGAGCAGGATTCAGGGACTATACACAACCTTTCGATCTGGCAGTCCCCTATGTTTTTATTAAACAGTCGGAGCTCCCTGGTCACTGCGACCAGCTTATTCCTAAGCTGGCACTCCTTCTCCCGAAGTTACGGAGCTATTTTGCCGAGTTCCCTCGCGATATTTGTATCCGATACACCTTAGGCTACTCACCCAAAAACACCTGTGTCAGTTCTCGGTACGGTCATCCCATACGGCTTTTCACGGGACCCGGGACTTCATTTCCTTCTCACTATAACAGTTCTCCAGAAATTTGGTATCATGAGACCTGACATATGATCTCATGACTTTGCCCGAGCCGTCACCATTTTATGTATGGGAGGCATACGAATATTAACGCATTTCCCTTTCGATCATTTCGGTTAAGAATGACCTTAGGACCGGCTAACCCTCGGCTGATAAACAGTGCCGAGGAACCCTGGTTTTTAAGGTGGTGCGGATTCTCACCACACTGTGCTGCTACTCTTCCCAAGACTCTCATTAGTATCCGGTCCACAAGACCTCAAAGCCTTGCTTCTATCCAAACACTACGCCGCGTTACCACATCATCTTTCGATGGTCTGAAGTATCGGTATCCAATTTTAGCCCCGTCCCTTTTCCCGGCCCGCAAGCTAGACCAGTGATCTGTTACGAACTCTTTCAAGGATGGCTGCTTCTAAGCCCACCTTCTGGTTGTTTTCGACCACGGACACGGTTTGTCTGTGACACTTAATTGAAATTTAGGGACCTTAACTTCAGGCTGGTTTGTTCACCTTGCGTCATGGTAGCTTACCCACCATGACTCACTGCCCGCTTCTACGACGATTACACCTTCGGAGTTTGGCAGCACGCCGAGGGCGCGAGCCCCCTAAACGCACAATCAGTGCTCTACAGCGTAATCAATCTCCACGGACGTCTACCTACGAGTAGTTTCACGCGGAACCTGCTATTGCCCAACTCGATTGGACTTTCACCCCTATACCCAGCTCGTCCGAGCGATTTGCAGATCAGCAACGGTTCGATCCTCCACCCAACTTTCGTCGGGCTTCAATCTGGCCAGGCATAGATCGTCGGGCTTCAGGTCCTCCACCATTGACTCCAAGCGAGCACACTTCGTCCCTCACAGTAAACTGCTGCGGACTTGTCGGTTTCCCTTCGGCTTCGGAGATCAACTCCTTAACCTCGCCAATGATCAAGACTCCCTGGGGCATTTTTCGAAACGCACGTATAGACGCTGCTCATATCATCGCTTTCACGCCTATACAGCCTGTACCCATCTGGTTTCACGTTCTTTTCACATCCCGCTAAGGATTCTTTTCAGCTTTCACTCACGTTACTTGTAAACTATCGGTCTCGAGATATACTTAGGATTGGAAGTTCCTGCCTCCCGTCTTCACACGCGATATCCAACGCATGCTACTCTTGACTCATTACGTGGCCATATCACTTACATATACGGGACTTTCACCCTCTATGGCTGTGTCATTCCAGACGACTTCTATTTCAGTGATTTAGGCAATAAATGGTCGCACCACATGTCTCTCAGTTTCCAGTCGAGATTCGGTTTGTCCTAGTCCGTTTTCGTTCGCCACTACTCACGGAGTCTCAATTGATTTCTTTTCCTCCCCCTACTAAGATGCTTCAATTCGGGGGGTTCCCTATCGCTATTGCGATTATCCCCTAAGGGATAGGAAGTCCCATTCAGCTATCTGCGGATCCTAGACACTCATGCGTCTCCCCGCAGCTTATCGCAGCTTGTCACGACCTTCTTCGGTTCTCGAGCCGAGCGATCCCCCAGATGGGTTGTAGCAACAGAATGTGTATGTACCACACCTGTGCGAGTAACCCTTCGGTATCCAGTCATGCCAATTTAGACATCGTTGAAAGACCGTCTCCCCGCAGGGCGGCCCTTCTAGTCACTTCCCCAGGCATATTTGCATGCCCAAGTGCATAAGCAACCCCCCGACCTACCTCCCCTATATCAAGCCATCGGGATAGGCAGTGTTTCACCGAGGCTTACTACCCTGTAAAAACTGCGACTCAGTACCACGTTTTACAGTATTCATTTCAGTGCTAAAAAACACTCAGAAAGTGCTGTTGTAACCTGAGCGGAAACTCCGCTCAAATCAATTCTAAATTGGCTAAAACGACCTTATCTTCGGCATATTGAGAGAGTACAGAACGAGCTTCTTCGATTCTACCTAGTTGAATTAATCCAGCCCCAAGAGCATTTTCCACCTCTACATTCGAGCTCTCCCTAGACCTCAAAACGTTGAGAACTCCGAGAGCTTTTTCGGCACGTCCACTGACCAAAAGTGCATGTGCTAAGTTTAGTAAAATAGTGTTGTTTTCTGAATCGGCTTTTGCACCTTGTCTTAGGGCCATTATCGATGCTTCATACTGCGATGAAGACATCGGATCACCCTTGCTATCCATCTCAAGGGCAGATTGCAATAATGCCAATCCAAGATTGTTCAAAATAGAAGGGTCGTTTTGTCGATTTGTAGAAGCCGATGAGAGCACTTGTGCTGCCTGTATCCACGAAGATTCTGCCATGTGATTGAAAGATGCTTGAATCATCTGTTCTAGGTCAGGCTCACCCACTGTATCGACAGAGAGGGCCCTTGCGGGATGAAGTCCGGGTGCATCATCGTCTGAGGCCATGGATTCTTCATCCGCAGTGTGGTGGAAGTCATCAAAAGTAACTTGGACATCCCCACTGCTAAGATCATTGTCAAATGAAACCTCGACTATCTGCTCATCTTGTGAGTAAATTTCGTCCATATCAACTGCAGCCGCATCTATCCGCCACATGTCAGGTACGTCTTCTGATAGAGCATCCAGGGGGTCTTCTATGACTTCAGCAGGCGAAGGCGGCTCAGGTGTGTTTTCTGCGACCAATTGAGGGATTTCAGGCACGGATGGAGTGTCTGCTTCTTCACGAAAAATATCTTGTTTTGAATCCGAAACTGACGAAGCATTGTTAGATGGAAGTTCATCGATGAAATCGATTGAAGGTATTTCTTCGAAGGCAATTTCTTCATCAAAAGGAATTTCTTCATCAAAAGGAATTTCTTCATCAAAAGGAATTTCTTCATCAAAAGGAATTTCGTCAGGTAATTCATCTGGCTCAGGAATTGTAACTTCATCAACTACCTGCACTGTTTGAGCCCACTCCGAATGGTAATGCGAGACTGGAGAACTTCGGCTTTCGCGCCCATTCCAAATGGAAGTATTGTCATCATCATCGCCAGATTCATCATCGGAACCCATTGCATTCCACGACATCATCGAGACCTGGAATCGAGTCGTCATCCATCGTGACAACATCGTTGGTCGACAATATCGACTGCTACTTGTGAACCGCATGATGGGCAAGCCCCCCCTCCTAGGAAAAGCAATCCACATACCCGACACTCTTGCATGCTATCGGCCCAAACGGTATACGGGAGCGCTTACAGACCTTTGAACACACCGCAGAAATGAGTAGTAAAATCACTCTTCTCCGAAGTTGATTACAGATTGGTCATCGACTAATGCTTCAGCCCAATTCTTACCTTTGCTCTTACCGTTGTAAAATTGCCAAATGATTCCAAACAGTGCGATTCCCAGGAAAATCCATTTCCAAACTTCATCTACCCAGTATACCATGACGACATACGCAGTAATTATCGAAACTGTCATCAACATTACAGGGAAACCCGCCTTGAAGAATTGATTGAATGAAATCGGATAACCCGCTTCTTCACTCATTCCAGCTGTAACTACATTTGCAGAGGCACCTATCAAAGTACCATTTCCGCCGAGGCATGCCCCGAATGCCAGGGCCCAAATCATTGGACCGAGATCTAGATTCAATGAGGTTGAAATCTGTAACACAACTGGTATCATTGTGATTGTGTAAGGAATATTATCGATGAATGCAGACGCAATTGCACTTACCCACAAGATAATGACAAGTGCTGCAACAAATCGATATTCTTCATCAAAGTAGATGATTGAGGATTCAACTTGGTCGCCAATCCACGAAATTACTCCCAAGTGCTGCAATGAATGGATTAGAACGAATAGACCTGCAAAGAAAATCAGAGTACTCCATTCTACTTTCTCTAAAGGCTCTTCGAGTTCATGACGGTTGGTTACTAATAGCATCAAAACAGCACCAACTAATGCAACCCAAGACACAGGAATGTGAAGAATCGGGTTTAGGAAGAAACCAAGGATAACTAGACCCAAAATGGTACCAGAAGACTTCAACATTTTGGCATCCTTAACACCATATTTCGCCTCTAGTTCTTCGACATCACGGATTCTTTCACCAGCGAACTCATCAGCGTACATCCACTTTAGCATCATGAATGTTGGAATGATTGTCAGTAAAATCCCCGGTGCGAGTTCGATAATGAAATCATTGAAGGAAACCCCTTGACTTGCTAAGGCAGCTACACCTTTATCGCTATTAGCTGCAATTGCAGATTCACTCATCATTGAGCCAATGATGATATTTGGGGGGTCTCCAATCATGGTAGCGGCACCACCAATGTTAGAGAACAAAACCTCTGCAATTAATACTGGAATGGGATCTAAATCTAAAACACGAGCGAGTTGGATGGTTACTGGCGTTAGAAGTAGCATGGTTGTAACATTGTCTAAGAATGCAGAAAGAACTGCCGTAACTGAACACAGTATCACAACAAGAGTCCAGACATTTCCTTTGCTTTGCTTGTAAGCCTGTACAGCAAACCATTCAAAAACTCCAGTGTGTGAAATAACACCAACCATAACCATCATTCCCAACAATAATCCAATGGTTTCCCATTCGATCAGGGTAGTCGTTTCTGCGAGTGTCAAAGCCGCACCAGACTTGTAATAATTCAATGCAAGAATAGCGGATATCCCACCCAATGCAGCCGCCAATGTCCTGTGGACAACCTCGCTGATAATCAGCGCATAAACGAATAATAGAATTCCAAGACCAACCCATACCGGTTCATTTCCAAAACCGTCTTTTAGAGTAATTCCAATGTCGACAGCTGCACCGCCGCCTGCGTTTGAAGAGGCTATGAAACTCATCATACCCGCAAAAACTAGTGCTAGAAGAGCAATCCATTGGGAGGGGTGCCGATTGAGGATGCGGGTGGTACGCATATTGCCCGCTAGTTATGTCGCCTCTATGAGCGTTGGGTCACTAGTTGGACCACAGATACGCCGACATTTCCTCTAGCAAGTACTACCACTGAAGATGTGGCTTCTGCCAAATGTTCCCAAACTAAGACTCGATCATCACGTTCGTAAATTCCCTTATTGATCTTTATTTTGACTAATTTTCTCTTCGATAACTGACCGATAATCTCCTCGATTAGATTGTCGGTAATCACCGGTTTTACCGATACGTACACTCGGCTGAAAATCACGGTCCATTGCCTGATTTTTGATGCTTACTAGGAATGTTAGTCATTGCTAGCCCTCCTGTGTGATTTTGGACCGCCACCAAGGCGTCTGATACGACCGCATTGAAGACAGGTTGTGGTTCTTTGACCCGCTCTAATCCTTACTCGGGCAGTTAGTTCCAGGAATCAGATAATGTAGTGCAACCTCTGACAAATCCAATGCCGTTGCGCACTAGGTAAAGGTAAGCGGTTTCTTGATGAGGTTTTTACCAAATGCTTTGCTGCATTTCGTCGTGCAATCATCGGCATAGAAACATCAGTACATGACCGATGATAGATGGGTCTGTGCTTCAATAGCGCATTTGACGGCGCTGATGCTTAGCCTTTGCACGACCCTTGTTACGGCTCATAATATCAACTCACTTTAGTGACTGTAGAATATCCTGTCGTAATATCGATCGATTGCTCTATCACCATCGATTCTATGAAAATCCCTTTGGATTCATACCATGCATGCCAAGTGGTGATGTTTGCTCATGGTAAGCGCCTCAATCTACTCATGACGGTGTCTGCATTGTCATCGGCACGACGCTTTAATTCAGTCGAACCACAAGTATCACACACACCTTCTGTTGGCGGTCGGATTGAATGTGTCATGGTATACACGAACTACATTCACCACAAGTATATCTGCCACAAATCCGGTCAACTATTCGCTCATCGGGCACTTCAATGGCAATTACATGTGAAACCTTAGTGATGTGTGGAGAGAGGCCTCTGCTTGGGGAATAGTTCTAGGAAAACCATCAAACATTACTCCATTTGACAGCATCGTCTTCCTGTATTCTGTCTTTAATCAAGTGCAATTATGACTTCATCAGGAACAAGTTGTCCTGCATCCATGTACTTCTTTCGCCTGCGATTCCAGTTGTTGTTCCTGCTGCAACTGCTGCTCGTAACATATCACCTGTACTAACCTGAGGCAATCCGGTTGATTCCATTATCCTCTGAGCCTGAGTGCCTTTTCCGGCACCGGGAGGTCCGAACAGAACTATGCTCTCCATGATTAGGGCGGGTAGTGACTCTTTCTTCACTGTTGGCCTTGCTGGGCCAGCCATTGATGGCCATAATGTTGCCACTGTTCCATCGACCAGCCAGGAGGTAATCCAGAGGGCGGCAGAGGCGGCCCCGCGGGTACCTTAGGGGGTTGAACAACCACAGGTTGTTGAGCAATAGCGGGAGGCCTTCCTTGAGGGGTTGCAGCAGGAGGTCGCCCTGAAGGTATGGCAGAAGGGGGTCGACCTAAAGGCACTACTGCTGGGGCACCAGGAATTGGTAAACTTGGAATTGATTGAGCTAAGGCATCAGCAATCTCTTCTGCAGAAACACCACCACTAGCCAGCGATTCTTCACCGACTACGGATTTCATCATCGCTTGCATTCTCAAACCATCATCTGGGTTTGAATGTGCATCAGGTGCGATCAACTCTTCTCCTGAAAGTCCCTTAGGAGCGGATTTCTTAATTCTCCTTGCTAGTACCAAGCCGACCAATACAATGGCCCCGAGAATAGAAGATGCTGCCCAAACTGGTAAGATTCCAAACAACCCACCTTGGGTTTGACGATTCTCAACACTAACTTCTAATCTTATGGAATTGGCTCCGCAAGTGAATACTAAGTCTTCAATTCCTGCATCGGAGTTTTCAGATGGCTCGGCTGTTATTTCTATTTCTTGACTCAAGCCCACACCGAGACCAGAAATTGTGGACTCTGATAGTTCTACACCCCAGCCGTTAGCGTCTAATTCAGCAGATAATGTTGCGTCCAGAGGCATATTCCCAATGTTGATGACAGTAACTTTTTGCGATGCTGAGCCATCTCTCTCAATACCCAGGAGAGGTCGAGCATCTTGGTCATAATCGATTGAACAATGGGAGCCGGATTCAACATTCACAGGGTATGTTGAAGCGACTTGCAAGGTTTCGAATCCATTGTCGATTGTTGCATAAACTCCCAATTCGAAGATTGTATCAGAGGCAGGTTGATTTAATGGTGCTTTGATTAAAATGATCATTTCTTTTGATTCACGGGGTTCGAGGAAAGTAGGAGGGTCTGCGTAGCCAATATCCCAACCATCGGGGGCGAGTGAGTTTGTCCAAACTAAGATTAATTGCTGAGTTTCCTGAGTTTTCAATCAGTCAAGGTAGTGTAAGTAAATTCCCATTCACCACAGCGCTCAGTGAAAAAGCATCTTCAGTGATGAAGTTTAATCCAATCTCATCCTTTACTACAAGTGTCGTCTCATTGATTAGGAAATTAGACTGGTCCTGGCTTGTTTTGATTACCAAGGTGATTCTCATCATTCCTTACAGCAACTGGGGATACTAGAACCTCAAACTTGACTTCTGAAGATTGGCCGGGTTCGATATTCACATCAACTTCTCGATTTTCAGTTTGTAAACCATCAGACTGACCTGTATTGTCCAAGTTGTTAATTCAGGGCTTACTCTTACGGTCAAATCTCAGATCGGCATTACCTGTATTTTCAACTTCCAGATGTAAGATTCAATCGTCTCACCTGTGTCGACATTGACTGTCACGAGCATAGGCAGCAGGACCGATTCCCCCAATCCTGAGTCATCTATCAAATTGGTATCAAAAGACTCTAGGGATTTTACAGTGAGAGTAACAGTTTCACTGATATTTAGTGACGGGTCCAATTCACTGGTTACTGAACAAGTGATTGAATCACTAGCTGCCTGCGGCGGGAATGTCCATTAGCAACCGGAGGCACATACAGTCTAACCTGCATTGGTAAATATTCCAGTATGTCAAAGGCTCAAAAGAATATGATGAGGAATTAGATTGGCCTAATTGAACTTGCCATCTATTTTCACTGTAGCAATCCAAATCATACAATGCAGGAGAATTACCAGTATTCCTAACCGATATCGAAAATGAAGTACTTCCACCTGGAACGGCCTCAAGACCACTAGTTCCGGCTGCTGCGACTTGTACATCTCTTAACTCTTCGACAACTAAGTCGAGACTTATCGAGTGCTTTACCGAAGGGTTATTGGAATATTTCGCAGTCAAATCCATGACATATGTCCCTGCCATTGCATACCTGTCTGTATGAGCTGGATAAGTCCGCATCATCATCATTCATTGTAATATTAAGGTGGATAGAATCTCCGCCATCTCCCATTGCTGAAAGAGTGAATGGCCCGGATAAATCAGAATATCTCGACCACTCGTCATCAGTGGTAGTAACAGTGATCGGAGCGAATTGGACTCGGCGTTTGGACTTGGGATATGTAATTTTACTGATTGAGTCTCAGTACCTTCATGCTTCAAAATAATTGGCCAAGTGAAACCTTCCGCAGTCGTAGGGATCTAGGGTTTGATTGACCATATGAGGGTCCTCCAGCCCATTACTGTCCAGAGTTACTAAGTCTAACACCCAAGAGCTGACACAGTAATCGTCATCTCCTCGATATTGTTATTGACTCCATTGGATCTCATCATTGACTTCGTCCACATCTGAGTCCACATCAACAGTATAGGCGCATATCATGGTCACCAGTGCTATGTGAAGGAGTGAGAAGATAGTCAGCGAGTCCACTAAGTCCAGACCCTGAGTGAAGAACGTGTTCCATCAAAGAGTGTAGTACCTTCTGTCAAATCTTCCAGAGGTTACTCGGATACTGCGCAGCATTTTCTGTGCCTTGATTTAGCCAAGATATCCTAAGTGTAATCAAATCATTAACCAAAGGTGAAGTTGAAGAAGGGAAAATAGCGCCATCAAATGCAACCAAGTCTGCTTTAGCATCCAAGTAGCATCACCAGTTAGCACCAGAGAATAAGATTGGTCCAATCCACCTGCGTGAGAAACTTGCACTTGCCACTTACCGGAAGTCATTGTTGAACCCGGGGCTATCTTAATTCTCTCAACATTATTTATTGAATCATGAACTCCGTTGGCGACAGAATATCCGTTTAACATCACGTTTCCTTTGAAAATTGTACCATCCGGAGAGGTCAATAATAAATCTAAATCGTTAACTAATCTCGACTCGTTTTGAGCAGAATTAGCACTTCCTGCAACATCGGTCCAAACCAGTGTAATATCAATACCAGACGAAGGGTCGATATCGAATTGATACAGTGTTGAGAATCCAGCAGAAAGCGTTCTTGAATTTTCATGGAATGTTTCTAAATCATTACCATTATACGATGGAATAACTGTATTGGAAACCGAGATTTGTCCCCAGCCTTCTTGTGAGTTCGGAATGTTTGCAACTCCTAAATCTAGAGCACCGTTAATGGCTGTAGCTTTCAGTAAAGAGGCAGTAGGAGATGAGACACCAACATGTTCTCTAAGGTACTCCCTAATCAGTGAAACTGACCCTCCGGCTACAGCAGTTGCTTGACTAGAGCCTGATAGAGACATGTAGAGTGCATCCCCACTAGAATGCGAACCAGTACCGCAACTCCATCCACTAGGAATTTTTGCTTCTTCGGCTCGACCTGAGCAAATCGCAACTCCAGGCGCAACCAAATCAGGCTTCACTCTACCATCCAAAGATGGTCCTAGTGATGAGAAATTGGCAACGCTACCGGAGACGTTAGTGGTTGAAGCGCCGATTGAAAGTACATTTTTGGCAGTTGATGGCGCCATTACTTTCGATGAGTTTTGATTGGGGTCATCACCTGCAGAAAAGATTGGTAAGAACTCAGGGTTGTCGTGCACAAACACATCTAACGAACGTGAGTCTGCAGTATAGGCACCGAAATTACCATTCAATCCCCAGGCGTTTACAGCGACTCTAGAACCCTCTTGCTCCGCATGGTTTAGCATGTCATAGATTGAACCAATCGGCCAAAAACCCCTGTCGGGTCGTGCTCTAATGCATAAGCGACCACAGTAGCCGCAGGAGCTATTCCTGTCGTAGAGGAATCACCACTTCCATCGCCAGCAATAGTCAAAGCGACATGCGTTCCGTGTCCGCCATTGGAATCTGCCGGACTAGGATCCAAACCAAATTGAGTATACACTCCGGCTATTCGCCCGACTATATCGGGATGGTCTTGGTCAATACCTGTGTCGGTAAAGGTGATTTTTTCGCCCGAACCATCTAGTCCTAGAGTTGTGTTTGATAATTCAGGTATTCCCACAATTGCTCTGGCAACTGCATTTGTTAGTTTCAATTCATATGCAGGTTCAGACCAAACTATTCGGCCATCTCTTGCAAGTGATTCGAGATTAATATCCCCCTTGACCTCACACAAATGTTGCCCACACCATGCTTCATCAGCACCCATTAGTACCAAATCGTGTGCTAGAGTTTCCAATGCATCTGACTTCAAATCGACTGCAGGGACTGAAGAAATGTATTCTGTAGATGAGGTGACATCAGAAGAAACTCTCCAACCCGGCATCATAGAACCTGCCCAGCGGACTGAATCATCTTGCTGGATTTTGGCTAAATCATTGGGATTAGACAGACGAACAACCCATGAAGGACCACCCAGATTGTCAAGAATAAATAATCCATATTCATCTACTAGGTCATACAAAGAATCTCCTGTATGATGATTTAACTGAACCACAGCCATACCAGTTTGGCGGAAATCTAGAGAATCATCTAAGCGAGACTTTGGAATCTCGTCATTTAATGGGTCGAAAGAACCGATCGAAAGATGGATATTGTAATCTAAAGATTTCAAAGGTGATTGGAATGTATCGGTAGGCTCCATGGAATGCCAATTTGAAGATGCTCTCTCAAGAATATCTTCCTCAGCTGGTTGAGATGAATCTACCGCACTTGCCATAGGTGATAGAAGCATCACTACAAGAACAAAGAATGCCTTACGTGCTGCCACCATGTACTTGGGACTGTGCATCTATACTTGAATACAAGCCTAAGATGAGCCCTATAGGGCTCACTCAAATAGTGCTGCAATTGCAGCATCTGTTTTGGCTACTGATGCCTGCCAATCCTCTTCCGTACCCATCAATGCGCGTATGGCGTCAACGTTCTCGGGGATGACATCAGACTCTTGATGAATTGCTTGGAAGTAATACAGATTGTTATCAACTAATTTGACACCATCTTCCCATACAAATATCTCGTGTAAATCTCCCCAAGTCCGACCCATGTCACGAGCAAATTCCATTACTTCTGCTGTTGTAGTGATACCTGTTTCTTCGCCGTGCATTATGACTACACGTGGGCTGTTGGCCCACATTTCAAGTACACTTTCAGTAGTAAGTCCGTGGCCCTCAGGAAGTGTAGCTACTATCGAATGTACATGCATGATGGTTGTTGGAACTGCAACTGCTAAAGAATTGATTTTAATTTCAGGCTTTACGGTCATTACATCTGGCCCGTGATGGCTTGGAACCTTGAGTACCGGTTTTATGGCATTAATTGGACCCTTCTTCGAATCTCCAGGGTCTGCAGCTCGACGAATCATGGTGCACTCAACTGAAAGTTCACCACAGTGATTGTATAAAGGAACTAATGTTCTCGATAATCCAGTTGTATTACAGGAAACAACTCGGGTACCCTCAGCATTCAGATTTGCCATGTGATTTGCACAGGATGTGTAGGATAATCCGGTCATAGCATGTTTCTCTCCACCTTGGAAAATCCACTTGACTCCGGCTTCCTGATACTTAGCCTTGTTATCGGCTCCCATTTTACCAGGTGAACAATCTACTACTACATCTGCTACTTTTAGCAGATCAGAAAGACCGCCGTGACAAACGTAACCTGAATCAGCGAAAGCCGCAATCCTGTCAGCATCATCAAATGTACAATACAACGGGTAGCCTTTACGAACTGCCAAATCGCATCCAAATGCTGGACGTGTCTTGGTAACACCAATAATTTCCATGTCATTCTGGCATGCTACAGCGTCTGCAACTCGCTTACCAATTGTTCCGTACCCATTAATTGCAACCTTGATGGTCATGAGGCTCCCTGTATGCAGTGCCTTCGCGCCCCTCACATGAACCTTGCTTCGCGTTTGTTTAGTCCCTAAGAGGCAAACGGTTGATGAGAGAGAACACACCCCGCAGGGGTGATGGCAGACATTGATGACGTAGTTGCGAGTTCGATGAGTATCAATTCTAGGCTTCCTGCACAACTGGAAAAAGCCCTAGAGCGAAACATCGTACTGCGGATTGGTTGGACCACTAGCGGCGACCCTGTTCCTAAAGATGGTGAACTAGGTCTCTGTCCTAATTTGCCGGAAGGTTCCAAGGTTCGAAGTCTAGGTTACTTAGGTCCATTTACTGCCGCCTTTGGCCAAGGTGGAACATATACTCACCAAGGTGATGTTGGTTCTTACTTGGGTGCAGGAAATAATGGCAACAAAATAACCTGTGAACGAGCGGCAGGTGCTTGTGCCGGCTATGGACAAAAAAGTGGAAGAATTACTATTCTCGATGGAGTAGGCGATGATGCTGGATCCAAAATGAGCGGAGGTCTGTTGATTATTCGGGGCGACGCTGGAATTCGAATTGGCGGAGGCATGACTGGTGGAGACATCATCGTTCATGGCGATGTAGGAGGAGACCCCGGTGCCAACATGGGTGGAGGAAGGATAATCGTCAATGGAAGATGTCCTACGCCACCACCTGGTGTTACACTTAGACCCCTAGAAAAAACAGAACTAGCTCAAATCAACAAATTGCTAGGAGATGAAGATTTACAGATCCCTGCTGATGCTGTTTGCCTAGAATCTGATGGTGATGTGGTTGAAGGTATTATGGCACAATGCCGTGAAGATCTTTCAGGAATCGCCTTACTACCCGCTACTACAAGCCACAACCCTGCACATTCAACATGTGACACGGTGGCTCTAATCGGTAAGGAAGATTCTCTAGCACTTCCAATACCACTACTACCCTACATTCCAAACGGTGTTCAGGATGATTTGTTCCACCCATGCTTAGTTAATGAGAATCCAAGGGATTGTGACATCGTGATTATTGATTCCGATAATATTGCAGATGCTGTTAGCCTAGTTACGGCCGCATCAGGGTTTGCAATTGACATGGATTCATTGCCACGCTTAGATGGTGCGGCTATCGATGGATTATTGGTTGCACTAAGGTGTATTGCGGGGCCTATCGCAAAGGTCCTGATGATTAGAGGAGTTGGACAATCTGCTTCCCTACATGCAGATTCACAGCATCATGGTGCAGATGCAGCAGTTAGTGTACTAAGTGATGGTAGCGGACTATGTGCTGCAGCCTCATTACCACTGGTTGGAAGGTCTGCTTCCACAACTTTGGAAGATGATTGTATTGCATCACTGTGGCTACCATGGGCTGCTACGAGTGAAGACTTGGCCATTTTGTGTGCATCGAATATCGGTTTCACAATTTGTCCAGCACCTGATGAGAATTTAGCAGGATGGATTGCCCAGGTTACCGCAGGGTTATCAGCACACCTAAACCGTTTAGGATTAGCATCGATAGACTCCCTTACCAGAGCAAACCTCAGAGCTTGCGACCAAGATACTGCGGCTGTTAGCGGACTACGCCTTGCTGGATATGACCGGCCATTACCACACTGGTTTGCAAGGTGATTAAATGCCCACAATCAGCGTCAAACAGAACCTCTTGCGCCGACTCGTAGAGTCACGTGGTAGAGTTCATGACGTCGAAGATTTAGCATTTAGATTACCATTGATGGGAACAGATATCGACACATGTGATGAAGATGTACTCGATATCGAAATTTTCCCTGACCGCCCAGATTTACTTTCACCAGAAACATTGTTTCATGGAATGATGCCATTCCTACACGACTCGCCTCCAAGTCCACGCTTGGCAGTAAAGCCAGGTACAATATCAATGCGTGTCGCCTCAGAACTTTCTGATATCCGACCAGTAATTCTCGGAGCGGTGGTAAGAGGATTAGAACTCGATGAAGACATCATTAAGAGATTGATGGACCATCAAGAAAAATTGCATTTCGCATTAGGCCGAGGAAGGAAGAGGGCTTCTATTGGAGTTCATGACCTGTCAACCTTAGAACCCCCATTTAGAGTTGAAGCCGTTGAGAGAAGCCATTCATTCATACCACTAGCAATGGATGATGAAATGACAATTGATGAAATCCTAGAAAAGCACCCTAAGGGTGTTGATTATGCTCACCTTTTGGATGGAATGGATAAAGTTCCAATTATTTTTGACGCTAATGACTCAGTGCTATCTTTCCCACCAATTATCAACGGGGACCACACTACAGTTACTGAGAAAACTCGTGACATATTCATTGACGTTACAGGGCTTGATTTGCGTGCTTGTGAGTCTGCTTTGATGTTGATTTGCCTACAATTATCAGTATTAGGAGGACAGGTAGAATCGGTCAGAGTCACTACCTGTGAAGGAAAAGACTGGAGCCTCAATGGAACTCCAATTGAGCACAAAGTTGAGCGAGAATTGGTTGAAGGTATACTTGGTAATTCATTTAGTGATGATGAAATCGAAGAAGCTATTCGAAGAATGGGTGGACAATACAAGGGAGACTTGTCAGGGGTGCTTTCAATTCTAATGCCAAGATGGCGTTTCGACATATTACACCCAATTGATCTGGTTGAAGAAGTTGCAATTGGCCACGGATATGATGACCTTGCATATGATGTTCCTAAAGCCCCACTAACCGCAATCCCTAGACAAGACGGGCATCTACGTAGAAGAATACGTGAAGCACTTCAGGGACTGGGATTGATTCAAATTCAATCATTGACACTTTCAAACGATTCCGACCAGTTCACTTCTATGCGATGGAAGAAAGATGGAGCGATTACTCGTATGACGAATCCAATAACTACTGAACATACAATTCTGCGACAAAATATCCTTCCTGGATTGCTGCGATTACTGGCGGCAAATAGGCATCATGACCTACCTCAGGGAGTTTATGAGTTGGGAACTGTGGTAATCGACCATACAAATCGTGACCGCTTCGCTTTCTTAGTAGCTGAGAACTCAGGTGGTTTTGCATCACTAAGGGGAAGAATCCAAGCACTGATGCGAGACTTAGGATGCCAAGATTGGACCCTAGAAGTACTCGAAGGCGGACCATGGCTAGAAGGACGCTCAGCATCAATTATTGTGAATGGCACTACAGTCGGTGAGTGTGGGGAACTCGACCCACACGTTTCCGAATCATTCGATTTGAATGTACCAATGAGTGGTGCACAAATCGATGTACAATTACTTGCCAGTGTTATGCAAGACCCAGTTCATTGAGACTACAGTCTCAGCGAAACCGAAGGCAGCTGCAACCACCACGAAGGCAGTTGCAGCGCCAACTTTTCCCGTTAATTACAGATCACAGTTCTTCGTCGCGGTTTGACCTAGAGTAGAGTACTGCACCAAGCGTAGCCAGAATCATTGTGACCCCGAGGAAACCTGGTGTGTTCTCTTCTTCCTTGTCATCACTGACAACTGGATCTACTATTCCACCATCACCGACAGTGACTTTACCAAACATGTCTAGAGACATGTGTGGCTCACAAACATAGTAGAATACAGTATCTTCAGTGAATGTGTGACTGAAATCGACATTGACACCAGGAGCACCAGAAGTGATTCCATCCGTAACATAGGTTGTAGACTTCATTCCATCAACTTCCTTTACATTGTGAGCCATCTCAGCATCAGTCCACTGCCAGCAAACGGTCTGATTAACCTGAATTGTCACAGATGCTGGAGAGAATGCATAGCCGTCAGAAGAGATACCGATTGTAACATCACAGGTAATTACATCTGCAGGTGGCATTAGAACCTTGTCGATGACATGGACTACTCCATTGGACGCCATTACATCTGCAATTGTCACTGTTGCATCTCCAACCATTACTGTACCATCTGCCACTGTGAAAGAAGCATCATCGCCGTTAACCATTGTCACTGTTAATCCATCTGTCACATCTGCTGCGTTAACCGCACCAGAGTAAACGTGGAAGAGTAGTATGTCTGCTAGAGTTGCAATCTCTTCATCTGTGGTAAATGAATCCAAATCGATCCCTGCATCCGTAAATGCCTGGTCTGTTGGTGCAAATACGGTGAATGGCCCATCGCCCTGGAGCGTTGTAACTAAGTTCGCCTTAGTAAGAGCCGCTACGAGTGAATCGTGAACACCAGTTCCAACCGCAATGGAAGGAATGTCGACTAACTCTACTGGTGGCATTAGCACCTTATCGATTACGTGAATTACTCCGTTGCTGGCAATTACATCAGCTGCCGTTACGGTTGCATCGCCTACCATCACAGTTCCATCTGCTACTGTGAATGAAGCATCATCCCCATTCACCATTGTAACTGTCAAACCATCTGTTACGTCAGCTGCGTTGACTGCTCCTGAATAAACATGGTAAAGCAAGATATTTGCTAGTGCTGCAATCTCTTCATCTGTAGTAAATGAATCCAAATCGATCCCTGCATCGGTGAATGCTTGGTCGGTTGGTGCAAATACTGTGAACGGACCATCACCCTGCAGAGTTGTTACCAAATCTGCTTTAGACAGAGCCGCAACCAGAGCAGTGTGAACTCCAGTTCCACTCGCAATTGTTGGAATGTCGTTAACTAAGTCAGCAGGTGGCATTAAAACCGTGTCAATCACATGGATTACACCATTGCTGGCCGGTACGTCAGCCAGTGTGACAGTAGCATCGCCAACCATTACCGCATCCGCAGTTACGGTGAATGAAGCATCATCTCCGTTGACCATTGTAACAGTCAAACCATCTGTCACATCTGCTGCATTGACTGCCCCCGAATATACGTGATAAAGCAATATGTCTGCTAATGCTGCAATCTCTTCATCTGTAGTAAACGAATCCAAATCGATTCCAGCATCTGTGAATGCTTGATCTGTTGGTGCGAATACAGTGAAGGGTCCATCTCCTTGAAGTGTTGTAACTAAGTCAGCCTTTGACAGAGCAGCAACCAATGAACTGTGTATTCCAGTTGCCATCGCTGTCATGGCAATATCGACTGCAGGAGTCCACATGTAACCTTCACAAATTGCTTGACTTACATTTGTAACCTGATGAGTAACTGAGTTGTAACATCCGGTGACATTTTGACCATTCATTTCGTAATTTTCGAGATACATGTAAGATTCACATTCAGTAGCATCGGACCCTGGCACTATCATGTGGGTAACTGTGTTGTAGCAGATCTCACCTTGAGGGGCAACATCTGCAGGAGGCATTAGGACTGTATCGATAACGTGGATAATACCGTTAGATGAAGCTACATCGGCAGTTGTTACAGTAGCATCCCCAACCATCACTGTACCATCTGTTACTGTGAATGATGCTTCATCACCATTGACCATTGTTACAGTCAATCCATCTGTTACATCAGCGGCATTGACTGCTCCAGAATAAACATGGTACAGCAAGATATCTGCTAAAGTAGCATTTTCTTCATCTGTATCAAATGTTGACAAATCGATTCCAGCCGCTGTGAACGCATCATCGGTTGGAGCGAATACTGTGAAGGGTCCATCGCCTTGAAGCGTGGTCACTAAATCAGCGTGAGCAAGTGCTGCGACCAAGGAGTCATGAACTCCAGTGGATGCATCGCATTTGTCGGTATGTCATCGTTCTCATCGGCAGCCACATTGAGTGGTATCGCTGACAACATAAGTATGGCTACTAGCATGGTAACAGTTTTTCTCTGCATTGCCCGCAACGCTATTCGCTTAGTATATACTCTTTTGTTTTGCAACATACAGCTACAATCGTGGCATTGAACATCTGTTCCGGTCTATTGAAATGTGGAACCCCGTCCAGAAATTATGCGCCGCATCTTATTGGCTCTGGTTATCATTATGATAATGCCACAGATGCAAGTCAGCGCTGAAGAAGTTCCTTTCGAGTTTTATATTGATGAGGAAGTTATAATCCATCCAGGAGAAACAGTATCTTACAGAATTGCTTGGCATAATTTAGTCGGTGCAGAAAGACATTTCCAAATAGAATTGAACCAATCTCATCCCAACTTAACAACCGAGGGAATACCCGATGAATGGACCAGAGTTGCATCCGGCAGGTTAGGAGAATTCAACATCAATATTACTGCGGCTCCAAATTCCGATTATGAGACATTACCGTTTTCTCTAGACATCACATGTCAAGAAGTTCCGGAATGGAGTGAAACATTCGAAATTGATGCGCTAGTCTCGCGCTGGTCCAGCCTAACATTTGGGGCAAATGATGGCTCTTCCTTCTATGTTCAACAGAGTGTAAACACAAGTTTGGCAGTTAACATTTCCAATAATGCAGGCTTTGATGATTTAGTAAAAATTAGGATGGAAACTAATTCTAATTGGGAATATGGATTCGTACAGGATGTAAATGGTGACGGTGAAGTATTACTGGACTTATCCAATGGCGAAGACATTTTCATCAACTTTTGGATAATCACACCATCTGTACAAAATGGCGCCCCATTAGCCGGTACTGGTCCAACATTCCATCTTGAGGCTGAATCAAACCTCGACAGAAGAGTTTCCAGTTGGACGTTCGAACTCGAAATGCAGACGTTCCATAATATGACCATTGATTCCACTACCCAAAATTTGAGTATTGACCCAGGTGAAACTGGTAGGATTGAAGTAGCAATACGCAATAATGGAAATATCGACACATACCTCGATGCTTACTTGCAACTGGATGGAGTCACAGATGATAGAATTGAGAAAGATGGTTGGACTGTTGCATTGTTCAATGCCTTTGAGTTCCAAGCTTTAGAGCCTAATGAATCGAGAATAATCGAAATCGGGTTTGATGCGCCGAACAAAAATATCGACCAGTTATCAGTTGAATTGATTGTCAGCCCACAGGCATTTCCTCAAAGAACGAATTCGGTTAGTGTATCATCAATCATTGACTGGGAGCGAGGTGGGAATTTGTCAGTTACGGGAGACATGTGCATGTCAGTCGAACTGAACACCACTTGTCAACGGATGATTCAAATCGAAAATAATGGTAATTATTATGAAGAATATTCCCTACACTTAATCGATGAAACTGGAATGAACTTTGAGATCACACCAGACATCATTGGATTATCTAAAGGCGAGACCAGTTCAAATATCCCACTTAATCTGACACCGTTTCTAAATGCAGACGGTTATCTCCCAGCATCTGCGAAACTAGAATTGCATAGAATCGATGGTTTGGTAATCGACTCGCTTCTTATCGAATCTAAAACTGCGCCGTTTGTTGAATGGGTATGGGAGGAAACTGTTAGTTCAGTTAGCAATAGTAAACTGGAAGTAGCCATCACTATGCGAAATGAAGGTAATATTGTTGATGGTTTAGTAATACGAATGACTTCATCCTACTACACTGAAATGAGTTTTGTTCCCCCAACTGGTTCTGTCTATGAAGAAGATGTTGAAAACATAAGGTCTTTCGAAATTGTCAATTGCGGAATGGGTGAAAACTTCACATTCAGGGCGTGGGCAAATATTCCTGATGACCAAGGTTCAAATGATGATTTTTATCTTAACATTACCGCTCACAGCCGACTAGCTGAAGAAAACCCATTTACATATTCTGCTAATTCGTCGTTTGATGCTGTTGAGAAAACTACAGAAGATGAAAGCACAGTCGTAAATTCAATCACTACTTTCTTCGCAACTGCTGGAAGTTTAGTTTGGGCTTGGAAATGGATTTTTATAGCGGCGATGTTGAGTGGATTGATGATAAATAAATCACTTAGGGATAGGCAAATCCGAATGGAAGAAGCGGCCTTGTTGAAACCGCTGCCCAAGAGTGAGGACAATTCTGGAGACTGGATGGCTGAATTTGCAACTAAAAAACAGCCTGTCCCTCAACCGGTTGAATCTCCACAAGTATCGAATGAGGCCTTCACTGGAATGTTCAAAGCTGTAAGTGGTGAAACAAAGCCAAGTTTGGAGCCTGTGGAGTCGGGATTGGTAGGTGCCGCTAACACCGTTCTTGACCATCATGATAGCGTTGCGACAAGGTCCAAATTAGATGGTTTAGTTAGCGATATTGCATCGGGTGAAATTAACAAACCACATATGGCCAATGTTGCACTTCCTGATGACATAGTTCCTGTAACTGAAAGAACGGTGGCTAGGAAGAAAGACGTTCCAGAGATGCTAGATCTCGATGACCTTGATTTGTGAGTGGTAAAATGAACATAGGAGTCGATGAAGCAGGTAGAGGTCCAGTAATTGGTCCCCTAGTAGTGTGTGCATTCGCTTCAACATCACAATCTCAATTAAGGGAATTGGGAGTAAAGGATTCTAAAGATTTGAGTAAGAAAAAAAGAGAAGAACTTTTTGAAATACTAAAGGAAATGCCTCACAAGATAGTGGTTTGTAGCCCTGAAAGAATTGATCTTTCAGATAATCTAAACAACCTAGAAGTTGAATTATTTGCTGAAGCATTATCCATCATGCCCGAAGGCGAAATTATGCTGGACGCTTGTGATGTAAACGCTGAAAGATTTGCCAAAAATGTTTCACGATTGTCAGGCAAGGAGTGCAATGCGGAACACAAGGCTGATGAAAATCATCCAGAGGTTAGTGCGGCCAGTATTATTGCGAAAGTAACTCGTGACAGACTGGTTTCTGAGATATCTAATGAATTAGGATTCGACATTGGTAGCGGCTACCCATCTGACCCAAAGACGAAGGCAGCGGTTGTCGAATTGGTAAAGGGAGAAACCCCGCATGATTGTCTGAGATGGTCGTGGAAAACAGTTGAAAACGCATGGGGAGGAACTCCTCCACTACGCCCAAATGCGAGCCAGCGAACCTTGTTTTGAAGAACTAAAGGCCCCACGCCCTAGTTATGGAATGGGAGCCGGACCAGGCAACATCTGACTTAATTCGCCATCTTGCATTGCAAAACAGCTTGCAATATTCTGGTGAAGGTCAAGCCGGTTCAGTGATTAGTAGAATAATGGGCAATAGAGCGGACCTGAGACAATTTGGGAAGTTTATTGCACCACTTGTGGCAAAAGCAGTATCACAAGCAAATGCTATGGCTACTAGCGATGGTCTAGATGCTATTACTAAAATTTTAGAGGATGAGGCTCCCCAATTATTGGAAAGAAAAGTTCAGACAAGACGTGAAGGACTCCCTGAATTACCTAATTTGAATGGCCAAAAACCAATTTTACGATTCGCTCCAAACCCTAACGGGCCGTTGTCATTTGGGCACTCACGAGGTCTGGTAATCAATGGAGAATATGCCAAAGATTTAGACGGTGAATTGATACTAAGGTTTGATGACACTGACACTACGGTTAAACCACCTATGATGGAAGCATATGATTCAATTCCAATACAGCAAGAATGGTTGTGTGGATTTCCAGCCCACCGTATTGTTATCGCTAGTGAAAGGATGGAGCACTACCATGAATACGCAAAGAAGATGCTCGATGGAGGATTTGGCTATGTGTGTACATGCTCTGCAGAGGACTTCAAAGTTCATCG
>CASIBX010000011.1 GCA_949373075.1 Candidatus Poseidoniaceae archaeon | reverse complement strand
GTAATTGGAATATTGATTGTAGTGTCAATGCCGTGTTGCATCTGGACTCCGATTCGAGTTTTCACTACAACGGCGCGATATGTTCGCTTGATCTTTACCAAATCGGTAATTACTCCAATTTCCATACCCTGGTTGTCCAGTACTGCTCTGTCCATCATTTCGTCAGGCGCGTACAATTTTTCATCTATGCGTACTGTATTTCTCCAGCGTCGCTGAAGTTCACGCATCGACTTTGAGAGTTTTACGGCCCCGTCATTACGGATGCTGTGGATTAACTCCTTGTGCAGTGGTGCGAGTTCAGCGGGCTTTCGCATGAATTCGTCAGCGACCCCTGGCTCCACCATGATGCGCATTGAGCGCACTCTTGCTTCGTTCGGGTGGTGACGTTCTCCTACGATCGTTCCCACCTTTGTATCATTCACATATACATCCCTTTGGAGTAACTCCTGGATGTCATAATCGTTGTTCGGCATTTTTCCCATCTCCTCTGGTCTTTGACTCTTGACCAGTCGGTCGTCACAGTGACGCCTCTTATACTTGCCCCCGTCAAAAAATCGATTTCCAATTGGGTTTGACGCATAATCAGGTTATCTTCAATTGAAGAAACATACTAAATTCATTTTTATGAAATGAGTAATAGTTTACTTTCAATTGGTGTCGCATAATCGTACATCCGTTATTTAATTTAGTGTAAATTCTCAATTGAAAAATTAAAAAATCAATTGAAATATACGACAAGAGATACCCTCATCAATGTTGAACTTACAGCCTAGATTATGGCAATTCGAGTCATCGGGGCAACCTGTTCACTTGGTGAAGCAGTAGTCGATAAACTACTTTCAATGGATATCGATGTGATAGCCAAAGAAGAAATTCATCTTAGCCGCAATGCAAATTTACTCGATTATTCAACAGCAGGACTTCTAAGGGAAGGTTCGGGCTTTTCAATCTCGTTCGATAATAGCGATGCTGATATCGTCGTTGGAAAGGATCTACTTATTCACGACTTGTTGCCATCACGTGCGGATAAGTGGCTGGTCCCTGAAATAATTAGTTGGGCTAAGGGGGAGGCTGTTGTTGGACCGCCTAGGTATTGGCTGAGTGTTATTGATGCGGCCAATGCTATTGCACATATTTTGAAAGCCGAGATGAAACTGGATAATGTTCACATGTGCGGCCGAAGAGAATGGGCTTCTGAAGATTCTAAGTCGGAGTTTGATATGCTGTGGCAAAGAACAAATCAGGGTATTAGTGGTGATTTCACAGCAGAGGTATTGTTTGGACATGAGATTGCAGGGATGGAGGCTAAGCCAATTGCAGATGAGATGAATCTAAGGCCAGACCTTGATCCTCTTCATCAGTTACTACTTGAGCCTTACAGGCGATGGCTGGAGGCCTCTAATACCATTTCAGAACAGCATTGATGACTCTGATCGCTGGATTGCAAGAGCGTGTCTAAACCCTCAGCATCTATAAGTCCAGGATAGTTGGGAAATCTGTGTCAGATGTTGAGCCGAAGATTCAGGACTCTGTGGTTACGGGGGATGTACATGTTGGAGACGTTCATCACAACACCCAAAATACACATGTTGACCAATCAACAAATGTCGAACTCCCAAGCTTAGACGAAGTTGGTGAAAAGGTTTCCAAGGCTGCAAAAAATGTTTTTGACTTTGTCAAAGGAATAATCAACAGAGCACTTCTATTTGCTACAGTTACAGTATTAGTTTGCGGGTTTCTAATTTACAACGATAATGTTGATGTCAACGAATTAATTCGAGATTTAAATTGAAATACGAAGAGGCGCTTTGCTTAGTTACTCTCTGCTTGGAGGCTCTAATTGTTAGACTGCAAGGTTTCAGGATCATACCGTATCCATTTACCTATTGCAAATCCGATAGTGTTGACAACTAGGTCTGAGATTTTATTATCCCAGGTTTCCTTTACGAATTCATATGGAAGATAGAGCTCCAAGACTTCCCACCCTACTGAAAGAAAGATGAAAATCCACCAGTTGCGTAGTAGGTATCGTCCAATAAACGTCCATTGGACGAAATGACCTAGGGACCAAATGTTCAGTACGACCATGTCAAAAACTCCATCATTACCGTTCGACATCGCCGCTAATTGGTCAAAGAGTCAGCATTCCACCTAGTGGCATTTCAGGAAGCATAGTAATGTTCTCGCCACGTAGACTTGGTCCTGAGTTGATTGTTCCAAAAATACCGATGTCTGCAATATTGTGAGATAATGCGAACCATGTTCGTCCATATGCATCGACTCTGATGTCGAGGAAGTCTCCTAATCCACCACAGCGGTTGTATCCACAATCATTCACTATATCGATTGGGTCTCCATCTCGCATTGAGTTGAACTGTTGTGAAAAGAGGTGTTTCATTGAAAGCATCTGTTGCATAGGTTAGGTATGCATTCCAGGTTTCTTCATCCCCTTCGGTCTCACCAACATAACCGAATGCTACAGTTCCAGCATCGCCTGCAACAACTACAGGGAATCCAGTTCCTGAGAGATTGATTGGAGGAGCGATCATTGTAGCATTTGACCAAGTGTCGCCTTGGTCAATGGAATAGGACCAGTATGGCATGTTATCCAGACCCATCCACATTGCGTGTACGTTTCCTTCACTATCGACTTCGACTTGAGCTTCTTCAGCATTCCAAGTATCTGCAGTTCCAGTTTCGGTAGTTGGCAAAACATGTTCAGTCCAAGTGATTCCTGCATTCGTAGTTCTAAAGATACTGAATATCCGTCTCCTGTACATCCCTTGTTTCCACGGTAGAAGTTTCCATCAATACTTCCAACTAAGATGTGCCGATAAGCCTCCAGAGTTACAGGAAACAGGAGCGCCTGATGTTTCAGGGCCCCATGTTGCTCCTCCATCTTGGCTTGATGAGCATAGGGGGTGAGGTGCATTTCCGTTGATACAGAACATCCAGGTCGTTGGATGGAATAATGCAGGCATATTGCTGCTTGCAATTGTTTGGTGGTCTTGTACTGAATAAACTCTGTGTAGCTACACTTGGGCCATTCCAACTTGCCCCTTCATCATCCGACCATTCAACGGTCATTCCCAGTAAGGCGTGCATATCGAATTTCATGATTCTACTTGTCCATGGGTCAACATAGATGTAAGGGTCATTAGAATTTGCAATTGGCAGGAATGGGTCGTAAACATTTTCACAACTGTAGTCTAATACGTCATGCATTCCAATGAGGTCACAAGAAATGATTGCTGTTGAGCCTGCTGGTCCATTGCCGTAAGAACTCATCACCATCATGTCACTTTGAGTGATGCCCATTGTTGGCTCGAATGTCGACATGCCTATTCCGTAGTAAGAACCTTCAGCAGGATAGGGGACATTACGTCCATCGAAATCAAAACTAGAATTTTCAAAAGCGTCTTCTGCTCCCGCAAAATGATACCATGTTAGTTCAGGCTTCTCAAAGTCCCAAACCGTTGGTTTAGGAGTGGCTACTTCATTTTCATCTTCACCAAAACAGCCTGCTAAGGGTGCACTTAGCATCAAAAATACAAGGAACATTGTACGCATAATCTCACTCACCGAATAAATCACTACCTAGTAGGGGTAGAAGAACCGAAGCATCTCCTTCAACACAGACATTAGGTGCCTCAGGACGCATTTTACCCCAACTAATTGCTTCTCTCAAACGTGCACCAGAAAGGCTTCCGTCATGCTCTGGTGCGGTTGTAATGTAAACCGCAGCATCTAGTCCTCCGCGGTATTGATTCCACCAAATTACATGGTGTTTGGAGATTCCTCCTCCAATCATCAAAGCATTTGATTTCTCGACATCCCATGTTAGATCGCTCATCACTTGTTCATCTGCTAGTGTATCGATGTGGAAGTCACGATACTTCTGCCTGAACATGAATAATTGGGCGCCAATACTTCCGTCAGTAATCCCTGGGATGCAAACAGGAATCTTGTTCTTGTACGCCCAGTAAATCAAAGAATCAGGCGTTCCAATCCTCTTGCCTAATTCCCATACAAGGTGAACAGAGCCAAATCCGAGCCAAAGGTCAGCTCCTTGTTTTCCAGTCTCAGCCATTCTATCATTGCGAATATCTTCCAAAACAGGCATAACTACAGATTCGATAATTTCGCCATAACTAGCGTTAGGGACGATGACATTGCCTAGACGCATCAATTGATGTTCGCCCAATTCTATATCGTCCAATTCGAAAGAACCGTGATAGTAGTGCTTGTATGCCCTGGCAATATCGTGGTCAAGCGTGCCACAAGTTGTTGAAACTACATTGAACATCTTGGTTTTAATCGCCTCTACAAAGAACCCTCTAGTTCCTGTTGCACAAAGGCAAGCGGGAAATGATAACCAGTTTGTGACTTTGCTTGAGTCCGCCTCGACAACGTCTATTTCAGTTCGCATATCTTTGAGAATATCTCTAGCATTCGCTAACTTTGTTGCAGTAAACCCGCCCGCATCTCCCATCTGGTCAATAAGTGATTTTGAATCACTTAGATTAGCAAAATCATAATCTTTGACAGGCTTGTCAAATGACTCTGGGTTGATTGCCATGATTCGTTGGATGCTGCTATAGCATATGAAACCCATGACTGTGTCATGACGATTGCATTTCCAAGATTTTGTCTCGTAACATAGCCGCTCTTTCGAAGTCTAATTCGAGAGCTGCTTGTTGCATCATCTCTTTTAATTCTCCAATTGAATAATCATTTTCTTCAATTGGTTGGGAAATGTTGCTAGCCACGGAGTCTGAGCTAGACCATTGGCCTGCTCCTACGTTGAGTTTGTTCGCCCAATCCCCGCCTTTTCTGCCTCCTTTCGAGCCAACCAATCTCTTGCCTCCAGAGGTACCTGCAATCAACTCATCCACATCACTGCCCATTTTCGGAAGTGCTTTTTTGATAGTAGTGGGAGTAATTCCATTCTTTTCATTATGTGCGATTTGTCTCTCTCTTCTTTCTAGAGTTTGACGTATTGATGCTGTCATAGGAGGGCTCATTGAATCCGCATAGAGAATAACCTTCCCGTTTGAATTTCTAGCGGCTCTTCCAATTGTCTGTAGTAGACTTCTTTCATTACGAAGGAAACCTTGCCTATCTGCATCAAAAATTGCTACTAGGCTTACCTCGGGGATATCCAGTCCTTCTCTGAGAAGGTTGATTCCAACTATTGTGTCAATATGGCCAATTCTAAGCGCATTTATGATCTCAGTTCTTTCGATTGTATCAATCTCTGAATGTAAGTGATGGGCCTTAATCCCCATCTTGTTGAGGTATTGGGCAACTTCCTCTGCGAATTTAATCGTTAGAACGGTAACTAGAGTTCTTTCCCCGACTTTGATTCTTGCATTAATTTCAGATAACAAATCTGCAACTTGCCCCTCAGTATCTCTCACTTCTATGGTTGGGTCTAGTAAGCCGGTTGGTCTAATTTCCATTCTTGGGATTTCTTCAATCATTTGTAGCATATCGTACATGCTCTCTGCATCAGGATGCTTCTTCGGATATTCGGGCTCATCAACCCCGCCTCCTCCTGCCATGTGGCGTAATCCAAGAGGGGCATCTTGTCCAGTAATTTCGCACAAGTGCAGTAACTCTCGCTCACCAGGTGTGGCACTAACGTACAACATTTGAGGAACCAGTTTCTGGAACTCTTTTTGCTTCAATGGGCGATTATCTGCAGCAGAGGGTAGCCTAAATCCGTGTTCGATTAGGTTCAGCTTTCTACTTCTGTCACCAGCATACATTCCTCCTACTTGTGGTAGAGACACGTGTGATTCATCCATTATCACTAGGAATTTTTCTGGATTGCCGTGGAACTGTTTAGCGGTTGCCGCGAAGAAATCCAACAGGCAGTATGGGCGTTCTCCATGTTCGCGTCCATCAAAATGCATAGAGTAATTTTCAACAGCCGTACAATGTCCGATTTCTCTTAACATCTCAAGGTCATATCTGGTTCTCTGTTCAAGCCGGTTGGCTTCTATTTCCTTGCTTTCACTTTTGAGTTCAGCAACTCTTCCATCCAATTCAGTTTCGATATTCTCCAAAGCGGCTTCGAATCTTTCAGGAGAAATCATGAAGAATTCTTTTGGATGTATCCATGCCTCATCTAACTCGTCCAGTATTTCCCATGTAATCGGGTCACAAATCTGTATGTGTTCGACGCCATCAAATCCAAATCTAACTCGTAACGGGTCGTCACGACTCGGCATCCATACGTCTAGGTTCTCACCTCTAAGCCTTACTTCACCTCGTTTCAGGTCGCTTGAAGTGCGCGTATACTGCAGGGCAACCAATTCTCTGATCAAATCTATCGGTTCAATTTCTTGTCCAGTATGTATTCGGCAATGGTAGGCCAAGAATGTTTCAGGTGCATTCAGTCCGTATATGCATGAAACTGAAGACACAACTATGCAATCAGGCCTACTGACAAGGCTAGCTACTGTAGCGAATCTTTCTTGTTCTATTCTTTCATTTATTGACAACTCTTTGTCAATGTACAAATCTCTTTTCGGCAAATATGCCTCTGGTTGATAATAGTCGTAATGCGAAACGAAATATTCTACTCCATTTTCAGGGAACAGTCCTGCCATTTCTTGGTGGAGTTGTCTAGCTAATGTTTTGTTGTGGCTGATAATTAAAGTTGGTATATTTAACCTCTCAATTATGTGTGCCATTGCAAATGTTTTACCAGAGCCAGTGACCCCTAGGAGTACACATCTTTCTTGATTATTTTCCAATTGAGAAACTAATTTTTCAATTGCACTTTCTTGGTCACCGGCAGGCAGGTGTTCTGAGTGTATTCTGAACCTTGCTACGTCTGGCGACAAGTGTTCTTTTACTGCCCCTTCCAGGGCCTTCGATATGTCGAAGGGATCGCTCATCTAAACACATCCTAAGGCAGATACAATCCACCATTTACATTGACAATTGCACCGGTGATGTAATTCGAATCTTCGGATACTAAGAAGGATACAGTTCCTGCAATATCTTCAGGAGTTCCGATTCTTTTTAGAGGAACTTCCTCTTCTCTACTCGCCCTTTTCTCTTTACTATCTCCTGCTAGAATATCTGTGTCGACAAACCCTGGGGCTACGATATTTACTCGCTTTCCTTCAGGCGCTAAAGACTGAGCTAGTGAACGAGCCCAAATTGCTAGGGCTGCCTTTGATGCAGAATAGTCTGCTCCATGAGGGGAGCCCCTAGTTCCTAATTGACTGCCAATCACGCATATGCGTGCTCCGCTAGTCAAGTGTGACTTCACAGAATCCCATATCAAAAAAGCCCCTTCAAAATTGGTAGCCATGGTTCTTCTCAAGTGTTCAACATCAAGCTCTTTTGCATCGATACGGTCGTATCTACCATGGTTTAGGATAAGGGTGTCTATGCCCTTTGCGACCCAAGGGTGGGTCGCTAGTAATGCGACTTCTCTAACATCGGTTACATCACAGTTCACTGCTACAGCATCTATTCCCGAGTTCCTAATTTCATCTACAACCATTTCAGCAGGCTTTGATGAATTGCAATACGTAAGGAGAATTCTGTAACCATCCTTAGCCAGCCGTTTGGATATGGCGGCACCAATGCCGCGGCCTCCTCCGGTCACTAAAGCGGTGCGCATGTCATCTGTAGGACAGCACTTGCTCAATAAATCACTGGAGGAATTGTGCTAGTTGAGGGGCCTGCCATCCTTCGGGTTTCAAGACTTTACCATCTTCCCTTCGAATCACTTTGCCATCGACTAATTTGGCCATATTCGAGCGATGAACTTCATTGAAAGCATCATCATAAATATCTTGCATTCCATGATTAATTATAGTTCCAGCAAGAATGTAGCCAATGTCTGCTAAAGCATCGAGAACTTCTACCAAATCTCCCGCTCTTGCCGCTTCAGCGTATTCTTCGACTTCCTCTTTTAGAAGTTTAATTCTTAATTCAATTAATTCATCAGGTCCTAAGTCCGGAGTTTCTAGACGTGGTATTTCGAATGCTTGATTGAATTCAAGTAGAGACTTAACGATTGGATTCATAATCAGGGGGGGTTATTGCCGCTCTATGAAATTTGCATTGCAACAAGTAGTATCCATCCGGTGGAAACATGAGCTCTAAACCACCATTTTTGGAATTGCTCTCCTGAGGCAGACAACACAAGTAATACCAATGCGAGTGAAATTATGGTGCCTGAAATTGAAACTACTGAAAACGCCGCAGCCCACAATGGAGTAGATAGCAGCATAACTGCCATTGTTACAGGGGGTTGGAAATAGGCGGGGAATGATTTCACTCCGTTCAGTTTGTCGCTTTCTATATCCATTTGTGCATATCCAAGGTCAAATGCAGCGATCCAAATTGCTACTCCAATCGAAACGTACATCAAATCGGGGTACCATGAATTGGAAGATATTTCACCAGTGATTGCAACCCATGCTCCCGCAGGTGCTAGGGCAAGACATCCTCCTAACCACCAGTGGCATAGCCAGGTGTATCTTTTGAGATATGGATATACTACGAAGGCGAATACTGGGATTGGTGAAAGGTAGAGGCATAGTGGGTTTAGCATCCAAGCTCCACCAATTAGCATGACTAGGAATATTGCGCACAGAGACCAGGCAGTTCGCATTGACATTGCACCTGAGGCTAAATGGCGATTCGCAGTACGTGGGTTTGCAGCATCGATATCACGGTCTATGATTCGGTTTAGGCCCATGGCTAAACCACGTGCACCAACAGCGGCTACTAATATCCAGAATAGTTGCAAATTACTGGGGTCCCCCGCCATAAATGCTCCAATAAAAACGAAAGGCAAACTGAATAGAGTATGCTCAATTTTTACAAACGATGCAATTTGTTTGAAGTCCATTTCACATCACCAAATTATCTGGCCAAGGCGGCAGGTCAAATCTCTCAATCGACTCTAATGTTTCAGGGTCATGCATGGTAATTGCGGGCCAACGCCTTACAACTGATGGGCCGTCATTCGATGGGATTGGTGTAGTTGCATCCCAAAAGATTCTGCCTTGTTCAACCAAGAAGTCACGTTCAACTGCAAACCTAGATGTGAGTTGCCACAGCAATCTACGGTTTGCCCCGTCACCATGTAAATCGAGGTCGTTATTAGTAAAGAATAGCCACCGGAGTTCATTTTTGGAGTCCAATTGCCAAATTAAATTACGCAATTGGTTTATTTTAGATATCTTTGCGGCTGCATCTTCTTCATTTGGCCATTGTGCTCCAGTCCTGGGTTCAGGGGTTCCTTCGATATCTAGAGTCACTACAAGCATCGAACTTCTCAACAAAAGACAATCTTCTACACCTTCTAATTTAGAAATATTTTCGAGTAAATCTTCACTAATTCCAGGAGGCTCTTCTTCTCCTCTTCTCCATGGTGGGCACTCTTCTACAGGGGAACCCTCGAGGGGATTGCCGCTTCTGGGGTCTGCAGGAACCAATTTCGTCGTATCGATAATTAATTTCGAGTGAACATTTTCGAATGTTGATGCAGGTTCTAAAGAATCCCCAACCATTCCCTCAATTATAGTTAGGTCTGATTTTGGGTCCACTCTATCATTGAGAGCATCCAATAAAGATTCGAGATCACTCGGATTCTCATCAGTAGCGATTAGTATTTTCAAAAACATCATTTGGCCGGCACCCAATAATCCCAAGCAGGTCTTACGAGCTTGTCTTGGATATCTCTGCTTACTCTTTACGATAGCTAAATTGTGGAATCCTGTCTCTAAAGGTAAGTGAAGGTCCAACACATCCCTGTGCTGGAATGAAAGAATCGGTCTAAACTGCTTGCCTATCGCTTCTCCCAGATATCCGTCTTCCATAGGGGGTTGACCGACAATAGTTGCAGAAAGTACTGCGTCTTTTCTCCTAGTTATTGCAGTGACATTCAATACTGGATATTGTCCTGTCAATGAATAGAATCCGAAGTGATCTCCAAAAGGTCCTTCTGTTCTTGTTTGAGTCGCATCAACCCATCCTTCAATCACTATGTCAGCATCTGCAGGAACTAGTAAATCCTGAGTCAGCGCCTTTGTAATTCTCAAGCGGCGTTTACCTAGGAATCCTGCAAACATGTATTCTTCCAAATTATCAGGCAGTGGAGCAATCGCTGAGAAAATTAATTCAGGAGGCCCCCCTATGCAAATAGCAACTGGCATTTTTCCCTCTGGCCAAGCTGCTGCATGGTCTGCACCATGTTTGTGAATTTGCCAGTGTAGACCCACCTCTTTGGGCCCAAATATCTGACTTCGATACATTCCAAGATTATGTTCACCAGAATTAGGGTCTTTGGTGACTACGAGTGGTAATGTGATGAACCGTCCTCCGTCCATCGGCCATGTTTTTGGAATTGGTAATTTAGTGACGTCAGTTTCCATCCTAACACGTTGACATGAACCCCTTCTTACTTTCTTGGGGGGCATTGAAATTGCATCTCTAAGAAGTGGTAAACCAGTCCATGGTCTCTTGACTATTCCTCCAATATCGGGTTTCATCAATGCGACTAATCGCTCACCGACTTCAGTAGGATGCGACGCACCTAATGCGCGCAATGTCCTGTCATGTGTACCAAAGAGATTCATTGCAAGCGGTATTTCGCTAATTTCACCGTTTGGCAGCCGCGGTTTTTCGAATAATACCGCAGAACCTCCGCTTTTCACTAAACGGTCAGCAATGGCGCCAGCTTCCAGTTCGACGTCGACCGGTTCACTGATACGCAGTAACTCGCCTTTGCTCTCCAAGTGGGCGAGCCAACGTGTCATATTACGCCAGGCCATGATACCGCTACGAGACATTCCTCATGAATACTTGTTCTCTGCCGACTCATTGAAGTCCCGCCTCCCCTACGGGGAGGCATGGCGAGTTGCGATGTTCTGGTAATTGGAGCGGGCCCCGGGGGCGGTTCTGCTGCTCTGCATGCCTCTCGCGCTGGGCTCAAGACAATGATTGTTGAAGCGGACTCGGAGGTTGGAGTTCCAGTGCACTGCGGGGAATGTCTTTCTCAGATGGCAATCGATAATTTAGATCTTGAACTGCCTGAAGATGTCATCGCTTTAGATTGTAAAGGAATCAGGGTTATTTTCCCAGATGGAACAGCCAAGCTTCTGACAGAAAAAGGATATGTTTTGGAGAAGCATAAGTTCGAGCAGTGGCTATGTGATGAGGCTGTTGAAAAAGGCGCCTCTTTACACCTCTCTCACCGCGTGACATCTATGGAAAGAATTTACAATAGCGAAAATAAATTTTCTAATTGGAAAATAGACGGCCGGGGAAATGAATTTCCAATTGAATGTAAGGCAGTTATCGATGCATCTGGAGTTACAGGTGCCGCTACAAAACTATTGGGAATGGGCACTACTGTAGAGGTAATTGCTGGCTTCCAATATGAAATGACAGAAGTTGAAAATGACGGTTATCTTGATTTCTACTTGTGGCCTGAATATTCACCGCACGGATATGTTTGGATGATTCCTAAAAAGGGCGGTAGGGCGAACGTAGGTTTGGTAACCACTGACAAAAGAGGCGCCATAAAATATCTAGATAAATTCGTTGAAGATACTTATCTTAAAGGAAAAGAAATCCAAAATCCGGAATGGAGAAAAAAAGGAATCAAACCAAAACCATTCGGCGGTACTATTCCAATTTCAGGACCTAGAGAAATTACAACTGGAGACGGGCTCATCTTGGTTGGAGATGCTGCTGGATTTACATCTCCTCTATTCGAAGGAGGTTCACATCTTGCACTTTGGTCAGGTAGAGAGGCTGCTCTAACAATTTCAGCAGCAATCTCAGCAGATGATTTATCGGACGCAAAAATGCAACCTTACGTGAAAGCTTGGAAGAAGCGTTTTCCTCCATATCACAAAATTCTCAAAGGCAAGACTTCGCTTTACGACCTTTCCGACCAAGAACTTTCCAACATGGCCCACTGTCTTCCAGAGGAATTGGGTTCAATGTCACCTTTAGACAAGATTTGGATCGGATTAAAATTGTTGGTCAGACATCCAATTTTGTATACCAAGGGCGTAGTTAGTGTACTACTTTCCTTTGGTTATTCACGCGCCAAACATTTCGGTTGGTGAGTAGATGGAATCCTTGATAATGCCCTTTGCAGTAACAGTTGCAGCATGGGTTACCTATCGTCCTGATGCCCGTTTAACATGGTTGATGGCTTTACCATTTTTTGTATTAGCAACCATGTTTACTTTGAATTTTGATTCGATTCATTTAGTTGCATGGTATGGTGGGGAAGACCTGCCACTTCGCTATCGTTTCGCAGCCACATGGGCTGCCAGAGAAGGACCGATTTTACTTTGGGTTGCCTGGATGGCATTATTATCCACAATCTGGAGAAATCCATTATCAGGGGAAAACGAAGAGACTCATCTTTTGAGATTAAGATTAATGAATGGATTTGCATTATCTCTGTTACTGGTGGCTTGGATACTTGAGCCATTCAAGGCAGCGAATGGAACAGGTCCTGGTCTTAATGAACTTCTACAGACTGACTTGATGGTTATTCATCCACCTTTGATATTCTTGGCATATTCTCTTTGTTTGACTTTAACTTCAATCGGGATATCCTCCTTGCTTACGAATTCAAAGGGAATCAAAGACCGTTTGATTCACGTAGCAAGGCCATCATTCTTCTTTGCCACACTGGGGATTGGTTTGGGAGGATTGTGGGCTTATCTCATACTTGATTGGGGTGGTTATTGGGCTTGGGACCCGGTTGAAACTGGTTCACTTTTGCCATGGATTTGCATTGTAGTTCTACTCCATCTTAGAACTAGACCAGGAAAAACGCCTGACCATATTTGGGCGGGAATTGCAATGGCATCAGGTGCACTAGCATTATTTGCAACAATGGTCACTCGTGCAGGTGGAGTTTGGGCGGTCAGTGTTCATACATTTGTCATTAATTCAACTGGCTCTCCGCCAACTGATGTTTTTGGGAGGATGATGGTTGTTCTTTCAGATATTAGTGGAATTGAAGTTCTGGTTTACCTATTGGGTGTAATCCAATTAATGGGAATATTCCTTGCAACTAGATTGGGAACTAGTTTTTCTCAGTGGTGGCTATTCCTATTGCCAATTACGGCAGTCATTGGAGTAATAGGCGGAGGAGATGTACTCGATGGTTTCTCTCCAACTCTGCTTGTAATCATTGGGCTAGGTCCGTTTGTGGAATCCGGAATTAGGTCATTGCCAGGGGGGCACGATTGGAAATGGTTTGCAATTCCAGCAGTGATGGTTGGATTGAGGTTTATTCATGGAATGGTGCTATTCGAATTACTTTCACTATTGTTCGCATTCGGATTAATTTTTGAAAAAGAGCGCCTCAAAGCTTGGGGTTGGGCAAGTTGTGGAGTGATACTATTCCTCGCAGCATCATGGTCTGGAATGCTGGATATCTGGATTTGTGCTATTGGTATGGCGACTTTCATCTCACCGTGGTTCCTCGCAGAAGAAGGCGAATCATCGAAATTTTCATTCAAAGAGCGTAAATTCCAGCAAAGAATTGCCTTGTGGACTCCAGTAGTTGCTGTTGGATTATATTTGATATTGACTTTAGTGATATTAATCTCTAGTATCGATTCGATTCAATTTGCAGCGCATGAGTTGTATGGTGCCCCATTCATTGCTGCGGTAATGTTAGCATTCGTGATGTGGAGTATGCGGGACAAACCCCAAAGAATATTTTTCCTATTATTTTCAACTCCACTGATCTTGTTAGTGGCCTGGCTATTTGGAAATAGCCTAGGATATGATTCTTCAGATATTTTGGGAGCATCACTCAGTAGAGGACAAATTGGGATGGTAGTATTACTTCCTGCTTTGTTGGCTCTACCTGCGACAGTTTCCTTGATTCGAGAGAATTCTGGCAAAAGGAAAATTCCTTTCTTCGCTCATTTCATACATCTGGGGTTAGTTCTTCTAGTGATTGGCCACGTAATGAGCACCACAATCATCGATAGAGGAACTTACTCTCATAGCGTTACTCTAATTCAAGGTGAGAAAGTTGAGTGGGGTGCCTATGAGTTCGAATTCGTTGAAGTCGTAACTCAAGGCGGAGACGATTTGGAAGTCGGCGATGGCTACCTCGGAGCAGTCATAAATGTCTATGACAATGATGGTGAATTGATTGAAACGGTTGAGCCGGGAGTGATACGTTTTGACTCGAGGTCACGCTCTGAAGTAGACCGGGTGAGTATGTGGCATGGAGACTTGGTTTTGATAATGGATGGTACTCAGGCACGCTCTTTAATGGAAGGTAGTGACTTGGTCAGAATCATGGTTTATGACCTTCCAGGAATACACCTGGTATGGGGCGGTTGGAGCCTTATGTTACTGGCTAGCCTGGCCATTTGGACTCCTCGTCGCGACCCAACTGATTGAAATAGGGACGGTTTGTCGCCGGAATGCCCCCGTAGGGGGCGATAGGTGAGATACCATGGAAGAAGGAACCATTGTCCATGTGGAGTACGATTTGTACAACGCAGAGTCCGGCGATTTAATTGAAACAACTCGAGAAGATGTTGCAAAGGAACATGAGATGCACCAAGAGGGGCGAAATTACACGCCACTAGTATGTGTTGTAGGCTCAGGAAACCTGATAGCAGGATTTGAAGCAAGCCTACTAGAAGCAGAAGCTGACAAGGATATTTCATTAGAAATAGCACCTGTAGATGCTTACGGTGAAAAAGACCCAGCGCAGATTGAAACAATTTCAATCGATAAACTCCTTCGCCATGTTCGTGACCCTAAGTCACTTTACATTGGTGGACCAGTTCAAGTTGAAGGCCGTCAAGGGACTCTATCGTACCTAGCAGCAGGCCGTGCACGTATCGATTACAATCACCCAATGTCTGGTCGCTCTCTAAAGTATGATTACAAGATCGTAAAGGTCATTGAAGGCAAGGAAGAGAAAGTCTCAGCCCTACTTGAAGCTAATACCGGCCACGAAGGATTCGAAGTATCCTTTGATGGAGATGACATCTCGGTAATCGTACCGCAAACTATGCTTTTCGATACTAATGCAGCAATGCAGAAGTTCCGCCTAGTAACCGTCCTAAGGGATGCAGTTGAAGCAGGAAAGGTATCATTCGTCGAAGTACACGAGCCTCGCGTCGTTTCTGAAGAAGAAGAGTGATCCATTACGGGTAACTATCATCACCCGAATTAGACTGAGGTCGTACTATGGAAGATACTGAGTTCTCCAAAGGGGAGCGGATTCTTCTTGCAATATTTGGCCTAATTGCAGTAACAATACTCGCGGGTCTGCTGTTTGCTCCGGAATTATTCTGGGATGATTTCTTCAAAATATACATCTGGGACCCTATTATCAAAGATGCTGGTGAAAGCGGAGATGCAGGTTATTCCAAAGTTAACACATTGGTCTACATTTTGACGATGGTTGCTGCAGTGATTGTTTTCCAGGCACTATTCCGCAAATGGCAATTACCTGTAGATGACAGAATGGTATGGGCATTGATGTCCTGGGTTGTTTTAGCTCCTGTACTAAGAGTGATGGAAGATGCAGATTATTTTGCAGAGGGTGTGGATGTACTTTTCATCTCACCTTTGATTCATATTCACCTAGCTGCTTGGCTAATCATTTCCGCATTGATTGGACACATAGGTCGTAAGAGTCATATTTCGATGCTATCAATGCTTCTTTTCGCTTATGTTGCATTTACCGGATTATTGGTCTTACCAAATGTGCACGAGCACGATATCGGTCACTTTTGGGTCCTTAGCGGTTCAATCGCTGGCGCGGTTATGATTGCCGTAGTTCTTCACAATACATGGGATTGGCAAGCAATACCTAGGGCAATGCTCGCATTTGCTATTGGGCTGATAACAATGGGTCTTGGGCATTGGGCTCAACTTGCTTCAACTCCTTGGGTTCAAGATAGTGGAATGATGCCAAGAGATAACGAGATAATTTGGCCAGTTCTTGTTGTAGTCGTATTACCTCTTATCGTAACATGGGCAGTTTGGCGCCAAGGTGAAGAGGATTTAGCTCAATTACGTTTGACAGGTAATGAGGTCGGATTAATTCCAGATGGTCTTACTTTGGAAGAGTGGGAGAGTACTGACCGCTCAGAACATCCAGTCGAGATGCTTACTCCCAAAGCAATACTTGCGACTCCGATGGTTGCAGGTATGCTATTTGGGCAACTGTGTGATGGTTTGGCTACAATGGTGGGGATCGATTGGTTTGGGTACTCTGAGAAACATCCTGTTTCAGATGCGGTTATCCAATTTGGAAATGGTTTAGATGTCTTTGGAGAAGGAGCATGGCTTTTCTTCCTAGTCAAAGCATCAATTGTGACTTTGATAATTTGGTTGTTTTCCCAAATGCGTATTGAAAGAAAGCAGCAGCATTTGCGAGTTCTAATTGTATTAGCCGTTATGATCGTGGGCATGGCTCCAGGATTAAGGGACATAGGCCGTTTAATACTGGGTGTCTAAGCGGTTGATTCAAGTCGAACTCATCCTTCGCTCAGTGTGGAGGGGCAGTTATGGATAGGTTACCAACACGAGTAAACCGAGCCGATACGGACTTCCAAAACAGGCGAACTCACAATTTGGAATTGGTTGACACCCTTCGTGAAAGGCTAGAACTAGTCAGTAAGGGCGGCGGTGGAAAGTATGTCGAAAGGCATCGAAGCCGTGACAAAATGTTGGCGAGAGAGCGTATCGAGAAAATCATCGACCCGGGGACTGCGTTCCTCGAGTTATCACCACTTGCTGCATACGAATTGTATGATGGCCGTGCTAATAGTGCAGGCATCGTTACTGGAGTCGGTATGGTTCATGGTCGTGAGTGTTTGTTTGTAGCTAACGATGCTACTGTCAAAGGAGGCTCCTACTATCCAATGACAGTCAAGAAACACATACGTGCGCAAACAGTAGCACACGAGAACAATTTGCCATGCATATACCTGGTTGATTCAGGTGGCGCTTTCCTTCCTATGCAGGATGAAGTATTCCCTGACATCGGACACTTTGGACGTATCTTCCGTAATCAAGCAAGGATGTCTGGAGATGGAATTCCTCAAGTTGCTGCAGTATTGGGTAGTTGTACTGCAGGCGGGGCATATGTTCCGGCGATGAGCGATGAGTCCATTATTGTCAAAGGAAATGGTACAATCTTCCTAGCAGGGCCGCCTTTGGTGAAGGCTGCCACGGGTGAGGAAGTCACGGCTGAAGAGTTGGGTGGAGCTGATGTTCACACCGCTCAAAGCGGTGTGGCAGATCACTTTGCAGAGGATGAAACAGAAGCACTACGAATGGTTCGCAACGTAGTTGAAAACCTAGGTTCGAGAGAATTAGCACCATTTGATAGAATCGAATCTGCTGAACCATTCCATGATGTAGAAGATTTACTCGGACTAATTCCTTCCGATAACAGAACACCTGTTGACATCAAAGAGATAATCGCTAGGATTGTTGATGGCAGTAGATTCCATGAATTCAAAGCAAGATATGGCCAAACCCTGATTTGCGGTTTTGCCCACATACATGGCTACAAAGTCGGAATTGTAGCAAATAATGGAATTTTATTTTCTGAATCATCTCTCAAGGGTGCACACTTTGTTGAGTTATGCGGTCAAAGAGGAATACCTCTAATTTTCTTACAGAACATTACTGGCTTCATGGTAGGCAAGGCGTATGAAGCAGGTGGTATTGCCAAGGATGGTGCAAAGTTAGTAACTGCAGTTTCTTGTGTTAACGTTCCAAAGTTTACTGTGATAATCGGCGGTTCACACGGTGCTGGAAATTACGGCATGTGTGGACGAGCATACGATCCAAGATTCCTATTCATGTGGCCTAATAGCCGGATTTCTGTTATGGGTGGGCCACAAGCAGCTGATGTACTTGCAACTGTAAAACAAGACCAAAGGGCAAGAGAAGGTAAGGAGCCAATGGATGGCGAAGAGTTGGAAAACTTCAGAGCCCCAATTCTCGAAAAGTACGAGACAGAAGGCAGTCCATATTACTCGACAGCCCGCATTTGGGATGACGGGATAATTGACCCAAGAGACACTAGAGATGTACTTGGATTATGTATCGCTGCCAGTCAAAACGCGAAGTTACCAAATGACCGGTTTGGCGTATTTAGAATGTAATTGGATTTTTAATTTTTGCAATTGAGGAATTAGACATGAATAATCAACCCGCAACTTCACTTATTCAATTGGACATAGACGGATGTGTTGCTAGCGTAAGTTTGGCTAGACCTGACAAATACAATGCCTTGAATGTTCAAATGATTACAGAATTGATTGAAGTGTTCAGTTGGACTGCAGAGAACTCAGTTGGAGTCCAAGACCAACTCACATCGGATGATGGAACACCCTACTTACGAGTGCTCAAACTAGCAGGAATGGGCAAGCACTTCTGTGCTGGTGCAGACATCAACATGATGCGAGATGCAGGAGCTAATACTCCTGAAGAAAACCGAAGAGACTCGGAAAGGTTGGATGCATTGTTCAACGGACTTTGGGCACACCCTTGTTTCACGATTGGGTTGGTTCAAGGAGTCGCATTAGGAGGAGGTGCTGGTTTGATTGCATGTCTTGACCATGTGATTTGTAACTCCGGAGTCAAGATTGCATTATCTGAAGGGAAATTGGGAATTCTTCCTGCTGTGATTGGACCGTATGTATATCGTAGAATGGGTAGTGCAAATTTCCGCCGCCATGCAATGCTGGCTGGTAGGATGGATACTACTGAGGCTCTACGTATTGGGATGATCGATGCGATTGATGATTCCCTAGACCCTTCAAATATCATCTCTGAAGTTCTTTCAACCGGTCCATGTGCAGTTACCGCTGCAAAAGAATTGACTGTTGGATTTGACCGATGGTCTGGCGATGATGAATCACTACGACTATGGACACTTGACTTTACTAGCCGAATGAGAGGTAGTGACGAGGGACAAGAAGGTCTCTCTTCTTTCCTTGAGAAACGCGGTGCATCTTGGAAACCAGAGGAGTGATTCGATGCTAAAGCGCACTCTCGTCGCCAATCGCGGTGAGATTGCATGCCGGATTTTACGAGCTTGCAAGGAAGCTGGCATCGAAGGAGTTGCAATCAATGCGGCAAATGATGCCGGTACTATGTTCACTGAACTTGCAGATATTAGCATTCAACTAGAAGGCGAAGGTCTTAGTGAGACGTACCTAAATCAACAACAAATTCTCAAAATAGCAATCGAGAACAGATGCGATTCAATACATCCTGGCTTTGGTTTCCTTTCAGAAAGAGCCGATTTTGCACAGGCGGTTATGGATGCAGGATTAATTTGGGTAGGTCCATCTCCTGAAGCGATAACCAAGATGGGAGACAAAATGACTGCAAGAATTACCATGAGGGCTGCAGGAGTGCCTGTTATTCCGGGTGAAGAAGTCGAAGGCGGTTTAGAAGAAGTCCTTGCAGTGGCTCCTTCCGTAGGATATCCTCTCTTACTCAAGGCAACATCTGGTGGTGGTGGTAAAGGAATGCGTGCGGTTCACGATGCTTCAAATCTTGAGAGTGAAGCAAAGGCAGCGATGAGAGAAGCCCTGAATGCATTTGGTGATGACCGAATCTATGTTGAAAGACTTCTAACTGGAAGTCGCCATATTGAAATTCAAGTTTTAGCAGACAAATACGGGCGTACAATTCACCTTGGAGAAAGAGAATGCAGTGTTCAAAGAAGACACCAGAAAGTCTTCGAAGAATCACCAAGCGTTGCACTAGATGCTGAATTGAGAGAAGCCATGGGTCAAGCAGCGTGTGCAGCAGCGGCTGCTGTTAATTATGAAGGCGCAGGGACAGTTGAATTCCTTGTAACTCCAAAAGGAGAGTTCTTCTTTTTGGAAATGAATACTCGAATACAGGTAGAACATCCGGTTACCGAGATGGTTACTGGTGTAGATTTAGTAAGAGAACAACTTCGAATCGCAGGTGGCGAGCCGATGAGTTGTGGTGATTTATCTATGCGTGGTCATGCGATTGAAGTAAGGTTGTATGCTGAAGACCCATCGAACAATTTCCTTCCTGCGATTGGTAAACTGAAGCGATTTATTGCGCCAACTGGACCTGGTGTGCGCTTAGATACCGGTGTTCGTGAAGGGGATGATGTAACTCCGGATTATGACCCAATGCTTGCAAAATTAATCGTCTGGGCGCCATCTAGAGGCGAAGCCCTTCAACGAATGGGCAGGGCTCTAGATGACTTTGTAATTCTGGGGTGTACCACCAATATCAGGTTTCTCAGAGAGTTATGTTATCACCCAGATGTTGTAGATGGTTGGACTACTACGGATATGATCGACAGGCTTTGGCCTGAAGGTTGGACTCCAGACATGGAATCAATGATCACTGATGCTGGTTTGCTGATAGCATCTGCTTGCGAATCAAATAATCACGGCAATACAATTTCAGTTGGAGCTACTTCTCAAGTGGCTCCCTCTCCATTCCAAACTATCAACAGGAGGTTGCCTTGATGGAATTTAAGTTCGGCGGCGACCGAATTGAAATTTCGCCGCAACGTGACGGTTCAACCTTCATTCATGAAGGAATGATGCTTCACATGGGGGATGAATTATGGTTAGAGATAGACGGTAGAAAACACAAGGCTACTGCTACTAAGGTTGGAGACGTGTGGTGGGTTCATGTCTTAGGACACACGCTTCAATTCGAAGTGATAGAGCCTGGTGCTGTTGGCTCCGATGATGACAAAGGGCTAACTGCTCCAATGCCGGGTAAGATTCTCGAAGTTCATGTCAAGGTTGGACAAACAGTTTCTGCAGGTGAAACTTTGATGATAATGGAGGCGATGAAGATGGAGCACAAAATCACTGCAGGTTCTGACGGCGTAATCGAATCAATCTTTTATCAGCAAGGAAACCAAGTAGAACAGGGTACCGAATTGCTGTCAATTTCATAAATAGAACCTTTCATTAAGGAGTCGCAACGGCATATGGTTTATGGATAAAGCAATAGCCATATGTTTGACTGCCCTATTACTACTAGCTGGATGTCTGAGTTCAGACGACGATGACATCGTTAGTATCGTAGGTTGCGATGATGAAAGCGCTTTGAATTATGATGAAAATGCTACTGAAAGCGGTTTGTGTGCTTTAGAAGATGACCTTGAAGCAGGAATTGTTTCTTTCGTCAATTTGATGGATGAAGGACCAGACATGGATAACATAACTTCCACAATTGGTTATTCAATGGAAGTCTCTTCAGTTATGGGTGACGATACCTGGCATTACATGGAAACTATGGTAGTGACACCAGATGGAATGAAAGTAACTATCGAGGATAATTATGGTGAAGAAACCCTAATCTCCGATATGATTGTTTCAGGAAGTGAAGTTCAATATTCATACAATAACGGAACTACTGACTATCAAGTTCGAATGAGTCACGAAGGAACTACTCTAGAAGCGTTTGGCGCTATGATGAACATGGGACTTGACATGGACATGGACATGGGAGATGACATGGACATGGGAGATGACATGGATAGCGGCGAAATGTTCGTCTGCGATAATGGTGAAGAAATCCCTGCTGATTGGGTCAATGATGGAATGTATGATTGCGAAGATCGCTCAGATGAAGATAATGAGATAGAAATGTTCGTCTGCGATGATGGAGACGAAGTCCCTGCTGCCTATGTCAATGATGGAGATGAAGATTGTGACGACGGTTCAGATGAAGATGTTACTGCAGGAAGGCAAGCTGACATGGATATGGGCATGGGTGAAGATGAAAATCCTGAATCAGGAGATTACACAGGATACTTCAATCCAGTTACAGCAACATTCTCTGGATACGAAGTTATCGGAGACGAGATAATGTTCAGCGGATTACTGAATGTTGAAGGTGCATCATTTGGTGCACTTGAAGTTTACACGACTTCTGACTTCACAGTTACTGGATTTAGTATGATGGATGTTAATGATGAGAACAACTGGGTTAAGTTTGTGCTAATCAATTCCGGCGAAACTGTAGTCGACAATACTCTACCTCTATCTGCTCTACCATTTATTCTAATTGACGCAACAGTGCTTGGAGGATGGTGAAGGAGAAGAAATGGACGAAGACATGGTATGTTACGACATGGATACTCACGAAGTAGTCGATATCTATGACGAAATGGATTGTTACGATGCAGGTTACATGTGGACTAGCATGGACAGGGATGAGGATGACCATGACGGACATGATGAAGACCGTGAAGAAGACATGGTCTGCTACGACATGGATAGACACGTAGTCTTAGAAGAATATGACAACCAGATGGATTGTGAGTATGCAGGTTACATGTGGGTCTCTTCAGACAGTGGTGACGGCCACACAGGAGAGAATTCCTGGTCATTCGACCGTGGAATGGAAGACTGTGACTCAGATAATGACACAATGGTGTCTTACGAAGAATTGGTTGCTTGTATCAATAATGACCTAGCAAATGATGGATTTGGTGACATGTCTGCATCTGATGTTGGTGCCGACCTAATGTTCGACATTAGCGATATGGACAATGACACATTCTTGAGTTCAGAAGAATTAGACTACCTAAACTCAATGTATTCATCTGGTGAAGATGACCGTGATGGAAATGATGAAGATAGCCGTGCTCACTACGAGTGCGTTAACTTTGTAGATGAATCAATGATCGATTCTACAGATGACTTTTCGTCTGTATTCGACAATTCTAACCTAGACGATTCGTTGTGCGGAACACCTGCCAATGATGTAAACTACTCGTTTGACAACTCTACTTTCAACCTTCCACTAATGATGGTTTATGAAGGGTGTTCGACGGATGAGAATAACACTACTATGTGCGATTATGGAACCATTGAAGCTGTAAACGGTACTGAACTCTGGGACCATTTCATAACAGAAGACGAATCTGATTGTAATGGTGAATTCGACACTGACACATACATGTGTACAGAATACATTGGTAAGATCGACGATAGTGATGCTAATGCATTCACCATTTACAACGCGGATTCCTCAAAAACCATTGTTATGTATCAGTACGATGCTGATTCAGGCAGTGGTCTACTAATGATAGTCGAAGAACGCCATGGTGGAGATGATGCTAGCCCAGAGGATATGTTCGCAATGCTTGATGCTGATGGTGATGGAGAAGTCACTGCAAGCGAATGGTCTGATGCTGCAAATAATTCTGATGAACCAATGGGCGAAGGAGACTTTGAAAGTCTAAAAGAAATGATGCACATGTTTGATGATGATTCTAGCGAAGGATTGAACTTCGCTGAATTCGAGAAAATGATGGAAGCCATGAATGATGATGGCGACAATGAAGATGACCCAGAACTGATTTTCCGCATGATTGACTCCAATGGTGATGGTGAAGTCACTGCAAGCGAATGGTCTGATGCTGGAAATGATTCTGAAGAGCCAATGTCAGACGAAGATTACCAAAATCTTGCAATGATGATCTCCATGTATGATGATGATAATAGCGAAGGATTGAACTTCGCAGAATTCGAGAACATGATGGCAGCCATGAATGATGATGATGGAGAAGATGTCATGGAAGACATGCAAACAATCATGGTTATGGCTATGGTTGACCTTCATGGAGACTTGGATGATTACAGTGTAACTCTTGCATACTGTGACGATGACATGAATTGTGAAGATGATGTTTACTCAGTCAAGTTATCGGATATTGTAGTAACAGAAGACACATTCTTATTCTCTGGTCACTCAGTTATGTTCATCGATGTGGATGAAAGTGGTACACTTAATTCAGGTGATATGATAATGATTGACACTTCATCTCTAGAAGTGGATGGAGAATGGAACACACCTCGTCTACACTCTGAAGAAGCAGATTCTTACTCTGATGAAAACCCAATGCCTGGATTCACTGGAATCCTAGCAACCATTGGTCTTCTAGGCGCTGCTTTAATCCGCAGAGAATGAAACTGTACTGAGAAGTACTGAAGCTAACCTCAATCACCCTCTCAAACGAGAGGGTGAGTTGAGGACTGTACCTTTGAGTGCAGCTTTGCAAATCAAAAGTTGTATCTAATTGAACCACTGTTTAACCGGTTCGATATTCCAAATTGTGTTCTAAACACTATCTAAATCAGCGCCACAATTCATGCAGTACTTGCCTTGTGAAGGTGTCAACTCACCGCACGTATTGCAGGCGGTGTAGGAGTGAAGTTCGAGGACGGCCTTTTGCTTGACCATCAACCAAGCAACCCATGCATAGGCCACGGTCAGCAGCACGAACAGTCCAACGACGGCACCATCGCCAAGGGAAAGGAACTGAACACTTAGAGCAAAAGTGAGGAAAACACAAGCAGTAAATGCATAGACGGGCCATTCTAGACGCATGTTGGGCCCACTGAAAGCATGTATTTGATTTGTATCTATAAGATAGTTGCAACAGAGGAATTGAATAAGTAATTACTAAAAATACGGATTTTGTACTTGAAGCATCAACAAACCGTAATCGGATGTGTCGCAGGGCTTCATCCGATTACAATTTGGTAATCACTGCGGAAGGGAATAGCCATATTTTGGAAGAAAGTTATGATGCAATCACAGAATTAGAGAATGATGATTCGCAGTTATTCGATTTGATTATGAATATTAAGCCGAATGAACAACCAATTGACTGAGTAAAATTGGCAACTCCAATTGCTTTCCATCATCAGTCCAATGACACTCAGAAACCTGTTAGAGAATATGAGTTCTAACTTCACATGAAGATGGTTTCTTTGGAGCTTCGCTAAAGCCAAATTTACATGGCTCCTTCATTGGCATTTTACCGCCTGCATCCTTTCCTTCAATGGTAGCATTAGCATCGGTTATGTTTGAAACACGGTCAATTGCGTACCATTCCTTTCGGTTATTTTTGGTAGTACCATGTGTTCGTGTGCCAAAAAATAGTTTGGCAAAAAATAGTTCAACGGTGGCAATGAAAAATAGCGACCTTCTAAACGGGATCTTCCATCCCTTCTTCCAACTAAAATCTAAATCCATTGATTCACAACTTAATGTGAATCTCCTTTGCTTTTCTGTAACAGTGATATCTTGAATCTTTATCTCATCAAATGAGTACATTCCTTCAACATAATCCACAACCTCCTGGTTGGGTGCAATCAATGTTCGATGACCATCAGGACGAGCCCACATTATGTCGGTAAAACTACCCAGGGGAGACTCTTTCCAGTCTCCAACAACAATTCTATCACCACTAGCAAATCCACTAGATGATATTCGTCCTTTGAAAACATCCATGGATTGAATACGCTTTTCTTCGCCTTTGAATGGAGTTATTTCTCCTATCCACGTAATTGTAAAAATTAGAACAATTTGTATTACCAGCCTGAAGGCGTGCCATTTGCCATCATAGTCGGTGCCATTTAGAGGAATATCGTTGTACCACATATTGAAATTGGCCCAATACAATAGCACTAGTAACCAAGCCATACCTATGGAAGCGATTGTTCTTGTTTTTGGTATGATTAACATTAAACCCAGGGTTGCTTCAAAGAATCCACTGAGGAGTACCCAGAATCGTGCTGAAGGAAGAACCTCAGGCACTATTGGTTGATACCATGCTGGATGAATAAAATGGTCAATTCCCACATACATGAAAGCAAGGCCTAAGCCTAAACTAGCCAAATCACGTATCGTGAAACGTGTTGTCACAAACCGTCGAAATCAACTTGAGACATAAAGGAATGTTCAATGTCAGATTAAATATTGACATCTAAAATTAAAAAAGCCCCTCCCAGAACCGAAGTTCTGAGAAGGGCAAAGTCCCGCAAAACGGGTATCAGCAATTCAAAATTGCATCCTTAATTCAAAGGTGCTCGATTCCTTGCTTCTTTACGTTAGCCTTCTTGATCTTGTCAGGAAGCCACGCTGGGCCGTTTGCAGGCTTGTCGACAGTGTCGATGCGTCCGGTGAATACGTGGACTCTCTTGGTCCCACGCTCACGCAGACGGATGTCTGTGTGTCCGCGTGTTGCAGCTTTTAGTGCCGCTCCACGTGGTTGTCTGCTCGCAAAAACTTGGCTTGTGTCTTTTCCGCTCTTCATGAGAACGAAGTATTTCTTTTCACCCATTGGTTAAACCTCAAACTGGCTACGGTTACATGAAGGTTATAATGCTTCCCCCGCCAAACCGCTATACTGCGCTACATATTGAGCGCAGTGAGCCCTTTCGAGACCCATATTGGAGCAGTATAGCGAATGGGAGGCGGGCCATTTCCTCACCACTTCATAGTTCTAACAACAACTATTCGCAAGGTGAGGATAAATAATATCATTTACGACTTATCTTAGATCATCTAGGCTAGTTCGATATAATTCCCATTGCTCTTCTTCCCAGTCATCTGGCATGTCACCATCGAGCCATAGTAAAAATTCTTCCAAACTCCATCCTTCTGGAATCCTTTCATCTCGTTCAGGTTCACCCTCATCTAGATGCCAAGTTTCCCCCTCTTCAGCCTCATTCCCTCGCGTGCGCACGCGTATTGTAACTAATGTGACTATGGTAATGAGGAGTAATCCGAGGCCGAACATCAGCGTAGTTAGCGCTTTAGATTCCTCTTCAGTGTCGGTACTAATCTTGTCGCAGTCGGTTTCACATTCCTCTGGCTGTTCAACAAAGATTACCGCAGAGTAATTTACCATATTGCCGCTCCAGTCAATACAAGAAACATCTATCGAAAGATTGCCGGTTATGTTGTTAGGCATTAACCAAGAGGTTGACCAAATACCAGTTCCATCAAAATCACCTACATCACTATCTGGCCTGGAATAAATGTCAGTATTATTTTGCGAGTAAATAATGCTACATGTAGCATCGATACCATCCGCATCTTCCATTTCGACTAATATCTCAAGTAGAGATTCATAACTAGCATTTAGTGGATGATCGACTTCGATAGTTGGTGGAGAGTGCATGAACTCAAAGTGAAGGTAAGATACAGATGCAATTTCATCAATATCTACTACTCTAACTCCAAGAGACCCTTCACCTGGAACGAATGAAGAATCTAATTGTATTCTAAAGAAGAATGAATCGCTTTGCTCCGCTACATCACTTCCACACGTGGTTTGTGACTGCGAAGGGGCAACTACCGTCCATCCTATTTGCTCTAAATTCACAATTACTTCCGATAATGGCCGAGATGAACGAATCCTAACTGCAGCATCTGCGGTTTGCCCAAACATCAATTCTTCAATTTCAATTCCATTTTGGCATAAATCAATCGATATTATTTCTGGAGGACTTAGCAGGATTGGAGTCTCAAAGTGTGACGAATTACTTGCACCATTAGCTCCTGTAATCGTAACGTCTATTTCTAAATCTCCACTTTCGATACTTTCAGAAGTAAACAAGGGCAGAATCGCAATTCCAGATTCGAAGTTTAGTGGGAATGTGTACGCACTTTGTCCTGGCCACTTAATCGTCACATCCCCATACGCGCTGTTTACTGAGTCATCGGGGTCTAAAATTCGAATCTCCAGACTCTCATCACCTCCTGCAAGTACATTCTCAACAGTTTCTCCTGATGAATCGATAATTGACATTTCAATTATCGGTGATTGGTCTGAAATCAAAATAGTTCTGCGTGTCAAGAACTTTCCTTCATAATCTCTCAATTCTAGAGTAAATGAATCAAGACTTGTAGCGGTCGCAACTGCAAATGAAGATATGTAGCAATGTTGGTCGACGCTACTTCCTGAGCGATGTGTAATTCCATCTATCAGGCCTCTGCTTGCACTAAATATTGGCGTTTGATTTCCAGGTTCGTGGTCTGGATCTAGTACGCACGCTCTCAATGTCAAAATATGACCTCTTTTTATTCCGGTTAGTGGGGCTGAAGTTAGTACAGAAGCCCCGCCCCATTCAGGGTCATCCACTCCTGCAACATGTATGCCAAACCAGAAGGCAGGAGCATCTCGAATCAATGCTATTGCGGGTGAGGTTGAATTTACACTCAAATTAGAGGCATCTCTTACCTGAACTGAAATGTCGAGAACTCCGAGAGGTATATCTGAAGGTAGAGCAATAGTTGTCCACCACAAAACACCGTCTTGGCTACCGGTATTCTGCCAAGTCCATTCAGTGCTGCTATTATTGCCCCAGCTAATTCTCCAAGCGATATCAACTCCTGTAACTGCACTATCGTCACTCGCTTCAACACTGCAAACAAATCTGTCTCCTCGACTATATTGGCTCGAATCACAAAAGATATCTTCTACCACTGGAGGCGAATTTACCCAGAGAGTCATATCGAAAATATTGTTGTCAATATTTCTTTCAGGATGCAGAGGAGAAGTTCCTTCCCACCGAATAACAAGATTATTCCAACCTTCTCTAGAGGTGTTCATTTGCAAAACTAAAATTTGGCGACTGCCATTCTGTGAACCGTTAGGAATGGTAATCGATTGGTTTGCCAACACTACGCTTCCTAGTTTGTCCAAAATTTTCAGTTCGCCAACCCCTTCGCCTGGGCCCATATTTTGAATCGCAATTTCAATATTGAAATGTTGGTCAACAGATACATTATCCACAATTCTGACATCAATAATTTCGAGATCATGAACAATATCGGCATAAGGACTCATCTTTGGGTCGCCAACAACAACTCCCATCCAACCAGTCATGGTATTAGCAGCTGCATATGATTCTGCCAAATTGAATCCACTTGTGTATGATGACAGTAAGACACTAGGAGAGGATACAGCGGTCAAATATGGTTCATACACATATCCTTTGATTCCACTAGCTCCATCTTCTAAAATATCAGCAACTAAAGATTGGCCATAGGAAGTTCCCCAATTAAATGAACGAGCACTGGTGCTAACTGCCGTTTCGACAATTGAGCCGTTTACCCAATTCATATGTGGTCTGATTATTCTTAATACAGCCGAGTCTACGAACAGGGAACCATCTGTAGATGTAGGCACTATGTCTAATGAAATTCTAATCTGTAAGGACGTAGCCTCAGGGTGAGGTCTGAATCTCATAGTTTCTGAGTTCCATGATGTTGTAAAAGCAGTATCCGAAGAAAGGTTTTGAGACATCAGTGTTCCATTAGAATCAAAAGATGAAACTTGAATGTTGTATTCTCCAAATACATCACCAGTTCTCATCCCGTGGGCATAAATCACCCAAGCATGATTTGTGAAGTTTTCAGGAATATCATGTGTGGTTTCTAGATATGCAACGTCCTGGCCATTTCCTGAATACGCTGAGCAATTATTCACAATATCTCTACTCAAAACGGTAACTGAGCCATTGCTTAAGGCAGTGTCCCAAACCATTACATTGTCTATCATTCCTTCGAAATATGCACTACCTGCTCGGTTTACTCCTAACTTGTAAAGGTCGAAATTATTCACCGAACCATTGGGATAATTGTTTGTATTTACTAAAACTCCATTGAAATACTGTCGGGTTTCTCCGCCATCGAATACGGTTACTAGGTGAGTCCATTGCTGAGCTATAACGTCGCCAAATGTCTGTGACTGATTATTATGAAGTTTCCATTGGGCTCCAGATACCATGTGCTGGAACGACTGATTCGACCCTGCATTATCATCGATAGCAAAGGTAGCAGCGTACGTTGTTTGATTAGTTACATTGGCCCATACCCATTGACTGATAGTGAAGTTACCTAGCCAATCATCAACATTCACCTTAGCATAATCGTCACTACCATCATACCATAGACAGTTACCGTCAACACAAGTCTTCCAGTTGGATGAGTTCATTCCATAGAGTGTGAAATTAGAGTCATTTGCGGCATTATCGCTAGACTCATTCCCAGTACCTTCTTCAAAATCCCAATGATGAATCAAGTTATTTGATTCAGGTGTGTAATCTCCAGCTACTAAGAATGCTGAAGCAGGAATAGTTGCCTTACTGACATTGGGTCCTTCCCAAGAAAACCGTAATCCATGAGGCCCTCCGCCCTGGAAAAATTCGATTCTAAAATCGTGGTGACCTGCTGTCAAATTAATCGTGGCAGAATACTCTCTCATGCCATGGCTTCCGTAATTTTGAATTACACTTTGACCGTCAATCCATAATTCAGAGCCGTCATCTGTGTTGAGGTAAAGAGTCCAATTTCCATTTTCAGGGATATCGATTAATCCACTAAATCTTGCACCCCAATTATTCTTGAATCTATCATCGAGGCCGGAGTATGGATTATTGGATGATGAATAAGCTAAGGAATTTTCGATTCTGACGTGGTCGGGTACTCTATCGATTAAGTCAGGCATACTGGCAGTACTGAAACTGATTCCTTCGTTATCGAAGTACTCAGCAAAAATCCCTGGCAATAAATCGCCAGACTCTTGATTACATTCGGTGGATATCTTGGCTTCTAATGCTCCATTTCCGCCTTGTTTAGTTGCTGTTTGGTAATTCCAAATGAATTCATCCCCACTTGCAACGGTAGGCGCTGATGCGTTCCAGTATCTAGAACCACTAGACCAAGAAGTGTCAGTTGTGTCAAACCCCCCATTTGAGAGATAGTTATTATTCCAATTACCATCATTGCTGCCCCAAGATGCATAACCAATTACGTTAGACATATTTGTCAAGAATTCAGTTTCTTCATCGAATATCACTGGTAGATTTTTCGTACCATTGAGCGTGCTATTTGTTACATACAGATCATCATTCCAAAATTTGTATCCTGTATCATTTCGATTTGTTGCTAAATCTAGTATGAGCGTTCCTCTTGAACCATACGAGTCATTCGCTTTCTCAATCAATTCTAAAGCGGTTTCAACCGTATATCCTGTCAATCTAGTTACTAAGAAAAAACCATATTCATCGCGAGTGAATTCTTTCAATTCCTTGCCCGCCAATGGCCCATAACCATGGGTGCCCCACCAGTCAGTTCCTATTTCAGCATCATAACTTCCGCCAACCAATGAGATCTCTTGGTCGAAAGAGGCCTTGTTATTCCCACCATTTATTCTCAAAGGCACACCTTTGGTTGACACAAGATAATTGATATCAGTTCCATTGTATGTCGATAGCATCGCTCTAAAGGGATCGAGGAAATATGTGTCAAATTTGTCTCTGTTAATCGTTTCATCAGTAGGGGTAGATGAGTTGTCGAATATGAAAATCCGTTCTGCAGAAATATTCCTCGCAGTCACAAAGGCCCAGCCAATAGTTCGACTCGCTTCAGATTGATTGTTAATCAAAACAGCAACGTCACTGTAATCTATCGCAGTTGAAAGGTTGAAACCATCTGGTACAGCGACTGTTCGTAATGGAGATTCGTTCCAAATATCGTTTTCTGTGCTAAAACCTTCAGTAATAGAATCCAAAGATACAGGTTCTTCAATATTAGAAATAGGTATTTGTATACTACTCAGAACGAAAAGCGCGACCATAATCAGCGCTCTTCGGTTAGAGGACATGAGTCGCTCCGCGCGATGATTACACAAAGTCACTTCGATAGAATGTATAAACCCAAATTCGGTTTTTTATGCCGTTTTCGTCAATGTGTATATGAAGGTCGGCCCCCCCCTCTCAATGCATGGTCCAATTGTACATGGCGCGAACCTGTCGCTGGGGAGTACTCCGTGTGATAGGTGGGGACCTACATTTACAAGAGGCAGATATAGTCATCACACCTGCCAATAATCGACTCTCTGGGCGTGAAGGAATCGACGCTCAAATACACAATGCTGCCGGCGAAGAACTACGAGCGTTTTGTCGTGAAGTAAGTGTCGAACAGAGAAAGTCAAATCTCCCTCCGTGTCCAGTCACAAATAACGTAGTTTCTAAGCCATATAATCTGGATAAGAAATTCAAACATATCATCCATGTAGTGAGCCCTGATTGCCGTAGGCCAAATCAAGATGAAGCACGCAGACAACTACTTCCAGAGGCATATGACAACCTGTTTGCTACAATTAAAGAAATGAAAGGCGTGAAGACTATAGCTGCACCTCCTCTTTCAATGGGAGTTTTTGCATATCCTCATCGTGAAGGTGCAAGATTAACCCTTGAATGCTTATTGGGAATACTAGATGGTGAAGAAGACTTTGGAATCAGGGAGTACAATATTGTTGTCAAACAAAGAAATTTCATCAACAACATGCGAACTGTATACCGTGAGTCTGAAGACCAACTCCCCGGCGTCGACATCACAATGGATTGAGGTGAAATAGATGGTCGATCTGCCAAATTTGGTGGCCTCGGCTATTGAAAACGAGCGTAGTGGATTTACTACTGCAGTATTATTATCCAATAATTCTCGAATGATAATGAAAATTAGAGATGTACTGCCGCCTAAAATGCGTTTGGTAACACTCACATCATCAAACAAAGTATCTGAGAACCTCAAAGATACAAATATTGATGTTGAGGTTTTAGAAGAGTCTTTATCCGCCCAAGGGCTATCTGTTTTGAATAATCTCCACGATATTATTCTTCAGGGATTGGGAGAAGGTCGGTTCAAATCGACCGATAAGATACTAGCAATTCTTGGTGAACCAATGAATGGATTAATCGTCATCGAAGCAAGTAATCTTACATCCAACCGTTTAGTAACAATGTCCAAAGAACACGATATTGATATTGAAATCTTAGCTAGATTGATGGAACTGGCACGTCATATTGGAAGCAGAGGTCGAGAAGGACATGCAGTGGGTGCATTATTCGCAATCGGTTCAGTTCCGAAATTAAGGAGATATACCACTGCTTTAGTCTTGAACCCATTCAAGGGTCATTCGGATAATAAAAAGAGTGTTGTAGATTCTAATAACCATGAAACTCTAGCAGAATTCGCTTGGTTAGATGGTGCGATTTTATTCAACTCCAAAGGCATTGCAAGTGATGCAGGGCGCTATGTTCAGGTCCCTTCCGGTATAAGTCCAAAACCAGGTGAAGGCGGAAGGCATCTTGCTGCTCGAGCCATCAGTCAATTAGCAGAAGGAATTGCAATTTGTGTTTCATCTAGTGGAGTCATCACGTTATACTCTAAGGGTAGAGAAAAATATCGTGTCAGGCTCTCTTGATCGCTTCATCCATAGAGATTTCACCACGAGCAACTAATTTTGCTAATTCAGTTGAAATCGTTAGATATCCAGAACTATGTATTCTTGATTGTCTTTGAATTTCTCGCAAGTCTCCATCGGTAGGAACGAGTTCACGCGTCTGGTAAACTCGAGTTCCACTCATCAATGCAATCCGAGTTGCAGCATGAAGATGAGCCTTTGAACGGGAACCTTGACTCGTCCGATGTTCGCTAACCTCTAATGTTTCAATTCCATGCAGAATTAGTTGATTGATTATACGGTCTCTAATCAGAGGTGCTCCATCGCCAATTTTGACACACATTCTTTTGTGAATTACTGCAGTGGATAATGCTGTGATATGCTTTGTCAAACTCTCAATCTTTTCCAATTGAGCGCTACCTACTACCAATCCGTCGGCTAACCATGCCAAACCTGGCCGCGGACCAGGGTCTATTCCGAATACAAGTTGAACAGTACTCTCTAGACCCCGTGATGATTGAATCGCTCTTTCAACAGCAATCTCAATATTTTCTTCCACTACTGGTATTTCGCCGTCCTTAACTTCTTCAGGCGAGGTCAGTAGGATTCCGTCCCAACTATCACCGGGGGAGAGCATGAGAAAATTACATTCACGTCGTTTTAATTCGCGCATTAAATGAAAAGAAAGGCGGAAATCCGCAGTCCTTACGGCTATTCGGCGCACATACCGTCCTAGTGCTAATCACGCTTCAATGTGACGCGTAAACATCGATATCATCAAAAGCATTTGACAACGATTCATTATTGTGTCCAGCCAATATGAAAGAGAACTCAGAGCAGTTCTCGCAGGTATTCCGAAAGGTATCGACGCGGTAACAAGATCTTGTGACCCGATAGCAAAAGCAAGAGCAAGGCAAGTTCTAGAACGGCCATTTTTGGTAGTTAGGGCGGCTGGTTCTGGAATGGAAGGAAGCGGAGATTTGTTAGCACTCAGAGGAGATTTATGTTTCCCGATTGAGGTTAAATCTTCCAAAAAACCCAAACTGTATCTATCTGGGCGAACATGGGACCAGTACCAATCAATGATTTACGAAGGAAAAAGATGTGACTTAATGCCTCTTTACGCTTACAGATTGAAAGGGGTCAGAGGTGACTCCTGGCGAATATTCCGTGTTGAAGTGGGCCGACTAAGTGGCCGTTTGGGAATGTTAACAAGGAGGATCCCCGCACTTCCGCTTACACGTAACGGTAAGGAATTCCTTGATTGGGAGCAAGGTATGCCATTGCATCTCTTTTTGGCATTAGTCTGTAGAAAGTCTACAAGTTCAACATTAGATGCTCTTGACAATCGAATAAAAAATATCGACTTAAGCAAAGAGGATGATGGAAATGAATCTTCACAAATGCGTATCACAGATATGGTCCAATTATAATGAAACCCATTACCAGTAGCAGTAATACCGATGATATTGATGAAGCTTTACGGGTTGTATGCTCGACCCAAAGAGGATGCAATTTGTATAACCCAGTCTTCTGTCCGACATTTCGTATACCAGACATTATTCCGTGAACTATATCTTTGAAAAGATGTCCACCATCGAATGGAATCATTGGAAACAAATTAGTAAATCCAAGAAGGATATTTACCCATATCAACCAAAATAATAGGTTTACCAAGAATAGGAGTCCGCTTAACCCTACTAGTGAAGACAGCCACCCATCTCCCGCATCAAGCATATTCTCTTGCGATGGATGTATTGCAACACCTTGGTTCTCGAATGGAGTTATTAGAAGATTCAACGTATCCATTGGAACACTTATGGCATAACCAAGAGCGCTCGTTTCAAAATCAGGATGTGCCCATCCTGCTAAGCGGTCAACACCTGCAGTACCTCCTGCAAGGTTCTGGACTCCAAGAAACGCATCTCCCTCTTCGACTCCCATAGAATCTAAAGTTTCAGCATCCATTCCCAATTCGATATAGTAGGCGTATTTGTCTGTAAGATTTACATTAATAGTTTCAGAAGTACCATCTTCATACCGTATTACATCTATCGAAACGTTTTGCCCTGCTGAAAGCCCATCCATGACGTCAATAAAATCATCCGTATCAACAATTTCAGTTCCATTTATTGCTACAATTACATCCCAAGGCTCCAAACCTGCTTCATCTGCACCTGAGTCTAGTATGATCTGACTAGAGTGCACACCGGGGTCTGCAGTCGTAAATTGGCCAGCGACTTGGCCCAAAATCACTATCAAAATAAATGCAGCAAAGATGTTAGTCGCTGGACCTGCTGCGAACATTCTTTGCCTTTCTCTGCGTGGTGAAGAACTAATTTCTGAATATTCAGGCTCAGCAAATGCTCCTAATGGAAGTGGACCTGCCATCAATAACCCGAAGCTGCGAACGCGCATGCCGTGTGCTCTTGCTTGTATCCCATGTCCATACTCATGAATTACTAAGCAAATTACGAAAGCAAAAACTCCCCACCCCAATGGAATTATTGGGCTAATACCTGGAATTGCAACCAATTCTGAAATTGGTCTTGCTTCCGCTTGGTTACCCATTATTATCGCTGAGAAAATAGCAATCAGGATAAATGCAGTTACAATGAACATAGCAACCCAGCATACCCATAGCGAAACTTCGCCATAAGCCCGCCAAAAGCGCTTAGGTTTGGATATTTTTTCTAATGTCTTTTGCCCTTTTGATGTCCTTAACATCAACACTAGTCCAAATAAAACTCTAGAAGCATTCCATTCATCCAACTTCCCGCTTTTCTCCCAGTATTTTAGGACAAAAAACCACGAAATTATTGCCACAAAAAAGAGCGTCCAATCGGCTTCAATTGCAAGAAAACCGCTCCCCATGAATTGGCGGAGACACGATTACACTTCAACCTCCTGTAGTGTAGTTCTTGAAGGACCTCTGCTTGGCATTGGTATGGACGCAACCAATCGCGAGGTCCGTTCTTGGATCGAACAGGCGTTTGGAGAAGATGCAGTAGACATTTCAATCTGGTTAGAGGAAGATGAAATCGTACAAATTTTATTCCGTCTTTCTGACAAAGTTGTAGTTTCAGATTTATCTTGGGAAGATGGTGTGATAGTCGAAGAGTCTTCACTAGTAGTCAATCTTTCAAATTGGAAACCTGGTTCCATTCAAACTCGTAGAATGCCTGACGGTGCAGTGAGATTTAGACACCGTTCTAATGAGATTATGTTAGCTGCTCGTGTCCGATCAGAAAAATGGGCAGGCTCTTTGTTAGAAGAATGGCTAATGGATATGCGTGGTGACTCTAGCAAACTTCGCGGTAGAGGGAGAAGGATTTCGGATTTGAAAAGACGCAGAGATATGATTTCAAGAATGCTTGACCAAGCAGACCTAACTTCAATCAAGGATGAAATTAACACTACTGAGAATCGTTTAGTAAGTGCAGACGATAGATTATCTGGTAAGAAAAATTAATCATTCTTCTTCTGACGAATGAATCAATGAAATCGCTTTTTCGCGTTCGGCTGCAATCATTTCTGGCGAGTTACGCAATATCCTATTGATTATTGGTTCAACAACTATCGGCGTAGCAAGTATCGCTCCAACAAATAGTATTAGAAATACGAATGATGGACCAGGAACTTGACTAATTCCGGGAGAGTCGCCTCCACTAACCATCAATTTTACAGTTCCTAGCCAAGGTATTTCAGCACCAGATATTCCGATTACCCAATTTTCCTGAATAGGCCTAATCATTCCGCTGTGCATCGAAGAAAGCCCTTTTGCAAATTCAAAAACACCTTGGTCATCATTACAATCATTGTTGTCCCCTAGAGTGATGTATCCCGGATTAGGTGGTGTATAATTTTCGACACCAAACCATTCTGAACCATGCTGAGCGGCAATTCCGCCACAAGAGTACGCCCCAACACCATCTCCATCAAACACTAAATTTAGTGATTCAACATCCACTTGTTTAGTGCCTGGCACAGTCCATGTGATGACACATATCTCATTCCAAGGAACTCCTTCGGGGCATTTACCTTCTTCATTCATCTGAGTTGTTTGTTCTGTATTGATTTTGAATAGCGCTCTATGGATAATCGGTGTGCTATCACTTTCTCCATTTCTTTCATAGATTATCACATCGCCTTCCATTCCCAAAGACTCGTAACCAAAATTCTCTGAGTTAGGATATGTTGCTTCTGCGAATGTAATAATTTTATTTTGGTCTGGTGAATGAACTAGAACCAAATCTCCAGCATCAATTGTACCTACTTCACCACTAGAATCGTGCTGCATTGAATTAGATTCAACCACTACTAGTGGAGGCATAGATCCAGTGTGTGCCCACATTGCAAGAACGAGTAGGGCGATCATCCCTGCTGCGAGAAAAATCTCGCGAACAAGTGTACGCATCGGATCTGAATCTTCCATCTTTACAACCCAGTAGTCAACGCTTCTTCAATCCCTTCTCTTGAAGGAAAGAATTCCATGAATCTTGGTGGCCTCCACCTAGTATTCGGGCGGCTTCATCTCCGTCGCCTTTGAGCTTACGGAGTTCGGATGTTGATTTTGTTGACATTATTGCTTGAAGAGCTTTAGCACGGGTATTGAGATTAATGAATGCTGGAGCAGAAACTGCAAGACCAATCACTCCAATAACAATCAATACAATTGATGCTCCGGTGTATTCTTGAAAATCAGCATTATCTTGAAGAAACATCAACTGCGCTGCAGACATTACCGTAAGTAGTGATGAAGCAAATGTCGCAGTTCCTGCAATTCTTAATTGATTCCCGTGTTGATTTTCCCACCAGCCCATGTCTCGCACCTGCTTTGCGAATACCGCCCCCATTAATCGATTTTCGCTATTTTGCTAAAATGACATGACGGAGTATTGTTCAAATGTGAAGAACACGCGTGGGCCGAAGGCCCACAGTGGTAATAGGTGAAAAGTCAATGCAAAAATCCATATTTTTATCAGCATTATTCTTAGTTTCCATAATGTCTCCGATCGCTTTAGCAGGCGTCACTGAGACCCAATTCCAAGATGGTTCAACCTCCTATACACATACATTCTCGGGTATAGGAAATGGCTTTGCTGGAAATCTGACATTCCCTTATGGAGCTGAAGTTACTTCGGCATCTTTCGACATAGCAGGAGAGCCATCTTCAACTACTTGGGGCAATTTAACCAGCAACACTGATTTTGGCGGAGCCGGGAGTGGTACTTGGTCAGGAGTCCCTCCTGGGTTTGCTTACGGAAGTAGAAGCAACCTTGATGTCAGTAATGGGCAAGTCGAACTCGTAGGTAATCCAACAACTAATCTGAATGGAATGGACCGTTCGACTGAAGCAACATCTACTGGCACAGTCAACAACACGGGAGGATTCGCTGCAAATGGAGACCAAGGATTCATCGGTGGGACCAGTAAGTTAAATCCAGAGTCACTGACTACTTCTACATCGAACTACAGAGGATTTGTAATTGTTCACGATGATGAGTACCATAGTGCGACATACACAAGCACTTCAGTTTACACCACTCCTACTATCAAGAGATACAATATGAGTACAGGAAGTTATGCTGGCACTTCCAGTATTAGTACAGGAACCTGCTCATACTCTACGCCACTATACACTGCCTATGATGCTACTAGCGATGGTGCAGGAAATGTCTGGTCAGTATCTTACAGTTATCGAATCCTAGTCAAATGGTCAGTATCTTCAACATGGGATGGTAACGGAAACAAACTCAATACTTGGACCTGTCAAAACACATACTCTTACTCTGGAAGTAACTACCCAGTAGGGGTAGATATCGATGAGGACACAGGGCGTATGTTCCTTCTGATGTATGAGTCTGTATTTCCTAACTACAACAGATACTTGTACGAAGTTAATCCTTCCAATCCTTCATCGATCAACGGAAGTTGGCTGCTTGGTTCTAAGGAGCAATTGGGAGATTCAAGTACCCAAGGAAGCGGCTTAATGGTAGACCTTCCAAAGATTGTGTCCAATGAGTATTACAGTTCAAGAGGCTATCACAATCACTTTACAATGAACAATTTGTTTGTTGAAAGAACCGGTAAAGTTCAGATAAATGGCGGAGGCCACTACGGTATGGACCAATTGGGGGACAACACATTTGGATTCCAATGTCATTATTACAATTATTGTTCTTCTACCTATCTAAACAAGATACAAAGAGAAGGCACAGGGGCTATATTCGATTATAGGACGCCAACTTCAACTTCTTCAATTGTCACGAGTACTACAACCACTCTATCCAAGCAGATTACTGAAATTACAGTTTCATCGCTAGTAGGATTCGTTCCCGCTAATACCAGCATCGAGTTAGATGTCTCCAATGATGGAGGAACTACTTGGCTGAGTGGTTTGTTCAATCAGAAGTTGACATTTGCTACTCCAGGGTCTAGCATAATTTGGAAAGCATATCTGAATGGGACTTCAACTGAAACGCCAGTACTTGATTTCGTGTCATTGATATATTCTACATCTTACCAAACCAGTGGTTATTTCCAGTTACGTTCTAATTATTATTCCGGAACCGCTCCAGTCGCAATTACAGCGTGGTGGAATGCAACAACACCTGCAGGTACTTCTCTACAAGTAGAATTCCAAGATTCATCTACCAAGGTGTTCCAGTTTAGTGGTGACTCCAAGGCAGTCACGATGACGAGCGGATATATCTACATCTATGTTCGATATACTGCATCAGGTGGTGCAGCAACACCTACTCTTGATGACTTGAATATTGCATTACACTCAGATGCTCCTGAGCAAGTGGGAATAGATGTCGGTGGAGATGGAAGCAATGAGTGGACAAGCCAAGGCGTTCTCCTTGGAACAACTACTCGCGGCGGTTCAGCATTCGTAAAATCATTCAACGACTTAATTCCAAATACAGGTTCAGGTAATGTGAACATCCCTATTGAAATCAATTCTCAGACGGCTGGAATTGTAGTCTTGGAGAGATTCAGTGTAACATATACAATCAATACTGTCAATCTGGATATTAGTATCCCAGAAGGTGAGATTCTGCATGAGAGAAATGAGCCTTATGAGGTCGTTACAAGACATATTGTTGGAGATGGAGCGAATAACTACATCCAATCTGCAACCTTAGGATTCATGGCATCCCCTTCTTCCAGTGCACCAACATTGGAATGGCAAGACGGAGATATCTTCCCATCACCTAATGACCCTGATGATTGGGTTGACATCGACTCTTCATCTTGGTCTAGCCTGAACAACGGTATTTTGGAGATACATTGGTTATTCCATGTGACTTCTAACTTCCCAGACCAAGAAAATGTGAGATTCACGACAAACTGTCTCGATACATCTGGAACAAACGGATACCAGCCAGTTCCACTATCTAGTACAGAAGGTCTGCGTGTAAACAACTCATTCGGCTTAGGATGGTTAAACATCAGGGATAACGATGGAGAAGTAACTTCTAATGACGTCGAAGACGGAAGTTGGGTTGCAGCTGGAGAAACTCTTCACTTCCAAGGGGCAATGTGGTTTGCGGACTCAAACGATGCGCCAAAGGACAGTGCATTTGACGTACGAATTGCTCAAAATGGATTTGTACATGCTGATTGGAGAGATACTTCAAACATGAATGGTACATTCTTCATCTCGATAATTATGCCTGAAATCGATGTTGAAAGTGGTCTTGCATATGAGATTCAGACCTACAATGAACGCGATGCTAGCATGGTAATGGCCTCAAACTCTGATTGGTTCAGAACATACAAGGTTGATGCAACTTCACCAGAAGTTCTAGCAACAACTCCTCTGAATGATGCCTATGAAGCCGCTGATGATTCACAAAAAGTTAGTGTTACAGTCGCAGATGCAGTTGGTGATCCAACACAACTCTCGCTGTATTATTGGGTTGAAGCAGACCATGACCTAAACCGAAACGGTGAGGCTGACCCAAGCGAGTATGCAACTAAGGTTGTAGTCAATGAGAGTGAAGCGGACTTGAAGACATTCTCCACTAGTATCGATCATTCTCGAAATCCAAATATGGGTCGAGTGTCATATTATTGGGACGGAGGTGACCGAGCAGGTAACCCTCTCCATCACACCACAATAGTGGATGATGAATCATATTCTTGGGAAACAGGACCTGGTTTTGACAAAGATGATGCAACATTCCGAAGCCGAAAAGATTCCAGTGCTATATTCACTGGCTTAGAGTGGTTTGGCCACAATGACGGTGCTCCAATTTTCGCTGGAACTGAACAAACGATTTCCCTTGGGTTAATCGATGCAAATACTGCAATTGATTTCGAATATATTGACTTAGTGTTTGATTTTGAAGGACCAGATAGTGAAGTTGACCAGCAACGAATATCCTATTATGGAATAACAGATACATTTGCGAGTCATTCGGATTTCATTAATTTAGCATCCACTTCAGCTATGGTTCAGACTACCAATGAATCAGGTATGCCTTGGATATTGTTGGATTATCAATTTACTATCGGCTGGGACTGGCCGGATGAGGACATTTCAGATATATCTCTAGAATACAAAGAGAGAGGATATGAATTCCCTACACGCCACATCATAGCAGAACATACCTTCATTGTTGAGAATGATTTGGTATTAGAGCCATCATCATTCCTTGTAGAAGATATCAGCGAACCGCGTACTGGAATTGTTGCCGATGGAAGTCGCGTTAGAAACGATGACCGATTAGAATTCACAGGCAGGGTCGTATACGAAGGAAGTAATGTTCCTGCCCCTAGAAATGCAGCGATTGTAATCGAAGTATTCGATGGAGAGAGCATTTGGTCTGATGGTTCCCTTGAGGATGATGGAGGCTATTCAGTAGAAGTTCCTCTATCGCACGCAGAGACGCTAAAGTCCTCACCAACTCGTACCTGTTTAATTTCGATAGGCGGTATACCTGGTGAGGGAGAAGATATGACTGGTCAAACAGTTTCAACCACCTTGAGGGTGATTGTTGATGATACGGCACCTAGAGTTGTGAGTCGTACGTCTCCGATCAATATTATCGATATATCGTCTACCACTGATTTGACTAAAGTTCCAGTCGAGTTCCATGGTACTGAAGATGCAGACATGACGGGCTCTAAACAAATTGTTCATTGGGTAATGCGAGATTATAGCCGCACCTTGACTATGGGGGCGGGCCAATCCACATTGGGTATGCAGCAAAATGGACAGCAAGTAATCTGGACAGGGACTGTTGATTTGACAGATGAAGGAAGGGTAACTATGCGTGAAGGTGATTGGGTAGGATTCTATCTCACTGGATATGATTCAGCAGGGAATGAGTTCCCTGTAGTGTCCAATTCTGAAGCTAGTCCAATTGCAGAAATAGCATCCGATGATACGGACTTTGAACGACAATGGGTACGTTTGGGGGCTATAGGTCCACAATTGAAAATAGCATCGATTTCACTATCTGACGACCATGTTGCTCCTGGCCAAGAGATTAAAATTACAGCAGATGTACAAAATGTCGGTGGAGAAACATCTTCACAATTCAAGGTGTCATTTTATGCAGGTGATTCGCTTGTTCCTTTTGATTCAACTACATTGAATAAAATCGGAGCGGGAGAACTAATCCCGGTTACAGCCACTTGGAATGCTGAAGAAGGCGTTGACAGGATTCGTGTTCAAGTTGATCCGGACGATGTTATCGTCGAGGTTAACGATGATGATAATACGGCGGAACACAAGGTTGAGATTGTATATGTATCTTACATGGGGTGGTTTGATTCAGTTCGTGAACAACCTCTAATCTGGTTATTCTCAATGCTGTCAATAATCGTTCTAGTCGGTATTGGAATTACAGCAAACCGTACTGCAATTACTCACAGTGATGATTCACTTTATGATGAAGATTGGGAAGACCAATCGGAAGATGATGATGATGAGGATTACGAAGATGATGACGATTACGATGATGACTATTGATAGTTATTTGAATCGTTGCCCTCTTGAACCAGTGACATCGCCCAATCGATATGGCCGAAGGTGTCTTCTCCAAACTCGATAAGAGTCTGCAGAAGGCTCTTGATGAGCGAAAATGGATACCAACACCCGTTCAGCAAGTCACTCAAGATGAGATTGCAGACGGGAAAGACCGTCTGGTTGTAGCCCCAACAGGCTCTGGAAAAACCATGGCGGCCATTCTCCCACTGCTTGACCGATGTCTTCGTGAAGAATGGGTCGGAATGTCAATTCTCTACATCACTCCTCTCCGAGCTTTGAATCGAGACGTTGACCGAAGGCTGGAAGAGATTACTTCAGCGGTTGGCCTTACTCTTGGCCTAAGGCATGGAGATACTCCCCAATCAGAAAGAAACAAGCATGTTCGCAAGCCTCCAAATGTGATGATTACTACTCCTGAAACATTTCAATTAATGTTCACAGGTTCTCGATTACGTGAATTACTACGTACTGTAAAAGCGGTCGTAATCGATGAGATACATGAAATCGCAGATGGTGAAAGAGGTTGGCAATTATCAGTTGGTTTGTCGAGACTAGAAGCCTTCAAAGGCTCCCCTATTCAGAAAGTTGGTCTCTCAGCCACCATTGGAAATCCAGACCAAGTCGCTAAATGGCTTTCAAAAGATGCCCAACCTATCGTCGCTATAGCTCCACGCTATACTGAATTGTCAGTTGATGCAATCATCCAAACACCCGAAGACGAAATCGGCTCATTAGAATTAGCAATCTCTCCCCGAGCCCATGCCACACTTCGCGGCTTAGCAGATATAATTTCTAAACGACATCCATGCTTAGTTTTCGTCAACTCAAGAAATAGTGCTGAAACAGTTTCTCAAAGATTACAAGCGATTGGACCTGACTTAGCAATAGGTGTACATCATGGTTCTTTGGCTAAGGAGACTAGAGCCCAAATGGAAGATGATTTGCGAGATGGCAAACTTCAGGGATTGGTTTGCACTTCAAGCCTAGAATTGGGAATCGATGTCGGTAGCGTCAATCATATTATACAAATCCGCTCTCCTCGTTCAGTAGATAGAATACTGCAAAGAGTTGGGCGTGCCGATCACAGACTTGGTGGAATTGGTAGTGGAAATTTACTAGGTTGGGAAAGTGATGACCTCACAGAAGCCGCAGTAATCTCCCGCAAAGCAATTGCAGGCGAAATAGAGCCAGTGGAGTGGAGGGAAAAGCCTCTCTCGGTTGCTGCAAATCAAATTGTTATGATGGTTCACAGCCACGGCGCCCTGCCAATAGATACGATTACAGAAGCGATTGGTGGTGCTGTACAATTTGAAGGATGGCGAAGAGAAGATACGATAGCAATAGGAAATATTCTCGCCGATGGATGGGTCATTCGTTGTGAAGATAATCCGAAAAATGTACCTTGGTATCGCTGGCCTCATGATGTGTGGCAAGAATTGGTAACACATTCTAAGGAGGATTTACCTGAACAGCCTAAACTTGCTTACAATGAAACTCCAAGTGACAAACTTGCAAGTTTGACATTCGAAGCCCCTAAGAAATATGCTAAGGGATGGATTAGCCGCTCCGGAAGAACTCGTCAATGGGTAACAAATCATCTTTCGATGATTCCAGATAAGCAATCATACAGAGTTAGAGATGCTGTTACTCGTAAGAGTCTTGGTAATGTCGATGAGGCTTTCGTACTTTCATTGAATGATGGTGGTGAAGATCAAGATGGCAGTCAGAGAAGGTTTGTTATGGCTGGAAGAACCTGGATTGTAATCGATGCTGACCCTGAAAAAAGCGAATTGTTAGTTGCACCTGTTTCTGACCAAGGGCATGCTCCTCAGTGGGTTGGAGAACTCCCCCCGACCCCTGCCGAAATTGCTCGTGAAGCAGGCAGGCTGAGAAGATTATTTGCGATTGATTTAGGGTTGATGGAAGATGAAGAAATTACTCAAATAGACCCTGCAGGTCTCCTCGGTGGTGACTCTAAATTAGATGACTATCCCCTAAATGGTGAAGCAAAAGGGATTCTAGCAGACATTGTTAGCACTCATTTTAATTCTACAAACATGGTTCCTTCTGAGCGTTTGATAACTATCGAAGATAGAGATAAGGCATTAATCGTAAACTCGTGTCAAGGTAATCGCATCAATGAGGCGATAGGGCATTATCTTCTTGCAATGGCGAGTACCCGTTCAGGTAAATGGGGACGATTAATCGTTGAGCCATGCAGAATCTCATTACAGGTTGCAGGAGTAAGGCCTGCCGAATTGATAGAATGGATGTCTGAGACTCCGCCTGAAGCGCTAGAAGGTGTTCTATCAGTTACTCTGCCAAATTCAAGAGAAGTACGTTGGAGGTTTGCTCAAGTCGCTAAGGTTTTCGGAATCTTGAAACATGGGGTCGACCCGAGAAAAATCAACCTCCAAGCTCTACTGAAAAAGTATAGGGGCACTCCAGTGATGGAAGAGGTGTTGAACAAACTTTTCCATGAAAGAATGGATATCGCTGGAGCGACAGATGTGTTACGAGCAATTCAATCAGGACTTATTGGGTTGGAGGTTTCTGCGGCAGGCCCATTGGGGATTTCAAGTCGTTCTGAAAAAGATTTGTTACTTCCAAATTTCGACAATCAGCAAGTTCGAGCACGATTGGAAGGTAGGTTGATGAATGAAAGAGCGATTTTATGCTGCTTACGCTGTGCCTCAGTAAGGCGGTTTAGGGTTGCAAGATATCCTGAAATTAGCGACGCTAAGAATTGCCTCAAATGTGGAGGTAAGATGTTGGCATGTATGCGTGAAGGCCTAGAGAAGCAATTGATCGCTTGGGTAAAGTCAGACGACGAGAAAGACCGAGAACGTATGATGAAGAATGCTCAAACTGTTGCCAATAGAGGAATGGATGCAATATTGGCCTTGATGGGTAGAGGGGTTGGAGAAGCGACATGTCAGAGGTTGATGCGAAAGGTGCAGCGAGGTGACCTTGAAGGGTTACTGGAAGCAATTCACATCGCTGAAATTGAATATGCCAGAACTAGAAGGTTCTGGGGTTAGTCGTCTTCTAATTCTAATTGATTCACACGCTTTACCGCTTCAACGACATCGCCTTCTTCCCACCAATCTACAGCAATGAATGTCGGTCTTTTACCGTGTGTTTCAATACATTCTAACGCCCTATCAACCATGAAATCAACATTGTTGGCTTCCCCTGCTCTAGTCGGGTCGGATAGACCGGCCTGATTCTTTAACCAATTATTCATATGAAATGCAGGCTGATTTGAATCGCCTCGTAATGGTTCACAGTCCATTGAAGAAGTGTCCTCATCAGCATAATTTGTAGTCCAACTGTGGGTCAAGAAATCATGGAAATAAGGATGAGATGAATCACCAGGTTGTTCCCAGAACACAACAAGTCGCTTGTCCATATTAATCAGTTCAATGAGGGTAGGCCATTCTGCGTTCATTTCATGGGTATACATAATCTCTGAAAGTCCTACATCGTCAAATAATTCTTTCAAGTGGTCACCTTCAACATGGTTCTCAACTAGTAACGTTACAACATCCCTGTCTTCACTATTCATTTCTGATTCCAATGCATTGAGCCAAACCCAAGGGTCAACTGCACCATAAGTGCAGGGGCTGAATCCTCTATCTGAATCACCGTGACAAAACCGTACAGCTGAAGCAGATTGATCTGCAGTAGTCAAGTAATGAGTGTCGAGCATGAATGCCCGCATACCTGCATTCCATTGAGCCTGGAAACCAGTTCGATGATTACTGGCTGGGTAGTAGATATTGTCTTCATGGGTTGAAAATGAATTATGGGTTTCTGGAAATGTTACATGGTCATATGTTCTGTGACACAAAATTACCAGACCATTACAAGGAACAGTTTCGAGGAATTGACAATTACCGTCGTCCTCTGTTGCATTTGAGTCATAGTTTTCTGCATCAGAATCTGTGCAGCCAAGTACCGGTTCTGGTTCCGGTTCTGGCTCATCATATTCGCATGAACCATCATCTTCTTCAGCAGATTTGTCAAAATTATTTGCTTCAGGGTCAGTACAGCCTTGAATCAATTCTACTTCAGGTTCTAAGACCTCTTCAGGTTCAGAATCACTGTTATTTTCATCGAAGTATGAGCACCCTGGCATTAGTAGCAAAACAACCAGTGCTATGACGGGTATGGCTCGCATAAACAATTACGGGGGAAACTTCGCCTTGAAAACACCGGTCAAAATCGCTGATTACAGTAGTGAATCAACGTTTGGCAATCAAACTGAGCGAACTAAAACATTGGCTTCTGCAAGCATACCTGTTGAAATCTCAAAATCCTCAATCCAACGTTCTGGTATTTCTTCACTTGATGAATATACAACTTCTCTAATTCCGGCTTGTATCAGAGATCTAGCACAACGTGAACATGGTGGCCAGGTGACATATGCGGTGCTATCTTTGAGGGAAACTCCGATTCTAGCTGCGTGCATAATAGCATTCTCTTCAGCGTGACATATCAAAGGGTATTTTTTTTCTCTGTCAGCCAATCTTTCAGCATCATCATTGATTCCTCGAGGAAAGCCATTGAAACCTGTTGAGCGAATTTCACGGTCTTCACCTACGACGACACATCCAACCTTTGTTGATGGGTCTTTACTCCATCCCGAGATATGTCTTGCCAATTCTATGAATCTTAAATCCCATTTTGAAGTCATTTAATCACCTAATATTGTTGAAATTGGTTAGGCGAATAATTCCCCTACACCCCCCTCAGGGGCGACCTATTCATCAAAGTATGTTGACATCTAATTCCATATGAGAAAGAATATTCCCGCAAAGATATAGTGAGCCAATAACTAAAATCAAATCACATGGCTGAGTAAATGACTGGATTGCATCCACTGGATTTTCAATGTGCATAACCCCGTCCATCGGTTTGCTAACACCTGGATATCTCCCGTTTTGTGGCTCGGTTGTAATGATTTCTTTAGGTGGGAAATGTTCAATCAAAGCGTGTAATGGTTCTAGGAACTCTTGCATATATTGTTGAGGAGATGTACCGAATAATAGAGACCAATTTTCTGGTAAAATCTTCACAATTTCCGGGATAGATCTCCGCATCCCACTAGGATTGTGTGCTGCATCTAGCAATAACCTCGGCTCACTTTCAACCAATTGCATTCTAGCAGGCATTAGAATTGGGCGCCTGACAAATGAATATCCAATCATGTGGCATATCACCTCAGCCAAATCCGCTGCTTCTTCCATGAAAGAGGATTGTTCTGGCTGATAGAATCGAGCACTTATCGCTTCATCTCTCATTGCATTACGAATACTTGCAGACTCGGGGTCCCTAATCAGCATAGGAACTCCTGGACGCCAAATCGCTGCCTTTTCACGCGCAATCTGTTCTATTGTATCGCCTAAAATATCACTATGTTCTAGGCTAACAGAGGTTACTAGGCATCCTACAACGTCAGCAGACCTTGTGGCATCTAATCTGCCACCTAATCCTGTTTCAAGAACCATGATGGACACTCCTGCATCACGGCAGGCAACGAGTGATGCGAGGTAAGTAATTTCAAAAAAAGTCAATTCCATTTCTAATCCCTGTATTTTGGAAATAGCGGTATCAAAATCTTCACTAGAAATCGATTTACCATCGACTCTGATTCGTTCTTCAATTTCAATCAAATGTGGTGATGAGAACAGCCCAACTCGGTAATTTGCCCTAACCAATCCCGCAACTATCTGTGAACAAGCACTTCCTTTACCATTCGAGCCAGCAACATGGATACAATCCATCTCTTTATCCGGTCTTCCAAGGGCTCCCAGTGCCTCGTTTACACGAGAAAGGCCGAGCGTCATACCCTTCTTTTTGGAGGCTTCTAACCACTGCCTACTCGTCACCACCGTCACTGGCCCCGTAGGGGCCACACACTCCAATGATTAGAAAACCACCCTCACTCTCGGTACAAAGCATGGGAGAGTCGACATCGGTAGACCATGTCAAACGCGTTGAGCGTGAATTGGCCAAAGAAGACAGTCTTCTGTCCAATATGCTTGAACAAGCGCCAGGTATGATTGGCATGGCATTTATGTTCGTTATCACCATATGTCTAGGACTTTGGTTACAACCTTGGTTCAATGCTGCTGGATTACAAGCATTCGGTGAGTCAGGAGCTACACAAGCAAGATGGATAATGCTTGAATTGGTTGCAATTTTTGCATTTACTTTCCTAATTCTCTGGCTTGCTAAAAAGCACTTGCAGAAGGTGATAAAGTACGGTTTATTATCGGTTTTATTCCTCGCACTGTGCTATACTACAGTCCCTGGATCTCATATATTGCTGGTACCAGAAGTTGAGACCGAGGCATTTGTTTTTACTGATTCTGAATTATTTGAAGAAGATGTTATTTCATTCAATTCGGATGGGTCTATGATTACTCAGGTTGTGCAATTGGGTCAGACTATTGAGGAACATTCTTTTGTAATTTCAAAGCGTTCAGCAAACGCCTCTTCTGTAGAATGGCAACATGAAATCGACGCCTTCCCAGGTCAGCCAAGTATCAGTTTGATGGAAGGAGAATACGCTTACACTGCAACTAATGGGATGTGGGTTTGGTCTTTCGAGAAGGATAGTGGGGAAATTTTGAGCAAGTATGCCTGCTTCGACTCCGAGGATTGGAATGGCACAATGGAAGACATTCGTGAAGACCAGAACATAAGGGGTTGTATCACTGCCTTAGAAGTTGTAGAAGAGCCAGATGGTGATACAGGAACGGCTAAAGGAGCACTTTACATTACAAATGCAGCCAGCGAATTAATTCGTATGAACACATTCCACGACGTCAACTTAACATCTCTTCAGGCTAAGTGGTCGTTCCCACAATTGCAACTGAATGAGGAAATATTACAGATTAAGCAATTAGATACAGACAGCATGCTGCTGGTAAGCCCAGTTGGTGCAACAATAATTCATTTGGAAGAGACAGCAGGTACTTTCGATGGCCCAATTATTCCTAACGGATGGATTGATGAAAGCACCACTGAGTGGCTTTATGATTCTAGTGAAGGGAATCCAATTACTGCATTCAATATAGTTCCTAGTCCTTGGGATGATGGTGATCAGTTGGCTATTGTGGGTCGAGATAATGGTTTGCTCGAGGCGTTTATTGTCGATGATGATACAACCGGTTCCAAAGGTGATGGGGAGTTTGAGGTGGAAGACCGTTTCTTAGCAGGTGATGCTTTCAAAGGCCCTATCAGCGCAATAGATAGTTTTGACATAAGTGGTGATGATGAAAACGAATTATGGATTGGTGACGCCGATGGAATACACGGACTATTTTACTCCTCACTTATCGAATACACAACATTTGATGTTGAAGTTCCAGAGGGTAGTAAATTATCACTTGATGGAGAGACTGTCCAAATTATCAGCAAAGTTGTAGTCGATGAACTGGATGGTATTTATTCAATGAATGTTAGCACTGGAGATTTTGATTCAGATAACATGTACAATACTTATGGGATTCAATTATCAGACGATGCAACGCTTGTTGGATTAGTAATAGCAGTAGTCCTGATGGTTTTGTTAATCGTACATCCAGAATGGTATGTTGTTAACACCGTAGGAGTACTAGTTGGAGGCGGAGTAATTGTAATGCTTGGAGTTACCTTTGTCCCGACACTAATTGTGATATTCATGATTCTTGCTGCGATTTATGACGCTTGGGCCGTCTACCGCTCCAAGCATATGCTAGACTTAGCAGATACTATGATCGGCCTCAATTTGCCGATTTTGCTGGTCGCTCCTCAAGAGAGTGGTTATTCGATGTTAGATGAAAAGGATAGTATTCGCCCGGTTGCAACTTCGCAAGACGGTAATGCCCCTGAAGGTGCTCAACCTGTCATGAAAAAGCGTAAGAAACCTAAAGAGGCGATGTTTATGGGTCTTGGAGACGTAATATTCCCTGGTATGCTAGTCATTTCATGTGTTGATTCAATTCCAACCGATGGTCTTGCAGTAGGAATCTCTGCTTTGATAGGTGGATTGGTTGGATACTTTGTACTCATGGGATATGTCGCATCTGGTAGACCTCAAGCTGGATTACCATTACTCAACGGAGGAGCAATCCTTGGATATATCGTAGGTGGACTAATTTTCGTTGGTAGTGCTGCGTTCTCGTTTGGAATTACATTGTAGGTGATCTGTTATGCTGAGTATGGACCTCTTTCGAAACGAAGCGGATAAAATCCGTGCTGACCACGATAAGCGCGGAATACCTCATGACAGTATTAACCAAGTAATCCGACTCGATGAAGAGTGGAGGAATGCTCTCAAAGAAATGGAAGAAGGTCGCAGAGAACGCAACCTTGCCGCTAGAGGAATCGCTGATGCTAAGAAGAGTGGTAACAAAGAAGAGTCGGACAAAATCATGGCCCAAGTCAAAGACATTGGAGACCGAATTGCCGCTTTAGATGACAAAGCCAATTCATTACTAGGAGAGAGAGACACAATTCGTATGAGTATTCCCAATTTACTTCATGATGCAGTTCCAGTAGGTGAAGATGAAGGAGGAAATACTCAACATTCTCTACACGGGGTAAAGCCGGAATTCACGTTTGAGCCAAGAAATCACAACGACCTAATTGAAATGAACAAGTGGGTCGACTTAGAGAGAGCCGCTAAGATAGCAGGCAGCCGGTTCTTCTTCCTAAAAGGCGACCTTGCTCGCCTAGAATTAGCATTACAATCATATGCGGTTGATTTCTTAATAGGACGTGGCTTTACATTTGTTCAGCCTCCATTAATGATGAATCGAACTGCTTACGAAGGAGTAACTGATCTTTCGGACTTTGAGAATGTGATGTACGGAATCACCCCTGACCCACTTTACATGATAGCCACCAGCGAACATCCTCTGACTTCTATGTACATGGATGAAGTTCTCGAACCGAGCATGCTTCCAATCAAGATGGTTGGAGTGAGCCCTTGTTTCAGAAGAGAGGTTGGAGCTCATGGCCTATCGGACCGTGGTATTTGGCGAGTTCATCAATTTACTAAGATTGAACAAGTAGTCATAACGCATCCTGATGATTCATGGGACCATCATGAAGATTTATTGAAAAATTGTGTTGATTTATGGGACGCTCTAAATTTGCATTATGAAGTTGTGAATATATGCACTGGAGATATGGGAACTGTTGCTGCTAGAAAGTATGACCTAGAAGCATGGCTACCTGGTGCTAAATCCTTCAAAGAAATCGTATCTTGTTCAAACTGTACTGATTATCAGGCTAATAGATTGAAAATGCGTTACCGAACTAGCGAAGGAAATGCTGCAGTTCACACACTTAACTCAACAGCGGTTGCCACCAGTCGGGCCTTAGTTGCCATAATGGAACAAAATCAATTAGAGGATGGCAGAGTAAAAGTTCCTGAATGTTTAGTACCTTTAATGAGTGGGAAAACTCATCTTGAATCTTGTAAATGGTGATTAAATGCGTTGTATATTCCTTTCTCTGCTGATTATTCTCGCCCCTTTGAGCGGTTGCTTTGGAGAAGAGGTTGAGGAAAAAGCAACCCCTACTCTAACTGTCAGTGAAGTGTCGAGTGCTGTAAGAGGCCAATACATGACAATAGAGATAGATTCCAATGTGGATTGGACTTTCAATCGCTCAGACGGACTGTTCTATATCGATGAATTTGGAGTTGCTCGAGACTCGATGGAAACAACATTTTCTTCCCAAAAGAAATCTCTAGAGTTGCTTATACTAGATAGCGAAAGAGAAACTGTCGATATCTCAATAACAGCAGGAGCCAATCTTTGGAATGCTACACTGATGCTAGAGGACAGTCCTGACTACATGCTTGTTGACGGAAGGCGCGCATATGACACCATAGAGATGTTGACCAGTTCGCACAACAATCGCTGGTGTGCAAGCGCTTCAGTTCATGAAGGAGGATCAGCCTACGAATCTGCAGCCGAGGCTATGGCTGATGAGATGTGGGATATGGGCTTCGATTTCGTCGAAGTAACAAGGTATGATGATGACCCTGACCAACTGAATGTTGTTGGATATAATTGGGGCAGAACTAATCCTGACGAATATATTGTGATAGGCGGTCATTTCGATATTGCCTATATGTTCACGCCACCGGGTGGAGGTACTAACGAAGGGGCCAATGATGACACATCTGGCTCAACAGTCTCACTCGAAATGGCACAAGCGCTTGCCTCAATGGAATTCGACCACACCGTAGTTGCTGCTTTATGGGCTTGTGAAGAAGAGGGGTTACTCGGCTCACGAGCATATGTCGACCATTTGCCCGAAAATGTGACTGTGAAGTCCTACATGAATTTCGACATGGTTGCTCTCAATTACCCAATAGTTCCACTATCTGAACCTATTATTGGACCGGGCGGAGAGATTTTTGAACCAACAATGTATGAATGGCAAATCAGTATAGCAGGAGCTAGTGATGCTAATATGCAACTGATGTATGATTGGGTTGGTACAACAATAGAAGGCGACCTTTCATATGAACCAACTGAAGGCAATCCAATCAATTGGCAAATCGCTGAATCATGTGCTTCAGACCACTGTTCTTTCTTTTCAGCAGACTATCCAACATTCAATTTCTTCAGTCCAGGGGGAGAAATTTCATTCTGGCAAGAATGGCATTCCCCATCAGACACTCTTGAATTTATGACAGCAAAGGCTGGAGGGCAAGCAGGTATGTCAAGTGGTTTCAATAGCCTTGTTTGGGCTTCACTCGACCTTTTTATTAGAATAGATAATTCTGATGCGACCTTCCAAGGCCGTTGGTACTCTGAACCTTGATTATAGGAGATAATCACTGAAGTGATTGCGATGTTAACAACGGTGAATATGGCAGATTGGGACGGAATCTGTGAATCCTTTCTTTCATTCTTCAAGGATTTAGGAGTAATCGAATCTAGAGATAATTATATTCAATTTAATTCATTTCCAGGTAATGTCACGACGAGTTTATCAATTTCAAAAGAAGGGAAATTCGCTGCATCGATGCCACTACATTCTCTTGATGGGGCGATCTTGACTGTTCAATTTGACTATCAAGAACATCTTGTGCATGTCTCTGGTTCTGAAACGAGATATACTTACAAAGTCCCATCAGAGATATTGGCATTACGAAACTAAACTTATTATTTGACCAATTTTTTAGTAAGGGTTCGTAATGCGTATTCAGCATTTACCTTTGGAGCTAACCTTAACCACAACATAGCAATTGGAATCCATATCAATGTGTAAATTAAGACTGTAAATAGCGATGCCTCAAAACTCCAATCATTATTCTCATCAATTGAGTGGAATAGGCCAATTGGAATGAAATGTAGCAGGTAGACACTCAAAGAAATTTTACCTAATGGGTTGAGTAATGCCGAATGCACTGTTTGAATAAGCATCCACAGTATTGCAACTCCGGTTAGTGCTGCGATTAGAAACGGCGCATTGGCAGGGAAGAATGTGAGAATTGCATCTCCTTTTGGTTTAGCCCAGTCGATATCATTCTGTTCAGAATACAGTAGTGTAACTATACAGAATAGTACTCCCGTCAACAATGATGTAACTGCACCTTTAGTTACAGGAAACGTGAGACCAGTTTTTTCCTGTGTGGCTATCCAAGAGCCTAATATTGCAAAAAGGAGCCACGGGAAAAGTGGGTATGTTCCAGTGAGAAGTAGGTGGCTAAACCACTTTGCTAAGGTTGAAACCTCGATTCTTTCATCCCATTGATTTGAACCTTGGAGGCCAGATGCAAAGTAAACCACAATTAATGTTGTAGATATTGAACTCCACAGAATTATATTCTTCCTTTCATGAAAATTTTTGAAAGGACTTACCCATAACGGCTGGGTTAGTATCAAAACTGCGAATAAAGTTAGGACACCTGGAGTGAATACATCGAATAAATGAGGTGCGGTTACATTTATTGCAAGCTGACTCAAAAGTAGAAAACCTGCTCTTAAATAGCGTTGAGGCGGTGTTGAAGAAGAGTGAAAACACCCCCATCCAAATACAGTTACGAAAAGTGGTGCTGCAAGACCTCCAAGGCCTGAGACAATATACACTAGAATCGAAGGCTGACTACTGGGGCTAGGTCCCCAAGTTGCCGCAGCATGAACCATCACCATCAATAGAACTGCAACAGCCCGAATCGAATCGACGTGTTCGATTCTTTGGCCCATAGAAAGTGCTCATATTATCCCTATATGAACAGATTTGTCGTTATACGAAAGCACAACTCAATTTCACATTCGTACCTTCTTTCGAGTAATAACTCTCCAGATTCTCTGCAATGGGTCGTAATATCGGTCAACAACTCTTTCTTTTAATTGAATAATAGCGTCATCAGTAATTTGAATTCCAGCCGGGCATACTTCTGTACAACAGCGTGTAATGTTACAATACTCAATACCGAATTCCTTCTTTATTTCAGGAATACGGTCTTCTTCATCAAGAGGGTGCATCTCATATTGAGCAAGTCTCACAAGATTACGAGGTCCTGCGAAATCATCGAATAGTTGGTGGTCTCTCAGTACGTGACATGTGTTTACGCATAGGAAACACTCGATACATTCTCTGAATTGTTGGACACGATGAGCCTCATGTTGATTAAATTCCCAATTTGGCTCCTCTGGTCCTTTAATCGGTTTAATCCTTTTAGCCACTTCATAGTTCCAAGATACATCGCTTACCAAGTCTTTGATGTGAGGGAATGCCTTCATCGGACGAACTTCAATCGGCTGTCCTTCGGGAGTTTCTGCGACCACATCGGACATACGAGTCATACACATTAAACGAGGTCGTCCATTGATTTCGGCACTACAAGAGCCACACTTTCCAGCCTTACAATTCCAGCGAACTGCAAGATCAGGCTCTTGTTCGTATTGAATGCGATGCATACAATCTAGCACAACCATTCCTTCGTCTAATTCAAGGTCATATTCCTCAAGTTCAGCATCTTCGCCTTCTCCACGGAGGACTTTGAATTTCTGGTTTTTACCTTTGAGTGACATCACTTTCCACCTCCTTGCTTTGCTGCTCTTTCAGCAATCATAGCCTTAACTTCCTTAATTGCACCCTGAAGGTCATCACGCATTTCTTCAACTGGTTCCTGTCGAATCTTGACTTCACCCTTCTCCATCCAACAGATATTGAGTGTCTTGCCCCAGTATTCATCTTCATGGCCAGGGAAATCATCTCGGGTGTGGCCACCACGACTTTCTTCTCTAGTCAGGGCTGCCAAAGTCGCAACAATCGAAATGTCTACCATATTCTTCAGGTCGAGGGCTTGATGCCATCCTGAGTTGTATTTGCGGCTGGTTCCTGGGAAGCAAGCCTTCTCACGTTTTGAGAAGTCCTTGAGGTCTTCTAGAGCTTCCTCTAACTCATTCTTAACTCGAATTATTCCGACCTTCTCTTGCATCATGTCACGCATAGCATCGTAGATTAGTCCTGGGTTTTCACCCTCTCCTCGTTCTAGAGGAGCCACCATTTCCTTGATGGCTGATTGAACTTGCCCATCATCAATTCCGGGTTGTGCTAAATCAGTGGCGCGCTTAGCCGAATGTTCTCCGGCTCTCTTGCCGAATACGATAAGGTCAGAAAGCGAGTTTCCTCCAAGTCGGTTCGCACCATGCAATCCACTAGCAACCTCTCCACAAGCGTACAAGCCAGGAATAGTTGTTTCTTGAGTTTCAGCATCTACTATTACTCCACCCATTACGTAGTGTGCAGTAGGTCCAACTTCCATTGGTTCTTTCGAAATATCTACACCAGCCAGTTCCTTGAATTGGTGGTGCATCGATGGTAGTTTGGACAAAATAGCAGCTTCTCCTCGATGTGAAATATCTAGGAATGCGCCACCGTGTGGACTTCCTCTTCCCGCTTTGACCTCACTGTTAATAGCCTTAGAAACAACGTCTCTAGTCAGCAATTCAGGAGGCCTTCGGACAGTAGCAATTTTACCTGAAACAACTTCTTCGACCCATTGGTCAGATTCTTCAATAGTATCTGCATGGTCGCCAGCGAACATTTCAGGAACATAATCAAACATGAACCGCTCACCTTCTGAGTTGGTAAGACGGCCTCCTTCTCCACGAACACCTTCGGTTACCAAAATGCCACGAACAGACGGTGGCCAAACCATTCCTGTTGGATGGAATTGTACGAATTCCATATCTCGAAGTTCAGCACCAGCCCATAGAGCAAGTGCATGTCCGTCTCCAGTGTATTCCCAAGAGCCTGAACAAACAGACCAACATCTCGTTATTCCGCCAGTAGCTAATACTACCGATTTAGCAGAGAATGCATGGAACTCTCCGTCCACACGGGTGTAAGCAACACAGCCAGTAACTCTGTCACCTTCTTTGAGAAGATGGCGAACTGTATATTCTGTGAACATGTCAATTCCTTCGTGTATGCCTCTTTCTTGTAGCGTACGAATTAATTCGAGTCCAGTAGCGTCACCGACATGAGCGAGTCTAGGGAATGTATGGCCACCAAAGTTTCTCTGATTGATGACATTTTTGGTTGTCCTATCGAACACAGCGCCCCACTGTTCGAGTTCACGAACTCGGTCTGGAGCTTCCTTTGCATGATATTCAGCCATACGCCAATTAGCAAGCCACTTACTTCCCTTCATGGTGTCATGGAAGTGAACTTTCCAACCATCTCTAGGATCTGCGTTTTGTAATGCAGCAGCACATCCGCCTTCTGCCATTACAGTATGCGCCTTGCCGAGGAGTGATTTTGTGATTATGGCAGTTTTTGCACCGCTTCTTGCGGCTTCGATAGCCGCTCGTAAACCAGCACCACCTGCTCCAATGATTACGACATCATATTCGTGAGAAATGTATTCTTCACCCATTTCAAGCACCTCCGATTAGAATTAAACTGAAGTCATTGATTATGCCCTTGGAGCATGCAATAGTCCATGCATCTCCAACGAATACAAGAGTAAGGGACACCCAAAACCAGAATCCATGGTCTCGATTGATAATACTAACTTTGGAGAATAGTGCCCCTCTAATCTTGGCAATACCTGTTGCCCACCGGTCTAGCATACCGCCAGCCAGGTGTCTAAGTGCGTGACAAGATGTAACATACATTGTAAGACAAACAGATTCGAGAGTTAGAATTATTGTTCCTCCTGTGATTCCATATCCATCATTAGAGAAAGCCATAGTGTGTGTAATATCCCACCATTTAATCAGAAGGATTGGAATTACCATGTACAAGAAGTAGCGATGTAGATTGTTTACTATGAATAATCTCTTTTCGCCCTTGTAACCAATCATCTTGTTGATTTCAGGTTCATCAACCCAGCATCCGGTAGGGCTAGCGAAAAATGTACGATAGTAAACACGGCGCATGTAGTAGCATGTTCCTCTAAACGAAAATGGAATCCACAAAATCAAAACTGCAGCATTCACCCAAGACGGATGGTCCCATCCTGAAAACATGTCCCATTCTAGGACATTTGGTGAAAACATAGGTGAGATTACATGCGCTCCATCGACATAGTAATCGATATGTTCTGAGAAGAAAATAACCCTCCAAAAAGTCCAGATCATAGCCACAGTCAGTCCAATAGCCATCACCATTGGTTGAGCCCACCATTTGTCGATTCTATCTGTCCTACCCATGCCTTTCAGCATTGGGAGTTTGATTCCTTCGCCCATCAGTTGCCACCTGTGACGCCCCCTAAAGGGGGCGGATAACCACGCCCACTGGAGATGGGGTCTTTGACCTGTTCGGCTGTTGTTCAGGCCAGTTTGGTGTAGTCGACTTCGGCTTCGACCATCTCGATTTCATCAACATCCATCTGGGCTAGTTGTAATTTCCCAGACAATTCGTCGTTGACAGCATGCCAGTAGGAGTACGCTTCGATAACCCAAATTCCGGATTCCCTAGTGCCGTTCCCACTACCTTTGACTCCACCAAATGGCAAGTGAGCCTCTGCTCCTGTAGTCGAATTATTGATTCCAGTCATTCCAGCTTTGATTCCGATTTTATATCGGTAAGCCTCGAGTCGATCATTTGTGTATATCGAACTTGAAAGTCCGTAAGGCGATGCATTAGCAAGATGTAATGCATGGTCGAAATCCTTTGCTTTGACAACGGTGATTGCAGGGCCGAAGACTTCTTCATGGAAGCAATTCATGTCTTCTGTGACATCAGCATAAACGTGAGGCCACATGTAAACTCCATCTTCAGGAGTTCCAAGGAAATTATCAGGAGTATTTCCTGATGTTATTCTTCCACTACCCCAAAGTTTGGTTGCTCCATCTGCCTCTACCATTTCTAGACCTTTCAAGAAATCCTTAGCGTACTTTTCTGAGAGCATAGGGCCGTAAAGGACATCCTCGTGTTTCAGTGAATCTCCGATACGAGTACTCTTTACTTTGTTCATTAATTTCTCCATAAATTCATCGTAAATGTCTTCGTGAAGAATAAGGTTACCTAGGCTAGTACAGCGTTGTCCTGCGGTTCCAAATCCTCCCCAATATGCTCCAGCCACAGCATTGTCTATGTCTGCAGATGGCATTACTACCTGAGGGTTCTTTCCGCCAAGTTCTAGGCTGCAAGAAACTAAATTCCTTCCACATACTTCACCAATTGCTTTACCAACTTCAGTACTTCCTGTAAATGAGATTTTGTTGATTAGGCCTTCATCGACTGCGTCGACGATATACTGGCCTGCACTACTTCCCTTTCCGTGGACTAGGTTTACTACTCCGTCAGGCAATCCGGCTTGATGCATAATACGTGCTAGAGCGAAAGAAAGTAGAGGAGCATCTTGAGGGCTCTTCCATACACATGTGTTTCCACAAATTAGTGCAGGAATCATTTTCCAAAATGGAACAGCAGCAGGGAAATTACATGCATTGATAATTCCGCAGACACCAAGTGGTCTGCGGTACGTGAATAATTCCTTATCTGGCAATTCAGAGTTTACAGTCTGCCCATATAGTCTGCGACCTTCAGATTGGAAGAAAAGACAGGTGTCGATTGCTTCTTGAACACTACCTGCTGCCTCTTTGAGAGTCTTACCTATCTCTCGAGTTTCCAATGCCACAATTGCATCTTTATGTTCCATTAACAATCGGCCCATGTTACCAATGATTTGCCCTCTTGTAGGAGCGGGAGTGGCGGCCCAGTCAGTTAATGCCGAACGAGCAGCAGCAATCGCTTCATGCACATCATCCCTAGTAGATAGAGGGAAATCTCCTAATTCGTCTACAAGTATCGCTGGATTCTTACTTGTAAATCTTGATCCATCAGATGATGATTTTAGTTGTCCATTGATAATATTGTATCCTTTAACCTTAGGAAGGTTGCCAGGATTACTGCTTTCCAAAAACTCTAGGCCGGTCTCCAAGACGTGCGTCATGCCCCTCCGTTTGGCATGCAGAACATGAATCCACCGCTTGTGGATGGATGCGTGAGTTAAAGTGATACCTACTCTGAAGAGGTAACATCCGGAGGGGTCAACCATGTCTGACGAAGATTCTGAATCCATATCCTTGAAGGTTTCAAAGGCTATACCTAGCGATGTAGGGCACGGGCGTGCTCGTATAAGTGGCGAGAATGGCTTAGACCTGAAACCAGGCGACATAATAGAAATAAAAGGCGATAATCGTTCTACGGCAGCAATCTATTGGCGAAGCCGTCCAGAAGATGCTAAGATGGACATAATCAGAGTAGATGGGATTATTCGGAAAAATGCAGGTGTTAGTCTTGGAGATAGGGTAACTGTCTCTAAAGTAGATGCTAAAATCTGTACTAAGCTGGTTCTATCACCTGTCATGGCCAATAAACAGAAAGTCAAATTTGGACCTGGAATCGAAGGTTTTGCTCGAAGAGGGCTAAACAAGCGTCCTGTTGTTGCAGGTGACCGGATTTTCATTCCAGGAATGACTCTATTCGCTGAAGCCCTACCATTTGCAGTCCTACAAACAACTCCTAAAGGAATAGTTCAAGTTAATTCTGATACAGATATAGTAATCAAAGACGAAGCTATTGACGATGAGGATGTTGGACAATCTCAAGGAATTACTTACGAAGATATAGGCGGAATTGGCACTCAGTTACTCAAAGTACGAGAAATGATTGAGTTGCCTCTAAAGCATCCTGAATTGTTTAGAAGACTCGGAATAGACCCTCCGAAAGGAGTACTTCTGCACGGACCACCAGGTACTGGCAAAACAATGATTGCAAAAGCAGTAGCTACTGAAACCAACGCTCACTTTACTTCAATAAACGGGCCAGAAATCATTTCAAAATACTATGGGGAATCAGAAAAACAACTACGTGAGATTTTCGATGAAGCAGCAAATAATGCACCAGCAATCGTCTTTATCGACGAAATTGACTCTATTTGTCCTAAGCGTGAAGATGTTAGCGGAGAAGTAGAACGTCGTGTTGTCGCACAGATGCTTACATTGATGGACGGTATGCAAGGGAGAGACAATGTCATTGTTATCGGTGCTACCAATAGAAGAGATGCAATGGACCCTGCTCTACGAAGACCTGGACGATTTGACCGTGAAATAGAGATCGGTGTTCCAGATAGGGACGGTAGAAGTGAAATTCTAGATGTCCATATTAGACAGATGCCTATTGCAGACGATTTCGATGTAGACTGGGTTCTTGACAACTCATATGGGTTTGTAGGAGCCGATCTGGCAGCATTAGTCAGAGAATCTGCAATGAAGGCACTTCGTCGGTACCTTCCTGAAATTGATTTGGAAGAAGAAACAATTCCACCTGAAGTTCTTGAAAAGATGGAAGTCAATATGGATGACTTCCGAGTTGCAATCCGTGAGATTGAGCCTAGTGCTCTTCGTGAAATCTATGTCGAGATTCCTGATACTTCATGGGAAAGCGTCGGTGGACTTACCGAAATTAAGGACAGGCTGAAAGAAAGCGTAGAATGGCCATTAACCAAGCCAGAGTTATTCGAACACTTTGGAATAAAACCTCCTAGGGGAATTGTACTATTCGGGGCACCAGGTACTGGGAAAACTCTACTTGCTAAAGCGATTGCCAATGAGGCAAAAGCAAATTTCATATCGATTAAAGGTCCGGAACTAATATCGAAATGGGTTGGGGAATCTGAAAAAGCAATCCGTGAGATATTCAAGAAAGCAAAACAATCTGCTCCTTCGATTATTTTCTTGGATGAATTCGAGTCCATTGCTGGAATGCGGTCATCAAATTCACAATCTGGCGGTTCTGATGTTTCAAACCGAGTTGTAAATCAGTTACTAGCCAGTATGGATGGTGTCGAGAGCCTAGATGGTGTCATCATAGTCGCTGCTACAAATCGTCCAGAAATGATAGATCCTGCACTATTGCGCAGTGGTC
>CASIBX010000010.1 GCA_949373075.1 Candidatus Poseidoniaceae archaeon | reverse complement strand
CTCTGGAACTCTTTTTGATTCCAACAAACGCAAATCCAGATGCAATTAAGGCAAGTCCTATCATTGCCCAACCAGCCATTATGTAGAGACCTGCTGCGGATTCATCAATCAGAGGGAATTCCATTTCTTCATCGAAATAACTGATTATTCTCAAGCAGGACCCGTCCAAATAATCCCCTGTACATTCAACGTCTGAAAACGATTCAGTTGGGAGGATGTCAAAATCGATTGAAGTGTAACCCTTATCCTCCAAGAAAGAGGGCGGGTTCAAAATAAGTCTATGCCGAACTGCATCATGCTGACCGTCTTCATTCATTCTGGTAATTTCGATTGAGGTCAGACCAGGTGTTGCTCCTGAAAATTCAAAATTACCGTTTGAATCTGTCTGAGTTCTCAAAGGCACTCCAATTATTCCGTCAGCATTCTTACGTTCGAGCGTTATTGTCGCATTGACCAAAGGCTCTCCTTCGGAATAAACAGTTCCTTCGAATTCTGCCGAATCAAATTCTGCGCCTTGGGCCATACCGTTTATCCACTCATGGGGCCTTACTAAACCGGATTCGGGTGAAATAAAATCGAGCCCATTCGCAAGCCCTAGCCCACAAATAACGAAAACAAATATTCCAATCATTCGCAATACTGGATGGCCGTCCGAACTTTTAATCTCGAACACGGTGCCGCTGGATTGGAAAAGCGGCTCTTCCTCAGGGAGGCTTTCAACATCCGCTAGGAGTTCGGACATAGTAATCACTAGGATGAGTCCTACTTGATAGAGATGCGTCCATCTGATTTTGCAATTAGTTTTTGCAATTCCCCATATCCACACCAAAGTGTTAGTTCTAAACCATCTTTTTCAGTAACTATTCCAAGATCATAAATTTGGCTAACGAAGGATTCGGCATCTCTCTCGCCAAGATCACCAGCTGACACAATAAGTGTGGTTTTGGGTCCGTATAGTGAGAACATAATCGCTTCTCGCAATGCATCTAACCCTTCGCCACTATGAGAAGATACTACCATGGCATCCTCCATGCCCATCATTCTAACAACCTCTTGAGCGGCTTCGATATCCCCTCCCGCATCACACTTTGTCAAGACTACTTTCATTCGTATACTATCTTCTTCACTTCGGTCTAAGACCTCTCGTCGTGAGGTTGATAATTTTCTTTGAAGCTCTTCTACGTCATCACTACTATCTGCTAGTAAGAGAAGGAGGTCACAATTTAGAGACTCGTCAAGTGTTGCTTGAAATGCATCCAATAAATCAGATGGTAACTCATCGATGAACCCGATGGTGTCAGCAAGTAATATTCGCGGACTCATTTCCATCCTGCCAACTGTAGTTTCTAGGGTTGAGAACAACTTATCTTCAACCAATACCTGTTTACCAGATAATGCAAGGAATAGAGAAGACTTACCTGCGTTAGTGTATCCAGCTAGGCCAACTGTTCTGGCTCCTCCTTTACTTCTTTGCCTACGCCTCTCTTTGCGTGCTAAAGCATGTTTTTCTTGCTTCTTACGCAACTGAGTTAATTCCCTCGACACTGTAGTTAGAACACCTTGGATTGCTTGCTTACCCCCTGCTCCGAATCCTGCGCGTTCGCCGGTGGTTTGCTGGTTCGCTAATTCCCTTAGTACAGATCTGTCTGCCTGTAATTGCGCTATTCTAACCTGAGTTCTAGCCTCTACGCTACCCGCATGGGAAATGAATAATGAAAGAAGAAGGCGAACTCTGTCCCAAACTTCAACTTGAAGTGTCTCATGAATATTCACTAGTTGACGAGGTGTGGAGTTGGAATGAATGATTACTAAATCCACACCATGCCAAGGATGGCCTTCTACTGCACTGGAAATTTCATCAGCAGTATCTTGTAGACGGCCTTTTCCAAAAAATGTCCGAGGGTCCTCTCGGCCTTTTTGGAACTGAATATCGACAACTTCGATACCCATCGTTTCAGCCAAGGCAACCAATTCTCTTGGAATTCCATCACGATGAAGGAGAATGGCTCTTCGTCCATCGTGGTTAGTTCTTGCCTCTCCTAAAGCCACGCCTCCGGTCCCAGCAAGAACTTGGATTGGCTCATCCATGGGCCTGTGAAGGGGTGTGGTTGAAAGAGTCATTCCAAAATAGCAACTCTCATGGAGGGGAGGCGTTAGTTAGCAGCATGGCCGAGAGTTATTCCACCTCACTAGAATGGAAGGGCTCAAGCGAAATCGGAAAACGACTTACTGAATTAATTCCTTCAGGGATAGATTACAAATTATCAGATGAGGGCAATTTAGCCACTCTCATTGTGAATGTTGTTTCCGATAATTTAGAATCGCTTAGAATAAGCGTTGACTCCCTATTGGCATTGTTTTCGGACCAAGATCAATGAAGGTCGAGAATTACTGGTGCATGGTCGCTGACCTCAAGCCCGCCTTGCCTATCGATAGTGACTGATTTTAATCGCTCTAAAGCGGCTTGGTTTCCTAGCAAATAATCAATTCTCCAACCTCTATCCTTGGCTCTTGCTTGACCACGATTGGACCACCAAGAGAATGTTTTCGCATCTGGGCCCGCGTGCTCACGAAATAAATCATGCCAACCGTCGCTCAGTAATTCAGTGAACCATTGCCGCTCATGCGGCAAAAAACCGCTTGATTTCATATTGCCTTTAGGGTTCCAAATGTCATTTTCCGTATGTGCAATGTTCAAATCTCCTGCGACTATTACCGTATATTCAGATTTTAGAAGTGGATGAATAAAATCCCTCCACTGGGCCATCCATGTCTCTTTGTACCTTTGCCGTTCTTCTTTCGAGGAACCACTTGGAAGATAGGTGTTGACTAAGATTAAATCATCGTGTTTTGTCACAAGTACTCTACCTTCAGAATCATCAGGATCTAACTGCCCCTGCATGCCCCGGCCCTGTTCCTTCATTTCGACTTTCGATAGGGTTGAAACCCCTGAGTATCCCTTTTTTTGAGCAGGATGTAGAATCATTTCATATCCCTCTGGCACGCTCCAATCCTTAGGAAGTTGTTCTTCGAGACAACGTACTTCTTGCAGCATCCAAACATCGGCGTCTAACTTATCAAAAAATTTGTCAATGCCTTTACGAATCGCCGCTCTTATTCCATTGACATTCCAGGTGACTATCCGCATGAGTTACCCACCCACTATACGGTCTTTGAAATGACTCCATCCGAAAGTTGGCCGCTAGAGTCGGTGAGTGTGATCGATTCGTTTGTTCGCTTTGTTATGATATGAGAGCGCCATCCTGAAACTCTCTCGTCGAGTAGGTCTTCTATCGCTTTAACTCCACCCGTGAGGGATATACAAGAAAAATGAGACCTCCCTGGGGCTTTCCGAGAATGAATTGCTGCAAGGTCAATAATGGCCACATCATCCTTGACCAAACCGTGCAATCCTTTGAGAGGAATATTATCCAATACCAAATCTAGGGTTGATACTTTGACTGAGTCTCCCTTTGGATTACCATCACACATTTTGATTACATCAGCCTCTATTTTCAAGCCCTCAGAGGTCACAACTCCTCCTTCGAATTGTTCTACAATCTTCATTCCGGTTTTAATCGGCACCCCCACCTCCTCTAGAGTTGAGGCTAAGCGGCCGATTAATCCCGCCCACCCCTCTCCGACCACGCACAATTTACCCTTCATGAGCGCCGCTCTTCTTTCGGGTATTTCTTGGCCCCACCCGGAGATTAGGCGGGCTGCGTGTTCTCTAACTGGGTCTTGGCCGAGTTTGACTTGGAGCATTTGTTTAGGATTGTCTAATGGTTGTAACATTCCGTGCCCAACAATAAAAATTTTGTTAGCCCTTAAAGGACGTAGTGATGGTTTAATCCGACTCACTTTTTTCACCATTGAATGGAGTTTTCCGCCTTTTAATAGTAGATGCGGCCCGAATTCTAACTGATGGCCATGCGACTCTTCACTAGTCCCTCTGCCGCCGATTCTTTTCCGTTTTTCAAGAATAAACACCTGGTTTCCAGCTAGATGTTCGCGAACTGCAGTAACCAACCCGAGAATGCCCGCTCCGACTACGAGAACTCTCTTCATGGAGTTAGCCAAGAAGTGCATAACCATGAAGTCCTCGGACCTCTAGCGCTAGATATGGCAGTCAAATCTAAACCCCCTCATGATAGGGGCGCCGTTTTATGGGACCCTTCGTCTGGCCCTAGTCGTATGCTCACATCTAGCATAGATCGCTGGACCAGTTCCTTACTGGCCGATGATGGCATCGATATGCCGTTCATGGGCGGAAGCGAATCGATAAGCGCCACCATTGTGGTGAAAAATGATGGGATTTTAGCGGGATGTGCCGCCGTTGAACATATGCTGCAAATTTGGGCTGGCGGATTACAGATAACATGGTCGCACGGAGAAGGAAGAAGCATTACTTCGGGCGATGAAGTCGCCACAATAAAAGGCGATAAAGAGGCGGTATTGGCGATGGAAAGAACTGTTCTTAACCTACTAGGCCAACTTTCAGGTATTGCGACAGAAGCCAAAAAGTGGTCATCTAAGGCCCCTGGCCAAATTGCATGTACTCGCAAAACTATCTGGGGACTATTAGACAAATGGGCCGTCCATTTGGGAGGGGGTTTGACTCACAGACTTTCGAAACAAGATGCTCGGATGATTAAAGAAAACGACCTTGCATCTATGTATCCAGATATTGATGGAAATGGAGCAAGAATTTCCAAATTCTTATCCGAAGTAGACCTCTCAGAATGCGGTGCCTTCCTTGAAATCGAAGTACGCGAGGAAAAGGAAGCGATTATGGCTGCTTTCACTTGGTCTGAAAGAAGGATGATAGATGGTTGCGACCGTTTAGTAATCATGTTAGATAATTTCGGACCTGAGCGCTGTAAAGCGGTTGCAGATGAACTATCCGAAATGGGATTGAGGGAACATGTCGTTCTTGAAGCGAGCGGCGGTATTGTTCTTAGCGAATTAGAGGAATGGAGAGAATGTGGATTAGATGTTCTTTCGACCAGTACGATAAATCGGGGAACAGAGCCCTTGGATTTGTCAATGTTAGTAGAAACAATATGAGGATTAATTATGAGTGAAGAAGTTGTAGACCCAAGCCACCCACGTTACCAATCCCTAATGATGCGTAAACGTATTTCTGAAGCAGGAGTAAAAGGCATGCTAGCCGATTCTGCATTAATCGCTCACGGGAGAGGAGAGGCTTTTGATTACCTACTCGGTGAGCAAACCATTCCTTCCGCACTAGAGGCTACAAGAGAAGTAGCCGCTAGATTGGTTAGGGCGAATAAGCCTGTCTTATCTCTAAATGGAAACGCAATCGCTTTAGCTGCTAGAGAATTTTTGACCATAGCAAGCCAGTTAGGGTGCCCAATTGAAATTAATATTTTTTACCGAACGCCACAAAGAATGGGTGCATTGTTGGCTCACCTGAAATTGTTAAATTCAGATTTAGGTTTAGATGTCGAAATACTAGGTGGGGTTCCTGATGCCAAAATACCTGGCCTTGAAGGCCCTAGAGCCGCATGCCAAAAAGACGGTATCTTAGAAGCAGATGCTATTCTAGTTCCTCTTGAAGATGGTGACAGGTGTGAGGCTCTAGTCGCTATGGGTAAAGACGTATTAGTTATTGATTTGAACCCGCTATCTCGTTCAGCAAGAAGGGGAACTGTTGCGGTAGTTGATGAGGTTTCACGCGTTGCGACTAATCTTATTCAACTGATTCCGGAAAAGCCAGAAATTACAAATTGGGATAATGACAAGGCTCTACAAAGTGCCCTTGACCACATCGTTGGAGATATGTCCAACAGATTTGAATCATAATTCGCTTAATCTAGCAGATAGGCGGTTTGCGATTGATTCTCCAACGTCACTGCAGGTTGCAGTGCCACCAAGATCGTAAGTGAGGGAACGGCCATCACGCAGATGCTCTGCGACGCTGTCATCTATTAATTTCGCAATCTGAGTCAACTCTTCCTCGCCGTTCTTTCGGCCCAGCCAGTCTAACATCATCTGAATAGAATTGATGCTTGCAATAGGGTTGACCTTATTCTGACCTGCATGTTTAGGCGCACTGCCGTGAACTGGTTCGAAAAAGGCGTGACTATCCCCGATGTTTCCTGAAGCAGCCATTCCCATTCCTCCCTGAAGAACTGCTCCTAAGTCAGTAGCAATGTCTCCAAACATATTGGATGATACGACCACGTCATAATATTCTGGAGTACGAGTTAACCATTGCATGAATGCGTCAATATACCCGTGGTCTGTTTCGATGCCCGGATATGAGGTGGCTACATTGTCGAATACCTTTCTGAACAATTGGCAGCCACGAGTAACATTGCTCTTATCGATACATGAAACTCTCTTAACTCCATCAGATGGAGCACCATTACGCGTTTGAGCGATTTCGAATCCCATCTTAACCAAACGCTCTGTGCCCGCTGCTGAAATCGGACGCGGGTCATAAGCAACTTCGCCTTCAAGTCCGGGAAAGGTCATCTCTGGAGGAATGTATTCTTCTCTACCTAGTGCCCTGTCGGCACTTCGCCTCAGCAATGAGTGATACAACCCCTCGGTGTTTTCTCTAAGAATAGTCATGTCGACTAGCCCCGGCTCCCAGATTTGAGTGAAGCGCCCATGGACTTTGTGGGGGACGCCTTCGTAGAGCTTGATTGGCCTTACATTGGCATACAAATCTAATCCGGACCTCATTCCAAGAATGACAGACCCTCCTGCTAAATCGCCATTAGGTAATGTCGCTCCTGGATGCCCAATCGCTCCGAGATAAATCGCATCGGCCTCATCGCGACAAAATGCGAACGAACCTTCTGCCCATTCCTCTCCGGTTTCTTTGTAATTTTGCCCACCGCAGGGGATTATGACTTGTTCAAACCCGTGATTGGTATGGGCCTGTACTGTATCGAGGATCCGCATCGCCTCAATCGCTACTTCTCTTCCAGTTCCATCTCCGGGTAAGATTGCGATGCGGTGGTCGCTCATATCCCCCGCCATAAGTCGCCCCTACATGAACGCGCTCCCATGCAAAGTTTGGCATAGATACAAGGCTTGTGACCACTGGAGGTTGCCGTGGTACAATATATCCGCGCAGTACAACAGTGCTCCAATCGAAGTATACCTCTCAATGCATAGTGTACCTTTATGGAGCGCCACAGCACCCCTTTCAGCATGGCTGAGGATTCGCACGATAAGTCCGAAAGAAAATTGCGAATCGAACAAATGCCAACTGCTGTAAAACACTTAGCAAACATCATGCTTGGAATTGATGCCAACTTTAGGATTGAAGATTGGCTTATCCAAAAAGCGAATGAGGATATCGCACTAATACAGTCGGACCTGGATAGAGAAAAAATCCAAATTGAACAAAGATTGCATCGGCTCGAATCTATCGCCAAAAGGTTGAGCCCAGAAGATATTCGAGAAATCCCGCAAGGGCAGACAAACCTATTCGATTGCTTTGATATTCCATTACCACTGAAGCATCTAACCAACAGAATTGAAGAAATTGTCTATGAGGAGCCCCATCCTGCTGGAACTTTCATAAATCTGCTACCAGACAACCAATGTGATGACCCTCTACTCGCTGTAACCGCCCAGATGATGCTTATTATCGCCCAAGAAAAGGTTGGTAATGGAGCTAATTGGGTCGGCGTTTCCGATTTATACGCCCCCCTACTAAGCAATGGAATTGCTCCTGAAGAATGTGATGAAGCGTTAGACCACCTGTTAATGAATGGCCAAATCCACGAAATAGATGATGATTGTTTCATTCCAGACGAGTGATAAGCGGGGGCCCATGGACACCCGCCCCCCCCTCAATATAGGGCGGAGTCCAAATACAATACATGGGAATAGGAAGAACTGCCATTGTAGGGGTTGCAGCCTGGGCACTGATGACTCTAGTAAGAGCGCCGCACGATGTTGCAATCGGCGTAGGAATTTTTTCAGCATTTATGACTGAATCAATGGTTCAATCTAATACACGAATTCAACTAAAGCATAAGGCTTCTAACTTACAGAATGAACTGAATATTGCAATCGGACAAATTATAGACACTAAGCGCGCACTGGAGATAACCACCACTGACCTTAGAGACGCCCTGGAAGAACTGCACCGTAGAGATGCAATAGGTAGCCCTGCTGCAAGGGAACTTCTTGCTAGGCAGGAAGAAGCAATGAAAGTGCAGAAGATTGCTTTAGACAGATCTACCGACCGCTCTTTCGAAACCCTTGACTCACTTGAGAGAATGATAATCTCGCAAGGACAGCAAACAACGCGTGTCCAAGAGGTTCTTTCTATGGTTCTAGAGAAACTAGCTCTAGAGCCACGGCAGCACATCAACATGCGTGATTCTGTGCTCACGCAGGAGAACAATTCAACACCTGCTATGACAGACGACATCATGAGCCTACTGGGCTGATGTGGTTTTATGCACGACTCGATACGCGAATTATCGCAACTTAAGTTGCGAAACATAGCATATTCTGTGTTTTTGAGCACCGGCATTATAGCCATCTGTTTTGGAATTATAATGGGGCTTGGGTTACAAAACCCCCTTACTGTAGGTCTCCATTTATTCATATTTTTAGGAGGGGTTTTCTTTTCGACAACTGGCCTACTCCTTGGTAAAAACGAAGAGGCTTTCGCACAAAAATACGATATGACTCATCTATTGGACATCGATGATGTAGAAGAACGACATGAAGCATATTTGCAGCACCTTTCCGACTGGATCGCCACCGATATTGAGGAGATTAATCCGACCAGAACAAGAGGGGATGACCCTTCTGGGCCTGATTGGGGCAAAACCGATTTCAAGCTTGGACATGAGCCAACTAGGCGTGATGCATTGATTGAAGATGAGAAATATTCGGGCATGGAAGGCGATTTGACATCTGGAGAACAAATGGTGCAAGAGGCAAATCGCGAATATGCAGATTTGGCACAAAAGCGATGGGAGGAGGCTGAAGCCAATGACCCAGATCTTGTCGAGCACGGTGTTGAGCGATTAGGCGACTTAGTAAGAACAGATTATTTTGAAAAGAATGCAGAAGAAGGTGCCTTTTCTAAAGTCGCAAATAAGGATTCAGAACCCAGTGATTCAATAAGCGCTGACAACGAGGACCGTTAGATGAAGGCCATCATAGTAGCAGGAGGTCACGGCAGCAGGTTGCTGCCTATGACCAACTTTACTCACAAAACGCTGCTCCCATTGTGCGGCAGACCAATTATCGATTATGCAATGGCCACAATTCGTAATGCTGGAATTCGAGAAATCACAATAATTGGGAATAGATTTATCGATAAAATTAGACAACATATCGGAGATGGCGTGAATTACGTTTTGGAAGAGCATCCCCTCGGAGTTGCTGCCGCTCTACAATTAGCAAGAAGGGGAAATGAAAATTGCCCGCTAATTGTTTGGTTCTCCGATAATATTACCAATATCGAATTGAAAAATGAAATCAAAGATTTCACACATGGGGCTATATTGCTGACTAGAGAAGTTGACAACCCGCAGGAATTTGGAGTTGCTGTTTTTGAAGATGGAGTAATTGTTGACGTTGTTGAAAAACCAACAAACCCGCCCAGTAATATGGCAGTTGGAGGGATTTATGTTTTCGATGAAACATTTTGGCAACGCTTAGACAAAGTTCAAGATTTACCAAACTTTTCAATTTCCGATGTTACAAAGCAATACATCAAAGAAGGTATCGCAAAGACTGTTTCTGTTGGCGAAAATACCTGGATCGACTGTGGAACACCTGAAAGCCTGCTACGCGCAGGGCAGATGGTAGAGCAGGGGATCTTTACAATCGAGGGAGGGTTTTGATGAAGGTTGGAATAATTGGGGCTGGAATGGTAGGAGGTGCGATAGAGCACTGCTTTTCTAAGCATCATGAGTTATTTATTCACGACCCGGTAAGAGGGACTACTTTGGAAGAAGTGACCTCTAATTGTGAGATGGCTTACATCGCTGTACCAACGCCGTCTAACCAAGACGGCACTTGCGACACCAGTATAGTCGAAGAGATTCTTTCACAGTTACCTGAAAATTTCATTGCAGTAATCAAAAGCACAGTAATACCCGGGACAACTGAAATACTTCAGCAAAAATATCCCAATCTAAAACTCGCATATTCGCCAGAGTTTTTGGTGGAAAGGACGCGTTTGGAAGACTTTGCTAATCAGCGCATTCTTGTTATTGGCACAGAGCATGCAGATGTTGCAGAGCTAGTGTTCCAACAACACAAGCAAGCAGGGGTGTTGGTTGAAGAAAAAATCTTCTCGATAAGTAGTACTGAGGCTGAAATGTTGAAATATACGAAGAATAGTTTCTATGCGATGAAGGTCGTTTTTGCTAACCAAATGCATGATATTTGTCAGAAGTTAGGAATCGAATGGAGCACCATCAGGGAAATCATCACCGCCCCGCAAGACCAACCAATAGGCGACTCTCATCTTGAGCCAATTATGGGACTAATGCGTGGTTTTGGAGGGAAGTGCTTGCCTAAAGACACCTTAGCTTTGAAGGAACTTGCTCAGAGTTTAGATGTTAAATATTCACTATTGGATGCGATTCAAATAGACAATGAGAGATTAAGAAATATCGCTACTGGTAAACCATCGGATGTTGTAACGGAGGACGATTGATGGATTTACCGGAACATGGCACGTTACGCAGATATGTCGTTACTGCCATGATGAATTTTACTGCATTCTATGCTCTTTGGGAATTATTTCTATTCATTCTGCCAGGCGGTAGTTATTGGCCTACTGTTTCGTGGGCTATTGCGTGGATATTAGGCTCTCTGCAAGCCCATTGGACTCATCGTATCTGGACTTTTGATTCCCACCGAGATATCAAATGGACAATACCAGCAACGATGGCTCTCTACACCATCGGAGGCATTGGTTCAACAGCGTGCTACTACATTGGAACCGTGTCATGGGGATTCAACGAACGAATATTTTTCTTGATCAATTCAAGTCTATGGGGCTTCTTGAATTATTTAGGTCAGAGAGAAATCGCTTTCAAAGAAGTCAATACTTCGCCCCTTTCATAAACCGTAAAAACAATTTCCAAAATCCAACTCTAGGTTTCTTTTCCAAGCCTAATCTCCAATTCAATTCGCCGGCTTTTTCGTAATCTACCAAATCATCATATCCACCAATCCACTCGTTGTTAATGAAAATCTGTGGAATCGATTTCGCCCCTCTGGTTCTTATTGAGAACTCAGCATCCGTTTTCTTTGATTTGCCTAATTTCTTCTCAGTATAAGATATCCCTTTCCTATCCAAGAAATGTTTAGCGCTAACACAGGCGCCACAGCCTTTGTTAGTGTAAATCTCCACTTCGGCCATGAAGGTGGGTATATTCAGTTCCATTTGAATCGCTCTATTCTTGCGAGGCATTGAAGTCATACGACTGATACGCCGTGAACATGCTGCCAGACACCGTCCATAAATTGCCGCAAGCAGAAAGATTCGCTTACGCCAAATTATTGGCTCACATTACTCGAATTGATAACGAATTGACCGTGGAAGAAATGTCAATGTTTGAACAGAGATTAGGGACTGCATTGCTCTCCCCTAGGCAGCGTGATTTGATTCGTGCTGCTCTAAAAAACCCGCCACCTTTGGAAGAATGTTTAGATGACCTTGGACAAGAAGCTGGGAGGTTGGCCCTTAGAGATGCGGTCTTAATGGCTGCAGCTGATGGAACTGTAGATGATGATGAGCGAGACGCATTGGAAGAAATCGCTGAGTATTTAGACCTACAAGAGGATGCAGTAAACCGATTATTGGCTTGGACGGTTGAAGGTTATGCCTGGATGCAGTCTGGTTATGACCTTCTTAACGACCTGTCAAGGTGATTCGCCTGCTTCCTGATGCAGTGCTATCGCTTGCTGAAGAGCAGCGACGCAAAATTGCATGTATTCTAGTCCTTGTTGCTGCGGCGGATGGGGCGCTAGTTAGGGAAGAGATCTCTGCAATTGAAGCAGCCATGGGGGCGATGATGTTGCACCCAGAAAGTCGAGAGGAGGTTAGACAATTGTTAACTCAGCCTCCTGATTTAGAATCAGTAATTGACGGAATGGAGCCTTCAGCGATTAGAATCGCCCTACGCGATTCGGCTTTGCTAGCATCAGTAGATGGGGACTATGATGATTCAGAATTATGGGCGTTACGTAGAATATGTGATGCGGGTGGTTTATCAGAAAATGAATTATCTATGATTCTTGACTGGGTTTCAGAATCATGGAAATTGGGTGCGAGCGGACGTGCAATTATTTCTATGCCAATGCCCGGGGACGACGAAATTCTTTGATTTTTATCCGCCGAAACTGAATAATTATTATTCGTTTTTGGGAAAATGATGGAAATTGCAGAATAGGAAACTTACCAGAGCAAATTAAAATTGACGGATGATGGTCTGAGGTTTCCGGATTCGTGAAAAAGGGCGATTTCCCCCCCATGCTTTATTATCAGTACCTACCTCGAAGCAATCAGCGCAATTTGTGCATTCAAATATTCGTGAGGAATTAAAGATGGGAATTCATCCAAAAATTGGGATTACGGGACTGCCAAGGTCTGGTAAATCCGCCGTTCTAGCCAAAGTGCTCGAAATGCTTGAAGACGAACGTCGGCGAGAAATAAATGCTAGAGGCGGTGACGGAGACAATACTGATATCATAGGCGGTATGAGAACAGAGCCCCTAGTTGAGAACTCTGAGCGAGTTGGATACAAGGTGATCAATATCACTACAGGAGAGGAAGCCGTTATGGCTCACAAAGGAATCGATAGTAGACTTAGAGTTCTAGGCTATGGAATCGATACTGAAGCACTGGAAAGTGTTGCAATCCCTGCTATTGAGCATGCTAGAGATTATTCTGAAGTAATTGTAATCGATGAAATTGGAAAGTTTGCCGTTGAATCTGAAGGTTTCGTAAAGGTCGTACGTTCGGCTTTAGAAGTTGACAAACCAACTCTTCTCGCCCTACACAAGAAAAGCAGACATCCACTATTGCAAGACGTTAGGCGTAGAGACGATGCGCGTATTCTGGAAGTCACACCGGTAAATCGTGCATTGTTACCCTACAAAATTCACAAATTGATGCGTGAAACCTATTGAATTAGGCGTTGGGTTCATGCCCTATCGTGAGTTGGGCAAGGTATGACCCCTGCAATCAGAGCCCAAAGGTTACTCCTTGGGACAGGCTTGGGTTTGCTTTTAGCAAGCGGAATGGCGCTCATTTCCGGAGTCATTTCTATTGAAGAGCCTGAAATTGGTTTTATTTTCCCTTTAATCGGACTTATTCTATTGGTTCTAGCGGGTCCAACGGGGAAAGGCCAAGGCCCTCTTGGAAGTCTTTTTCCAAATGAAAGTAATGATTCGATGGCCATGCGAATTGAGACTGATTTAATGTCCAATAAGCGCGACGACGATGTGGGCAACGCTTGGGCTAAGCTCGAGCATACGATGTTATCAAAGGAATTGGAGGAAGAGTGATGAATTACAATCTCCCTCCAGATGAAGGAAAGAAAAAGAAGGAGTTGTACTGGAATGTTTGCATCGTTCTAGGCATTATTGCCATAATTGCATTCATCATAGCTGAAAATAATGACCCAGTTGAGGCTCGCGGTGAATATGTCACAAATTCTGCTGGCGATCGTATGTATGAGTGCATGGACGGCGAGAGGCTTTTCGACCCTGAGGAATCTCTTGAAAAAAACGGTATAGAGGATTGTATTGATGGTTCAGATGAGGTAAATGGCGATTTCGAAGTTGCAGGTGTCTGTGGGGGATTGATGTGTTGCTGTTCGCTAATTTTTGCAATAAGCGCCCTAAGTACCAAGAATGATACCCAAAGAGTTGTTGTTGTTCAGCAACAGCCACAATATGTCCCTGTTGTTCAACAAGTAATACAGCAACCTAGAGTCGTTGCTAAGCCCAACCCGCCTGCAACTCCAATCAAAAACCAACAGATGTGGGTTGCTGAGGCTAAAAACCTCGAACTTGCTAGAAATTGGGAAGCGGCAGCTGATGCTTATCAGAAAGCAGGCATGTACGAACAGGCTGGTAAAATCCGCCAAGAACACCTTGAGCAAACTCAACCAGTAGTACAGATTGGACATGTTGGAAATACTGTACTAAACGACTCAGTTATGATTAGCGATAATAGCCAACTAACTTGCAAAAGTTGTGGTAGTAATGTGGAACCTACATGGAAAATATGCCCACATTGTTCAAATCCGTTATGAGAAAGGTTTGATTCCTTTAACCACCTGCAGTAAATTAGAGGGATACTCATGAGTGACATTCCAGAAGGCCAATACTACACTAAAGAGCACGAATGGATTAGAGTTGAAGGAGATGAAGTTGTCATCGGGATTACTGATCACGCTCAAGATGCTCTGACTGACATTGTATACATTGAATTACCAGATGCTGGTGAAATGTGTGAAGAAATGGGCGAGTTCGCAATAGTTGAATCTGTAAAATCCGCATCGCCTATCTTCGCTCCACTTGCTGGAGAAATCACAGCGGTTAACGAAGCGCTTGATGACGCTCCAGAATTGATGAACCAAGACCCATACGGCGAAGGCTGGATTATTCGAATGAAGTTGAATGACCCATCCGCAGTTTCGACTCTAATGTCACCCGAAGATTACAGAGCCGAACTTGGCGAGTGAAATTAATGCTCCACATCTACGTAGATGGGTCTTGTCTTGGGAACCAAAACGTGGATAGTGAAACCCCTGCAGGCTGGGGTGTTGTAATTATTACAGGGTCTAATGACTTAGGCCGAGGTAATGGAGAGGTGGTCCATGAATTCCATGGTAGAGTTATTACAGACCCTGAAGATAAGTCGTTTATTGGAGCTGAAGTTGGCTCTAACAATACTGCTGAATTAACCGCCTTTGCAGAAGCATTGAGATGGGCCTTAACCGAAGGTGGAGATTCTGAAATTGTAATTAAAACCGATTCCCAATATGCTGGAAATCAAGCGAATGGTACATGGAAGGCAAAAGCGAATAAGAGACTAGTATCCCATATTCAGTCGCTTTGGAATGAAGTTTCTGATTTACGAAAGTTATCTTGGGAGCATGTCAAAGCGCACAGTGGGCACCGCTGGAATGAGAGAGCTGACCATCTGGCTATTCGAGCAGCAAATGACGACTCTCCGTTATCGCTTTCGTTCTGGAAACCAGGTCAGCGCTGAAGTCTGTCATCAAGCCAACTACTGAGTTCTTCTTTCATATCTTCACGACGCAGAGCGTAATCGATTTGGCCCTTCAACCAGGACAAAGGAGCGCCTGAATCATACCACTGGAAGCCTTTCAATTCCACTCCGACCAAGCCTTCGTTCTGCATCCAGTGCTGTTGAATTGCGATAGATTGTAACTCCCCATATTGCTCGTAGTCATACTGTAAAAGTAATTTTGAGGTGTCAGATGTGAATACATACCTTCCACATAAAACAAGGTTTGAGGGTGCATCTTCTCTTACGGGCTTCTCGATTATCCCTTTGACAAATTCTCCATCCATTGAGACCACGCCATAATTTTCAGGGTCCCTTACAGCAGCTAAACCGACACATGGTAGACCGGTTCTAAGGTAAGCCTCAACCAATTTCTTTGAAGCAGTAGATGGAATATAAGTTGAAGTTGGATTGAATGAATCTAGCAGAATGTTATCTCCTAGTAAAACCATGAAAGGCCCGTCAATTGCATCTAAAGCACAACTCAAAGCATCTCCGAATCCTCTTGGTACTTCTTGGACATGAACTAAAACTTCAACATCGTTGAATGGAGAAAGTAACTCTGCGCTTAAATCGGGTCTCTTTTCATGGAGCCATGAATTATCTTTCAGTAACTGACTCAGATCTTTCTTAGGTGAGGTAATGATGTGGATTCTATTTGCTCCAGCAGCAATCGCTTCTCTCGCCAGATGGGATAGCGCAGGGATGTCAACTAACGGAAGGGCTTCCTTAGCGATTGCAGCACTCGCAGGTAGCATTCGAGAGCCGATACCGCCCGCGACCAATACTGCGTCTTCGACCGCTGCCATAGCATACCTAACTACGCCATTGCTTTCAAGCGTCGCGGCCCGTAGCCCCCTTCATGGGCGCAAAGGCTGAGTGGAGAGTCTTTGCCGCAATCGGTGCCCTGTTAGTTGCAATCACATTCACCAATATTTCCCCCAAGGGGCCATGGGATGACTCTACATTCACCTCAGGTGCTTTAGGTTTGGCTGGAATGATGTTGCTTTACCTTGCATGGTTTAGACTAACCTTTGGGATAAAGGGAGTCGTCCCTTCTCTGAATTTGTGGAAGGACCCTGAAGCCACTTCCACCATTGTAATATTGACCGGCTTGGTAATTATGGGTATTTCATATGCAATTGGAAGGATAGACTTCTTTCCTGAACCAGCGGGACTAGTTTTGTCTCTTGTTGGCCTACTGGTCACCACTAATGGCGTCTACGTTTGGCTTTCAACTGCAGGGCCTTTAGCTGATGAAGAAGAGTGATTATTCTTCTTCAAAATATTGTGGACCCTTTACCATAACTAAAAGATACACCAATAATGCTAGAATTATTATTGATAATATGACGCCGGCAATCGTTTCTTTGGATTCTTTTGAACCTTTATTTTCTGCTGGACCATCATCTTGCTCAGTATCATCTTCGATATTTTCATCATCAACTGTAGTGATATTTTCGATATAGTTCCAAGTCATAGTGAATCCAATTTCATCATCTCCATCAATAATTGTTCCATAACAGGCCTCGCCAGACTGATTAGCGCTGAAGGATAAAGCCCAATCTGATTGAGAATAGATTACACTGCCTTGTCCTGCAATATCATTACAAGAAATATTGTCAACTTCTTTGGATGTTGAAATGATGATCAGGTCTCCCTCATACATAGGCCCTAAACTAATCAAATTACCATCCGACAATTCTCCGCCTGCTCCAGAAGTTGATTGGACTTGGGCTAGGAATTCAATAACTGGCTCCTCTATGATTTCCTCCGTCTCTCTGAACGGGTTTTCCATTGAATTACCACCAGTGGTCAATGTATCATCGTGCCAGGGTATTGTGCTTGAGCCCCAAACACCTTCGAGAGTTACTGCGTACCATGCTTGGTCGACTGAGTTTAGTGGATTGTGAGAATACTGTTCCAAAGAAACATCTGTGGATGCGAGTTCTTCTATATCGTCGAATGAATCGATTGGCCCAGTGATTGAACGCCAAATCTTGGCTATTGCATTCGGGCTTTGGCTTGTATCATCCCAATTTATTGTGATGGTCCCGTCAACATGCCTTTCTACATCTAAATTCGAAATTTGAGATGATGAAATTGTAGATTCAATTACTGGTTCAGCGACGGGAGATGACTCAGATAAATTGAGGATTTCATTTCCTTGAGAGTCGATTAGGGTTATCGCATACCAAGATTGACGATGCTCACCCATTGGAACCTCGACTTGGTAAGAAGAAAGACTAGAGGCGACAGTTGCAACTAAATTATTCGCATCCAGTAAAGGTAACTCCATCTGGGAGCGATAAATGTTGATCATTAAGTCTTCATCCGAAATACCTGCGCCCCAATCGATAGTAGTCATGTCTAATTCAGAATTGAAAGTGGCAGTTAATTCTCCAACAAACAATGGAGCAATGTTGTCTTCCTTTACCGGAACTGTTAGCGTGTTACTTCCAAGGAACCTTGTATCTTCTGAGGTTTCATATAGCAAGGTTACAGAATAGTAAATCTCTCTTTCAACTGAACTCGATGAATGATTTATTTCGAAATTTGTAGTGCCAGCAGCAACACTGCTACTAACGATTGTTTTTGTTAAGGAGTTCCAATTATCTCTAGTTGCAAGAGACTCGTGGCTGTAAATCATGATTGAGTGGTTCATCGCAATAGATTCAGGATAATCCCAAGATAACGTTGTAACATCATCAGAATATGTGCCTGTAAGGTTTTCAATCCCTACGATTGGACTTACGGATTCTACGACTCCTGGAGCGGCTGTCGACCAACCCAAGAAGGTTTCAACGACCAAATAGGTAGCCTCGCCGTTAGAACCCGCAGGTGGATAATGAGTGAGATTATATTGTGAGCCAGAACATTCCGAATTAGTCATAGCCATAGTGCAAAGGTGTATCTGTTGTTGAACTATGATGCCGTCTCTAATAAGACTCCATGATGCTTGTTTTAGATTATCCAGAAGGTCACCATCGTTAGTATCAATGAGCGTTATGTGGATGGTTGTCTCCTCTGACGCAGGGTCAAATGTGGCGGTTAGTCCATCAATTCGGTCTGATGAAGATGCTGCAGCATTAGTCACTGCGATTGCAGAAAAAATCAGAAGAGCGGTTAGAACATACACCGAGCGCATGATTTAGGCAGGAGGGGTTGTACTCAAGAGATTTGCCGGTCAATCTATGAAATTCATATCGCCAAGAGTGGCGAAGGCGTCTTCAACATCTGGCAATTCTCCTTCCGTCATATCCGAAACATGTGTATGAACTGGCTCAGGGGTGTCTGGTTGCTCGCCTTTACCTTCCAACCATTGTTGCCATTGTATGACTAGTTGCTCATTTCGAATTTTCATTGGCGCCCAAAGACCATCGATGTTTAGATGTTCGAGGGACTTGATTGTGGTTGCAAACCTGTCTGCATCGATTTCTGCCATCCTAATCAGCAACTCGCGTAGCCTTGTTAGTACTACTTCGTCACCATCGGCCCACATTTTAGGGATGATTTGACGCTCATCACTCGAAAACTCTTCCAAATAATCTCTAATTGTATGAACTAGATTTCTACGAACTAACTGGGATTCATGGTCACATAATTCTCTGATTTTATTTGCCCACATTTCCTTATCTATAAATCGTAAATCGCCAATTGTTGCACTGGCTGCTGCTAAGACATTCTCATCCTCATCTTCCAACATCTGATTTAGTAGTGGGATTGCGTCACCCTCTATTCTCCTAAATAAACGAGTCAAGACATCTGCCATCGACCTTCTAGTCAACAAGTCTTCGCGCGAATTTAGTACGCGAATGCATTCCAATCCAGAATCCTTGTCACCTTCAATTAACTTAGCAAGACAGAGAACCACTCTGCTAGAAACTTCTTCAGATGAATCTCCTGCTCTACGAATAAGAATTTGAGGAATGCCAAGAGGTTCGAGTAATTCCTTGCGCTCCAATAGTAAACGGCACCACTCAACTAGTAATTTCCTTCTTTCTTCAGGGCCATTTTCTAGTTGCATCATCAACCATTTAGCAGCGTCTGCGCCAGCTTCATGAGCGATTACTGATGTAGACCTAGGAACTACGCTTTGAGGATTCCAATCGAGGTTGGCGTTGGAGGCTTCAGGTTGTGTATGCCATGTACCTGGCCGCTCTGCAAGAGCGATTGATTCGACTAAGTGGTACCCTTGGTGAACTGGCTGGCCGTGTGAGGCCTGGCAAAGTCCGTTGGTCAAAACTAGGGCCAGCCACCAGCGGTCAGGGTCAGGACATGATCTGTCTAGAGCTTGGGCAAGCCACTCTGTCGCGATTGCGAAGGATAGTCGTTCGGTTAGAACGTTCAATCTTTTTAGCAACCATCTTTCGTGAATTTCAAATGGGTCGTCTGAAAGATTCATTCGATGAGGAACGATTAGATCGACTACTATCGAAAGATGGCGGTCGAACATTCCTTTGTCGGCTATGAGTAATCCAACTCCCATCTCGATTATTGCTTGTGGATCTTTAGGGTGGACTGGTGGAAAGTCGTCATCAAAAACCGGAGGTGAAGGCAAAGGCCACGCTAATGTTCCCTTTTCCAATGAGTCGGTTAAACGTTGAACTAAAGAGTCCAAAACCTTCTGAGAAACCCTGCGCCTACTTTTCATATCGATTCACCCAAGGGGCGTTATTCCAATCCTGGTTGGTTTAACCTCAAATATCTAATTCGATGTTAAGGTTCTGAATCAGTTCCTTGTATCGGTTACGGATAGTAACTTCAGTTACTCCTGCAACTTCAGCAACTTCACGCTGTGTTCTGCGCTTTCCACATAGAACACTTGCAATGTAAATGATTGAGGCTGCAATTCCAGTTGGTCCACGGCCACTGGTCAATTCTTTTTCTTGTGCAGCCTTGATTAATTCGTGAGCCTTTGCTTCAACTTCAGCATCCAATCCTAATCCTGAACAGAACCTAGAGATGTAATCTTCAGGACCGGTTGGCATGATTTTCATCTTTAGTTCACGAACCATGAATCTGTATGTACGGCCGATTTCTTTACGCCCGGTTCGGCTTGCTTGGCCGATTTCATCAAGAGTACGAGGAACACCACATTGTCGGCATGCTGCATACAGGGATGCTGCTGCAACCCCTTCGATGGAACGGCCTCTAATCAGTCTCTTCTCAACAGCTTTCTTGTAATTCACAGCTGCTGCTTCACGAACAGATTTTGGCAATTCTAAGCGACTTGCCATACGATCCAGTTCTGCTAAAGCCATTGCGAGGTTTCTCTCTGTAGCGTTAGAAACACGTGATCTTTTCTGCCATTTCCTCATTCGGTAAAATTGTGACCTGTATCGTGAATTGATTGTCTTTCCAGAGTAATCTTTGTTTTGCCAATCGATATCTGTAGACAATCCTTTGTCATGAAGCATGACAGTCATTGGAGCACCGGTACGGGCACGCTGGTCTCCTTGTTCTGGAGAGAATACTCTCCATTCTGCTCCTTGATCGATTACATTGTCTTCTAAAACAAGACCGCAATCGTCACAGACGACTTCACCGCGAGTCTCGTCACGAGTTAATGCTCGGCTTCCACAATCGCTGCATTTTACGATGTCTTCTACGTGTTGGTTGTTATCCATTTGTATCCCTCAGTTAGGTAATTGCGCCAATGGCATTACCAAATTATTATTCAAACCCTCCAACGAGGGTTATTTAAACCATTTGGCGGCATGGTTAATATGTTTTGGATGAGACATTTACCGCAGTACATCGTTTTTGATGATTAGGAGTGTCTTATTCTTATTTCGTTGATTTTTTCCCGCAATTAGCCGTATATTTATTCTATGCGTCTTTAGATTGCGCTTTGTTTTAATTTTTATTAGTCCGAACCCGTTATACCTCACCGCCTCTTGAAATAAAATGGGGGAGAGAGATGACGGATATTTGGCCACCTGAAGAAGTCAAACTCTCTCCGGGAAAAAGAGTTCTTTTTCTCACCAAGAATTTAGACCTCATAAAACGGCAATTGTATGATGGATTAAATCTGAAAATTAGCGATATTTCTCCAGAAGATCTACTCGATGACATCAATACAGATGCGATGACTCCGGCGTGGGTTTGTTTTGACCACGACCCGGCAGAGATTGCGAAGAATGCATACGCTGGCCTCATGCAGGACGGGATTCGTGTTTTCAGGGAAAACGCATTGATTAATGGTGGATTTGAAGTGATTGTTTCTGGCCAACGTAAAGGCACAGGTTCTTCTCGCGAAACGGCTGCACAATGTGAAAGATGGGCAGGGGTTAGAATCGTTATTGCGTCCTCGTTCGCACCGATACATGAGAGAAACAATATCAATCTCGGACAATTGATGGGCGATTATGAAATCCTTGAACGATTGCAAAATGGCGAGAGCGTTGGGTTAGAAGAATTTACTTCACAGTATGACCCCGTCACCAAACTCATAATCGAAAACGGTGGGTTGTTTCCATTCGCTTCGAAATTACAAAGCAAAGAAATCGTTCTCCCTCCTTTGGACACTCCAGATTGTCCAATGACGATGGCTGAGAAAATCATTGCTCGCAACCTAGTAGGCCAGAGTGAAGGCCAATGCGTAAAGCCTCATGACCCCGTAATTGCCCAAGTACAAGGCGGCTATAGTCACGAATTTACAACCGCTCAAGTCCACACTTTTTTGAGTGAAGAGTATGGTGCAGATTACACACTCCCTAACCCAAGTAAATTTGCTGTTTTCGAAGACCATTTACTGTATGCGGCACACAACCCGAAATTTGTACCCCACATGGATAAAGTTCAGACACTAAGAGATCTGCAGGTGGAATTCCAAAAGCACACAGGTGTAAGAGACTATTCTGCTAAAGATGGCGTGTCGCCGGGAATTTGCCATCAGGTTGCTCGCGAGGAATTTATTGAAGTTGGAGACTTCATTCAAGCAACAGATTCACACACCTGCATGGGAGGGGCGTCGAATGCTCTAACCTATGGAGTGGGGGCAACAGAATATTCTAGTTTAGTTTATTCAGGATTTACTTTCGTGAAGGTTCCTGAATCTATAAGATTCGAACTAATTGGTTCATTGAATGATGGTTGCACGGCTAAAGATGTAATTTTGTACATCTTATCCGACCATGCACGAGAGGAACTTACTCTAAACCGGTCAATGGAATTTGGTGGACCTGGCCTAACCTCATTATCGATTGATGAAAGGGCCACTCTCTGTAATATGGCCACAGAATGTAGTGGCCGCACGGGGATATGTGAGCCAGATAGTGCCCTGTATGATTGGATGGAGAAAGCGCAAGGTATCAGTCGAACTCTTATGGAAGAAATGGCAGTTGTACCAGATAAAGGTGCAAAATACGATGGCGGAATACACGTAATCAGCCTCTCGGAAATTGTCCCAATGGTCGCCCATCCAGGCGACCCTGACAAAGGAGTTCCTTCAGATCCGACAAATGGTGCAAATATATCTGATATCGGAGAAGTTAGTATCGATATAGCATACGGTGGCTCTTGCACTGCGGGTAAAGAAGACGACATTGCATACTATGCGATGGTTTGCGAAGCAGCTGAAAAAATGGGACTGAAAGTAAATGAAAACGTTGAGTTCTTTATTCAATATGGAAGCGGTCTTGTGAAAG
>CASIBX010000009.1 GCA_949373075.1 Candidatus Poseidoniaceae archaeon | reverse complement strand
TTTAGAGAACCGATTCCGCTCGAGGCTATAACTGAGCAAGGATTGAATGTAGATGAACTCGATTCGCTAGTTGAGTCTGGATTGGCTAGGCACGCTGACTCAGATACTTACGATGTTCACGATTTAATTCGAGAATTCTTGTTACAAAGTTTAGACGGACAGGCCAAAGAGGAATTACACAACAAAGCAGTATCTTGGTATGAGAAGCAAAGTTCAGGTAGTCAAATCGCTCTAGAATTGATTTACCATCTCATCTCATCCTCAAGGCATGAAGATGCAACTGACATAATTGTTGAACAAGGTCGTGACTTGATTAAAGAAGGACACATTGAACTTCTTGGTCTACTAGAATCAATTGATACAAGTTCGATAGACCCTGAGAGAGCATGTCGAATCGACAGGTTACGTGGTGAAGTTCTGGCGCTTCTCGGTAGGTTCGATGAAGCAGAAGATGCTTTCAATAAAGCAAGGCCACCCGCTGAAGCGGCTGGTCTAAACGATGTCATAGCAGACATAATGTCTAATCTTGCAGATATTTCTCTCAAGCGAGGAGATTCTGATTCCAGTCTTAATATGCATCGAAAGCTTTGGAACTATTCATTTCCATGAAAGATGCCCTTGGTGCTGCTAGATCTTACAATAACATGGGATACATCTTACGACGTAACGGCGACAAAACCAAAGCGCTCGAGGCTTATGCAGAAGTTGAAAAAATACTTTCTGAAATGATTCATTAGATCTACTATCTGCTCAAATTGTTCTGGCCCGCTCACTACTCGATTTGGATGAGCACATCAGAGCAAGGGACCATGCATTATCATCATATGAGAGGTCTGAATCTTCAGAAGATCCAATTTTACATGCAAGAGCAAGAGCGGTATTGGGCCGATATTATGCCAAGACTGGCGATGCTGATTTAGCGCTTCACCACTATACCGATGCACTTGCTACAATGAGTGAAGCTGGTGACCCACTGGCACTTGTTTGAAGTATCAATCCTGTTGGGCGAGGTTCTGCAAGATAGTGGGAGAATCGATGAGGCTCTAGAGAGATACAGGGAAGCACTGATTATTTCTGAGGCTAATGATTTACGTATGCAAATCGGGGAATTGTTAGCAAGATTAGGTGGTGTTGCTCCTGACCGCCAAAGGCGAATGGAGTATTTACAACGTGCTTTGTCTGTCTTCCGTGAACTCGGTGCTCAAACCAGAATGCGTGAAGTGCAGATGATGGTTCACACCGCTGTTATGGGACGCTGATTAGAAATCAGGTCGTTTGGTAGAAAGGTAAGTGACTCCTTGGTCATGGACTATCCATATCTGGCTGATACCAGATAGTGATATTCTTCCATCATAGGAGCCAGAGCCTGTAGCTGAAGTAGAAACATCTCTGTCGAGAATATTTTCTGGATGGTCGAGATGTAGTCCCTGGTCATCAAGAGTCAAAATAAATAGTGATTCATCTGCTTCTGTTTGCCTCCAATCGACAACTTCTGCATAACTTACGCTAACATCTTCCCTGCTAGCCAAATCTGCTCTTTCTACCGCAGCAGCTAAGTCTGCCATATTAACATCAACAGCAGTCGTATTCCAATTTTCTCTAGTTGCAGTTTCTATTCCAAATGCCCATACGCTGAATAATGAAAGAAATAGCACTCCCAATAAGAATGTGAAAATATAGCCTAGTTCAGTACTAGCTCCCGACTCGTCACGCTTTAATTCCCCTCTCATGATGAAGCCTCCGTAAGGTGAACATCTATGCTACTGATTTGCAAATTAAATTGGATTGGCTGACCTGCGGTGTGCCAGACAGCTTCACTTGGGCCGTGAGATGGAATTGGGACCCAGCCAGTATAGTCCATCAATAAATCTAGCCTTCCTGGACTAACTACCCAATCTTCTGAAGACTCTAGGTTATTGCTTGACCATGCAGCAATTGCATCACCGTATGGTCCAACCCATCCTCTCCTGACATCGAATGCAGTAGTGGACGCTAGACTTTCCCTCATGACCAATTCTAGGTCAAGGTTCATATCGCCCGTTCCTGAAACAGAGGTTTTGGTAGGGTGGAGTGAGGGCACAGTTGCACTAAATCTTGGGCCGGGTCCTTGTCTGTCAATCGGTCCAACAAGAATTGCAGGATTCAACTCTGGATGATTTGTGACAATTGCCCCCGAACTCCAAGCAACTTCCAATCCATTAATCGATGTGTCAAATTCATAAGTCAATCTCGATATGTGAAATGCCCAAGCAGTAGCTAGGTTAGCATGCGTGGCGTCGGATTCAGCACCGATAAGAGTGATCTCCAAACTAGCAGGGTGTAATCCTGATTGCCATGAACTGATTATCTGTCCTTCAGGCAGGCCATTCAATGAATTCCAAGGTAATGTAGTGGATATCCATCCAGATGCAGTTTGGTCTATTGCTATACATCTCATAGCACCTTCGTCTTCCAATGTTACAATTCCATCATCACCCGAATAGCCTAATTTCGAAGAGTAATCTTCGAACTCTGAAGTCGAATTTACATAGTTATCAGTTCCGTCTTCCATGAATATTTTACCAGTTATCTGACCTGTGTCAACCGCTGGTATCATCGACATTCCATCACTGCCAGTGCCCCATTGGAGGATAATATTCTCGCTACTTTCGATTGTCGCTGCACTATCAATTCCTGCAGGTGGCCATGAAACACTTCCAGTCTGATTTGCCGGCACCGAGAATCCACCATTTCTCCATGTAATAGTCGCTGAATTCTCACCCGGGTTTATGACGTTCAAATAGCCTTGTGAATGAGGTGCTATGAAGTATTTTGAAACATAATTCCCGTCTTCACTTAACAGAGAGGTTCGACCGTTATCTCCATGTGTAAACATTAGGTGTGCATCTACATCAGTTACTATTTCCAAAATAGTAGATTCAGTCAAATTGACTTCCTTAGACCAAGAATTTGCTAATCTTACGGCGGCAGATTGTACGATTGCATCAATACCACTTTGGCCATTAATTTCCCATTGAACTAACAAGTCATCATCAGTAAATACTTCAACAACAGAATTTCCTGCCGGCATCGGTATCACCCAATGTTGACCTTTGCCAGTAGCGGGGTGGGCTTTAGAAGGAGGAATGATTGTAGTTCCAGATTCCCCTTTCATCTGAAGCCCCACTAAGTCATGACTGGAAATTATCTGTGAGTCGGCATCTAGTTGCAATACTTCCCCAATCGACAATGAATGTTCAACTCCTGCCTGATTTATTTTCACAGGTCCAAGTGGTATTGTCAGTCCATGCTTCGGTGTTACGAGCACTTTCTCTGCTTGACTGATAGGTGTGAATAAGAATGGCCGGTCTGGGCCAAGTCGCATATCTTCGTAACAGATTGCTTGTACATTACTTTCAGCATGTCTAACCTCGATATCACGGTCCAAATCTAGAGCGCCCCTTATTCGGAAAGTATCTCCTTCATACCAAGAAGCAGAATACCACATCCCGCCTCTTAAGCGGTCCCATCTCAACTCTCCATCGACTGGAATTAATTGGACTTGTGATGAATCTCCTGGTATTCCCGACTCTGAAAGTTGAGTAACTTCGTGGCCCATAATTTGCATTTGTGCTTGCATATCATTTCGCTTTAGGGAGCCTTCAAGTTCTTGAATAACCGGCATCAGTGAGAGTAGCATTATTCCTATGATGGAAATAACGCCGCCAAACAGAAGTACAGTTGCTACAGCAGCGCTTACTGCCTCTTCGTCTCGGTGTAGATTACTGGAAATCATCCACTGACCACCACCATTTGTAAATCGATTTCTAAGTCGATCATTGTATTGCCGCCATCTATGGTCATGCCGTCAGAACCACTAGCTCGTAACCAGGGGCTTATTCCACGATGTTGATCAAGAGTATCTGCTGCTCGATTGAGGGTGTAGTCTGTCAGCCAAGTTTCAGTCATTTGTTGTGATACTGTTGAACCTAGCGATGATTCGAAATTGAATCTAAAATTCCAGGCATCCCCGCTGAACAATTCGATTGGTCCCTGCGAACTGATGTCGAAGACCGCATTCCTGCCATCAGGCATTGAACCGCTATTGACATCTCTAATCGACATGCTTGCTCGCATAGTTCCGTCAAACAATTCCTCGATTTTAAGGTCGGGTCCTGATGAAATCGACCATGGTCCACTGGCGAACTTATTGTATCTGGCATCATTTATGAGGGCAATTGTATGCTCTCCTGTCTGCACTTTAGTCTTGATTAACAAACCTGAAACCGTAATTCTGGCTTGACGATGAATCGGGTTTTCATCAGCATCATTTACGGTGATAATGTACATGTCAAGGACACTTAAGTTATGGTTAATGAGCACCTCTTCATGACTGGGTTGAAATGAAATGTTAACCTCGCCATTCTGAGTCCAAATATTAGCGCTTGTGGCGGTTTCATTATGTGCTAATATGCTGAATGTTGTTTGGTTCAGATATGTCACAGTGACTACATCATCTGCTGTCAAATCTGCAGCTACCGTCCATAGTTCAATATTGGAAATTGGAGCGACTGAACTGGTGGCTGATGGTACAGTAGTCCTAATTCCTGTGTCTGCACTAGAACCTGCTACAACATCGATTCTTCCATCGATTCGCTCTGCCATGCCATTTGCATTAGCCCAGGCAGTGTTGTCTTGGAAATCATTCACATACGGAGTTAGGATTACAAACACTCCTCCCATCATGGTAATCACCATTGCTAGAAGCATTACTACGCCAATTACTTCGCTGACGCCGAGGTCATCTTCCGCCGAGCGTCTGGACCTCATCGGAGTAAACAGAATCATCCACCCTCTTATGGTTTGACCAATCGAGAGCCCTTACAGGGCTCATCAACGAAGGTATATTCCTTCACGAGAAACCCTTTCCGCTTCAGTTTGACCGATATGGTGGGTGAACTCTGGGCCATCTTGTAGCGAGATCCTAATGTCGCCCTCAAATACGTCATCAACGTGGTACAGAACCGTCGATTCAGCCAAGTGTGGAGCGTTATTTTTTTCTGAAAGATGAGTTAACACCAAAGAACGAGTTTCGCTATCGATTACTTTCGATAAGAATTGCCCTGTTTGGTCATTGGAAAGGTGCCCCCCCCTGCCAGAAATTCGGTCCTTCAATCGCATTGGATAAGGCCCATTCCAAAGTCGATTATGATCGTAGTTAGCTTCTACTGAAATATGCTGGCAACCCGATACGTGATTCACTAATTCATCAGTCCAAGAACCGAGGTCTGTTATCACGGCTCCTCTTTCACCACGATGGCTTGCTATGAATGCAACATTGTCTGAACCACTATGGGGTACAGGTACTGGTAATAGCGCTAAATCATCAGCAAACTCCAGCGCTTCTAAACTCTCAAATAGACGCACATTTTTCAGGTCTAAATTCAAGGCTGTCGCAGTTCGATCATTGCAAAAAATGGGTATGTTCCATTTCCTCTGAGATATTGATGCTCCACCACCGTGATCACCATGATGATGTGTCAATACAATGGCATCAATTTCTTCAGGCCGAATATCCATTCTTGCTAGTCTAATTTCTAGTTGCTTTCCACTAAATCCTTGGTCTATCAAAACCTTAGCATCTCCACTTTCGACAAGAGTCGCATTTCCGCGACTTCCTGTTCCAAGATGCGTGAAGGATAGAGACATGACTAGCAACTATAGGGCATCGCGTTGGGCCCTTGAACCCACCCCTAAAAATCGGTGTTTACAAGGTTTTTTTCACTCCTATTACGGATTACCGTAGGTAATCCAAGTCTGAACAATGCTCCATCACTGTATTAAGGCTGATTCAGTAGTTCCTGCTTAGTTGGGTGCGTCCGCGCCCTTCGGTGATTTCGATGCGTCGCTCACAATCAACACTTCTGATGACATTTCTTGTAATATCTGGGCTGTTTTTTGTCTCCCAGTTACCTGCCATATCTAACGTGGCTACAACTAATCCTAATTTGACCGAAGGCGAAAGGCCTCCTGCTACTGATTCTGATGGGGATAAAATACCCGATGTCCATGAAAATTTGTTCAGCGAATATATTAATTTCACATCAGTAGATGGTAGAGATGTTGTGATGAAGGGATTGGATAGAGACAATGCTTCTGATGCTTATATCGACATTGACATCGATGGATTGAACGCTACCGAAGAATACTGTTGGCCATATCCTGCTCAATGCATAGATCCAAGTTTTACTCGTGGATTAACAGGAATAATCAATGAATCTGGTGAACGCTGGTACCTAGATCCAAGGGTGGCAGATACAGATGGGGATGGAATGCCTGATGGTTTTGAAGCTCACATGTGCGAAAAACTCGGCGGGTTCGACAACGAGCAAATGCGCTATGAATGCGAATTTTTCGACCCATTAAATGCGAGCGACATGGACCTAGACCCCGATGAAGACGGATTCGATGTAAATCGGGACGGATTCCTTTCATTGAGTGAATTACTAACTTCGCCTGAAGAATACTCATACGGCGCACCTTCAAATTGGACAAATGAATTAGACGGACTGCGTTGCTACGCACCCGCCCCTGAATCGTCCATACTTTATGACTGGCCCTTCATTTCACAGAATGCAAACATTACTCTGTTTGAAAATATCCTTTCCGCTTGTGCCCGCAATGCAACTTCTGGAATCATTGATGAGTACATTTGGTTGGGTACCAATCCAATAGAAGATGATAGTGACCGTTTCAATTATGACGGAGTCAAGCACCGCCGTTTGTTCCCTTCCAGCGGAGATGGAATCAGCGATGGCTGGGAGATACATTTCGGTCTTGACCCATTAAATCGTTCCAACGCATTAATTGATTTGGATAATGATGGTTGGGATGCAAATCGGGATGGAATAATCAGTGTCGATGCTGCGCGTTCTGTAGAGGCGCTAGGAGTCGGTGAGCAACTTTCAACTTTGGAAGAATATTTTGTTCATCTCGATGATGGGAACACAGTCAAATCAGGTATGCGTTCTGTAGAACTTGGTGCTTCAGATGGCACATATTCTGAATATACGCTCTCCCCTGAAGCTGGTCCTGGCGAAATTTCGATACTAAATCACGATGTAAGAGAATTGATAGATGATGGGACATATTTGTGGGTTGGAAGTAAATTAGGCGTTACTGTAATTGGTTTCGAAGAATCGGAATCAACAGATTATGAATTACCTCAAGGCCACGATCTCAATGATTTGATTTTGCTTGAAGATTATTTGGTAATGATAACAAATGGTGGTGTTTGGTTCGCTGGCAAAAATGGTGGTTCCTTAGATGACATTTCATTATGGGACTTTTATCCAGGTACTTACACTGCTGGTGCACAATTAGTAACCGATGGAGGCGATGATTACATCGTTGCTTTAGGATCTGGTGGTTTTGGCTCAGTATTCCAAATAAATACAATTTCGATTACAGAGTTACAACTTGGAGTTGGTATTTCAAATGCCATGAATAGTGGTAATGCTACAGCAACTGCGATTGAACATGTTGATGTTTCATCCGGGCCACTAACACTCTATGTCGGAACGGATGTTGGACTTTTCACAGTCGAAACGGCTTCGGCTAGAGACGCAGCAACTCCGAATTGGAAGTTTTATTATTCATTGGAACCAACGTCAATTGCATCCAATATCGACGACCTTCGAGCAATGGGTGCTCAAGGTGGCGACAATCCAGCCACAGTAAACACTCTGCTGGGCGATGGTCCAGAGGGAGGGGCAATGCAAGTAGTATGGGTTGGTACTCCTTCGGGTCTACACCGTATGGATCTGATAACTGGACTGTTAACTCATGGAGGGGATTATGAACACCCTGGAATCGACGGAACTTCTGTTCCATCCGCTAACGAAATTCATTCTATATACTCCACAGGAAGTGAATTGATAATTGGTTCAGGTTGGGGTATGTGGTCTTTGAATGGCGGTTATTCTGCTGTTTATGGAATGACCGACCAAGAATGGGTTCCTGGTATGGTTTCGGCAATTGCTGTCCACTCAGTGGCCGGAATCGACACAGTATTCACTGGAATTGGGCCTGGTTTGTATTCAAATCTAGAGTTAATGGACCCGATGGCTAATGATTCAGATGCAGACGGTATGTTGGATGGGTGGGAAGTAAGGTATGGATTAGACCCTACTGACCCTTGGGATGCCCTCCTCGATGCAGATGGTGACGGTGTCAATCTCGACTCAGATCCAATTAACGAGAGGTTGTGGAGGAATCTAGATGAATTCAGATACACTGCTCGAACCTCTAATGGTTACAATGCAACAGACCCCCGTGTTGTTGATTCAGACAATGATGGAATAGGAGATGGGGCAGAATACTTTGGCTTGTTCCATGAATTCACTCCACTTTGGTGCCATTATACTAACCAGTATGATTACGAGCATGTTTGTGATGATGCAGCAGGTCAAGCTGCCAATGCGACCTACCTTTCTTCGCTTGGAATTGATACCGGGACCGATGCTACAAACCCTGACTCTGACGGCGATGGAATGCCAGATGGTTGGGAAATTGAGAACCGAAGATGGATTGGTTCTACATTTACCGGTTCTAATAATTGGACGATGGACCCAATGGATTCAGACGATGCGAACTGGGATGCAGATGGTGACGGCTTGAGCAATCTTTGTGAATATCAATGGACTTTAATTAAGGATGCAGGAATGGCTGGAGACTTACTCGAAAGCCACTTTGAAACTGAAGTGGCAGCAGCAGCATGGGCCGACTCTGACCCTAACAATATCGATTCTGACGGCGATGGTTTGCCTGATGGATGGGAAGCAAGAGGCGCTTGTACATGGGATGTAAGCAGAGTTGGAATTAATCCACTGAACGGAAGCGATGCATTTGAGAACCCAGATGGTGATGGTTATGATATCAATCACAACGGAGTAATCGAAGAGAATGAAGCATTCGTAAACTGGTTAGAATACAACATCAAAGATGATTTGTTTGACGGTAACATGAGTCTTGATGGAGATATTATTCCCGGAAACTTCTCTACTGACCTATTCCGTAATATTTCAGATTGGGGCACACCTGAATCCAACTTTGGTGATGGTGTTACAACTGGAGACCCTACTGATTCCGATAGTGATTCAGATGGAATGCCGGATGGTTGGGAAATCTGGTATGCACGATGGCATCTGTTAGATGCACAATGGTCTCTCGACCCTCTAGATTCGACTGACAGATGGGATGACTCAGATAACGATGGTATGAGTAACTGGGAGGAATACAATAGCATTGATCCTGCTCTATCGGAAACCAACGAAAATCGAACTAGTCCACAATGGTTCGTTACAAGTATTGGCAGCGGCTTCACCTTACAACAATGGTCTGGAATTACCAACCCTGAATCGTTTGGTTCATTCGTTAGTCAAGACCTGATTAATGTTTCAGGCTGGACTACCGATCCGACGAACCCAGATACAGATGGTGATGGATTCCTTGATGGATTGGAATTGATGTTTACTGCATGGAATGATACTGCGCAAACATGGACTTTGAATCCACTTGTCCCAGGAGATGGTTCTTTTGATGCAGATGATGATGCACTGACGGATGCCCAAGAGTTTTCATTACTCACTACTAATCCAGAGAATGGAGAAAACCATCCCTTAGATGCGCCATTAATGCACATCGATGGGGACCTCAACGATCCTACACAAAAATCTCAACGTGTTTTCAACATCATTATGGATAAGGGGCAGAGGGGCAAAAGACACCTCGTCGAATTCCAAGAATGGCAATCGACTGGAATTGCTAATGCGTTCATTTCAACATTGATGGGAATCACTGATCCAACTCTAGCGGATACAGATGATGATGGAATGATTGACGGGTTTGAATATTGGTTTACCAATTGGGATTTAGAAAATAATCGTTGGTCGATGAACCCACTAATCGATTCCGATCAGTGGCTCGATAGCGACTCTGATTCAGTGGACTGCGATAGAGATGGTAACATCTCCTTGGATGAGCAATTCACTAACAAACGAGAATATGAATCGCGAGTTTATGGTAAATATTCTGAAAGATACTCTACTGGTTCGGGACTGATAGGATTCGGCGATGATGCGATTGATGCGTATGTTGAGGAAGGAAGTACGGAAGTAGAAGCACGTAGAGCAATCTACAATAATTTCCGAAGTAAAGATGCAATCTCTACTGCCAGAATGGATATGATTAACCTCGAAGATCCCAATACTTTCAATCGTACGCTATTTGGAATAACGGACCCTACAAACACAGATTCTGACCAAGATGGAATCGATGACGGTTGGGAATACTGTTATGCGGTTTATGGAATGCCTGACCAAACCTCTCAAAACCATTGGGCAACCAATCCAGTCAATCCTTTTGACATAGATTACGACCCTGATAGCGATGGCTGGTATGGCAGGACTTCATTCGACATACCAGCGCAACAAGGTACTTGGGATAATCGTGTTTTCACTCCATCTGGAAATCCCATTCAAAATGGAATTGGAGATTTACCATTTACAAATTATATGGAGTATCTAAACGGTACTAGGCCAGATTCAAATGACTCTGATAATGACTCAGTTACGTACAATACCGTACTAAATGCGGGTTCTGTAGTATCTCACGATAGAGACTGGAACCTTTCTGATGGTCGTGAAGTATTCAAGTACGGAATCAACCCAATGGACAACGACACTGATGGGGACATGTTGCCCGATTGGTATGAGTATGAGAAAGGGTGGAATGAGACCAATGACAACTATTCTTCATGGTTAAATGTTGAAGTTCAATGGATTAATGCGAGCTCTGGCGGCAATTGTGCACCAAATACCCCTTCCTGTCGGCCACTCTCACAAAGTTTGGGCACTCTTTCACGACCTACACTTGGATGGACCTGGGCCACATTTAATCCAGCAGACCCACTAGATGCAAATGAAGACCCAGACCAAGATGGAAATTGGGATTGTAGTGCAACGTGTGTTTACACTCCTTACACGAATTTCATGGAATTCTATGCAGTCGCGGATCCAAACCTCGACTCACCAGATTCTGTCAGGCTTTCAGGAGAAACTTGGGATGGTTCTCCAATTACCGAGTGGTGGCAATTCAGAGCTTTCACTCTAGGCTTGGGTGAGGTAACTGAAGACTCAACTAATTATCTGGGAATGAACAAGAAATTCATCGATGATGAAAGTTACGTTCTTATTGTGGATGATATGGATACTGATTTCCTAGTACTGGATCCCGGAGATGACATAGTCCTATGTTCTGGCGATGTTACTGATGATTGGGAATTGTACTACCTTGGAAACGTTAACCGTGCACCTGCTATCGAACTCGGTGAGCATGAATATGGCTGGTATCTAATCGATTTGGATGATGACCACATCGCAGAGGGTAGTGACCCATTGAATTGGGATACAGATGGCGATTGGATCGTCGATTGGTTCGAAGTTAAAGATGATGAAGAAGACGGTCTTCGAGGAGATTCTTCACCTATCCGATATGACAGTAGAAACACTGCTTGATTGACAGAATTACCCCTAAAGGGGGATTTCTGAATCTGACTTGCCGCCGGTTAATTCAAGGCTTATGGCGGCTGAGCGTAAAATGGGGAATCTTCAATGACACAAAAATTCAGTTCTCGTGCTGCCCTGACGATGATGTTGCTGATGCTTGTATTGACTCCAATGAGTCCCCTTTCCGAACTATTCATTGGTGATGCTGAAGCAAACGGCTCTTCAAGGCATGTCTACACTTTTTCCGATGGCAGCATTGAGAACATTGCACTTTACCAAGGCGGTGCAGACAAGACCACAAAGGTTGCAATTCCAAAAGGTGCCGAAGTACTTGATGTGCAGATAACCCTCTCCGGCGCATCATCTACTGGATGGTCGCAAGTCACTACAGACACCTATGATGAGTGGATGGATGGAAGTTCAAACCGAGTTGACGCAAGGAGTGAAGAACTCGCTCTTGGCTTCAGTAATGCCGACACAGATTTCGTGTCACACGGCGTTGAGGAGGAGACTCTTTCCGGTTCAAATGCTTGGCTTGATAATGGCAGTTTCTCTATTCGTCAACCTCATACATCCAATTCCACCGAAACTAGATTTAGTAGTCAAGTAAAATTGTCCAGTGCTAATTTCATGGCACAGGGGCAAGGTGCCATTCTTCGAAACCATGATTGGGTATTCATGTCGACTTATACGGGCACCTCATTTGACAAAGTAGTGAATAGGATGCACCCAAACAATGTCAGCAGAGACATAGTTGTTGATTTGCAAAGAGAATCTGCGTGTACTCTCCCTCAAGACCCTAGTTCAACCTACTATAAGGCATATGGATTCAAAGATTGGACAATCACCGATGATGAAATGCTCTATGGAATATTCTCGACATACAAGTACTCCTATTCTACAGCAACCCCGACACAGCACCTCAGGGTATTGGCCATTGATGTCTCGGATGATTGGACTTGGAGATGTGTTGATTCCTATGATTTAGCTCAACCGTATGGAGACTACAATGGTATCTCATACGATAGAGAAACCGACCAAGTATGGGTTGTTCATGGTCAACAAAGAAGAATCGTTCCTTACAATTTTGGAGACAACGGACAGGTAACCCGTGGCGAAGAGATGTATTCATTCGCTTCAGGGTCATCCTCCACAACCGAGTGTGGTAAATCCACAAGCAATGTTCACGGATTAGTTGTCAACTCTGGATTCTTCTACATGCGATGTATGAAAGGAGTGTACTATCAAGACACTGACCAAATTAGTGCTTGGGCTGTTTCAGGAAGTTCTTCATCACTGGTTCCACAATCTGGAACTGTTGACATTACAGCCAAGGGATATGGTTTGTACTATGATGGTGATCGAATGATTACTGTCGATTCAGGATATTCGACATGGGGCTCAAAGACACTCTACTATCGTGAACTGGGCATGGGCATTTCCTTCCCTACAACTCCCGCACCTGGAACCACAACCTGGGTTGGTGAAACAATCTACACCACTGATGACATCGTGGCTGTAAATGTCGAGAACCATTGGTCAGCACCAAGCCAAGGTGACCGTGTAGATTACTGGGTTAGTGCAGATAACGGGACCCACTGGGAATCCGTTGAAAAGAATCAGACGATTCATTTCGCCCACCCTGGAAATGAATTAATTTGGAAGATGCAATTGATTGGCTCTTCTGCAGTATCTTGGTGGATTTCACTAGAATATGCAACTTCATATGAATCATCAGGTGATTGGACTAGCTCAAGAGTTTCAACCGGTACGAATGTGGGTAAAGTACGTGCAGTGTGGGCTGGAGACGAACCTACTTATTCATCGATTTCAGTTAAAGTTTCGAATGACAATGGGACATCTTGGGAAGATGCTCTAAATAATCAGGAAGTATCATTCTCAACTCAAGGTGCGGGTAATGAATTACTATATTCTGTACTCTTGGGCACTACTGATTCTACTATCACAGCAAAGGTGGATTCGTTTATTCTTTGGTATGAGGAAGGATATCCTGACGGCCCTCAGTTAGATGTGGGTGATGACGGAGTATGGGACTGGAAATCGATTCTATTCCTTAACGAGAGCTCAGTTACCGCTTCAGATGATTCTGCCATCGGCAGTGTTGTGTCGCAAACTCCAAGTTTAGTGGATGCTTTCAATAGCCATATTCCAGATAACGGAGTTGGAACTGTAGAAATTCCAATTGCCGTAAAGGCCAATACTCCTGGAAGGGTAAAATTAACCGAACTAGATATTGAATATCGATTGAAAACCAGAGTTCTGGATGCGAGCTTAGAAGGCGGTCTGGTAACTCCTGATGGCGTATTCCGTAACCTAATTGTTCGGCTTGCACATGGTGACTTGGTAGACCGAGTTACCGAGGCTACTATTGGGCTGAATCATTCTAACGGCGGCAATCCTGCCTTCAAATGGCTACGTGGCGATTCATGTAGTTCGGTTGATGATGGTGGCGGTATTGTCGAATTTGATGTAGGAAATTGTACTTCAACGATGGACAGTGAAGGTACAGTCGCAGTTAAAATGCCAATGCGTGTAAACTGGAGTTGGGATGATGAGAGAAAGATGGAAGCCATTATTTCGATGAGTGACGACCTAGGACCGCAAATCAATGCCTGGACTACTGACACTCTTTCATTGAATGTAGAAAATGATATCCAATTAGATGGAATGAGGGTTTGGGAGGAAACTGGCCGTGAATTATATCCGGGTGATTGGGTAAGAGGCGGATTCAACCTTTCAATAAATGGCGCACTTAATTTTGAAAATTCAGCATTTGCACCAATGGCCGGGGAGTTTGACCTCCGTGTACTTGGACAAAATGTAACCTTTGATGGTGATCCAATCGGGGAGCCTTCAGTTCTACATAGTGAAGGGAATCCTGGCTTTGGACAATACAATATGACATTTACTTCACCGATCGAATCAACCCCTGGTGGAATGGTATTGTATGTTGAAGCTGTTAACTTGAAAAATGGTTCAACCTATGTCAATCCGGGTTATAATACTATCAAATTAATCTTTGATGGTAATGCCCCATTAGTACTGTTTGCAAGTCCATTACTAGCATCTGAAATGCATAGGGGACCACCTTCACCTGGTGGTCAGGCGATTGAAGTAATAATTCAAGATTCAGTAGACCCACCTCAAACTGTAGACTTACATTACTGGATTGGTTGCGAAGCAGGACAGCATGAGAAGTGTGACGATTCTAACTTTAATGGACTGCCTGAACCTATTGAATATCGTTCCAAAACTCTTACAACTCCTGAAATTTTAGCAGGTGGTCTGAACATATTCAACGGTCTAATAGATGATTCAATGCTTGTTCATGGTGACAAAGTCGCTTTCTACGTAAGTGGAAAAGACGGCCAAGATAACGTGATAGCCATGGGAGGCGGTCCTGTTTGTGATATGGAGCCAGATCAGTTTTGTGGAGAAAGACCAGGTGACATTATGCCTGAATGGGACAATTCACTTTCATGGTACCAAATACGTGAAGAGTTTGAGCCAGTTATGGATATTGATAATTCGACTATAATGGGCCACGATGACTTGGAACCATTACATCCGGGAATGTCTTACACGGCAACTTTCATGGTTTCAGATGTTAATGGGTGGTGGGATGTTGAATACGTCCAATTAGCATTAGCGGGTGACTTCGAGGACGACGAAACATCGATTTACGCTTATTTATCCAAGTCTGTAGACAATCAACCTGAGATTTACTTAGAGAGTGGAGGAACTGGCTTGGCCGTTTCCAATCTTTATTCTTCAGTGATTCTAGATTCTACCAATGAGTCAAGAATGATAGTTTCGATAAAATTCCAATTAACTTGGAACTTCCCTGAGATTTGGGATACAAATGGTGAATCCCATTTCATTCCAAAGGTTTGGATAGAGGACAAATCTTGCGGCCTAGAAGAAGATGTTCCTTGTAATGTCCACAAAGCCGGGCTAGGAAATGATTTGTGGAGTTTGGATAATGATCTAAGGTTTGACACTCAGCCGGGTCACATCTTGGCTATTGAGCTACGTGATGGCACCAATCATTACAATCCTGATTTCGATGAAACTCTAATCGGTTCTGGACAAGTTCTTCGATTCAGCGGTAGAGTGCTATTCGCAGAAGACGAGACGCCAGCTCCTTCAGGTACTTTCACAATCGCATTAGGAGATTATGATAAAGAATGGACTACAACAAGCCGTGAAGGTGGGTACTTCAGTATTGACTTACTCGTTCCTGATGTCCGCAGTGGACATTTGGACCTACGTGCTAAATTGATTGACTTACCTGGTATTGCAGAAGATGAATCTGAATTCAAACCTCGGCTAAGACTAGCCGTTGATAGCGAAAGGCCAACAATTCACGATATCCAATTAGCTGGAATCTCACCTGATGAGGAGATTCCAATTTCACTTGCCAATAACTTACAAGTTATGCTTGAAACAAGAGATGACCAAGGTTTCACCATGGACAACCCTGCAGTGATGCATTACTTGGTTCGAGCCGGTGAAGCAGAAATCAGTCGTGGAACCTCCCCATTACCAGAGACCACTCCTTTCGAAGACCAATTCTTTTGGACAGGTTACATCGATTTAACTGATGGAGGAGCAACCATGTTACTTCCATCATACTCAATCGATGTTTGGGTTACAGGTTCGGATGCTTCAGGAAACCCATATGATAGTGCGGGTAACAATCTCTTCGAACCTCTTGCATCATGGCCATTGGCCCTTACCGGGCCAGATGTTAGTTTACGAGGAGCCGACACAAGTTGGTCTTGGTCAAATCCAACTCCGGTGGCAGATGAAACAGTTTCACTTTCATTAGAAACTCGTAATAATGGGGCATCAGGAAACGTCACATTTGTTTTGCAACGCTTAGTTTCTGGCGATGATTGGGACACAATGTCTTCAGTATCTGTTGAAATTTCTTCTGGCACGAAAGTTCTAGTCAAATTGTCAACAACCGTGGATGGGGTTACGGGAGATACTCTTGAGCATAGACTTCTGTTGCTTGATTCAGGAGTTGAAAAAGAACGTATCTCCATAACACCACTTCTAATAAAGGAAGAAGTGGATAGGGATGGTGATGCTTTGGCCAACCAAGTCGCCGATTCAACATTGTCTGTGGTAATGTATCTGATTGCATTAGCAGCAATGTCCTATGCGGTTTGGACTATGGTACAGATTAGGAAGATTAGGCGTGGTGAAGAATTAGATGATTCTGATCAAACAGCGGAAGTTATCGAAACTATGGATGGAAAAACTCTACCTGAGATTTCACCTAATCTTGAACAACAGGTTAGCCCAGAACTTTCTACTCCCTCCGCAGTACCTTTGCCCCCGTCTGGACTTCCAGTGGGCTGGACCATGGAACAGTGGACACACTACGGTCAACAATATCTTGACTCAATGGAAACAAACATTGAATCGAAGAAGAAAAGAAGACCAGTCAGGCGTAAAAGCAAGCAGTGACGGGGTGGCCATATGAGTGGTTCTGATTCCATGGTTACTTTACAAGAAAGATTAGTCAATTTGATTAATCAACTAAGTATGCCTGTTTTGGAAACTAGTTTGGTAATATCTCGATGGACTAATAGGCTACTCAAGCAATTAGAAGATCACACTACTGAATTACCTGAAAATCTGGCTAAACCATGGCCTTTAGATGTTGAGCCTGTTATTAGTGACACATCATTTGATTTAGACAAGGCTCTATCTCTGGTAGACCGTGACAGAGTCGACATTCTTGACACTCTAATACGAGTGACCTTAGAAGAGGAAGAGATGGTGATAAGTGATGCACTAGGGGTAATGAGGTCCTGGGAGCACTTGATTCGTAGTCAGTTGTCGCAGGCTTCAGGACCTGGGCAACTATTCAGCCCTACAGACATTCCCGAAGACTTTTAGGTGGTTTCATGAGTAAATATTTACTAGCGATTTTACTGATAACTTCCTCTATGTCGGGTTGTTTTGGTGATGCATTATCAAATGATGAGAGAAGAGGTACTGCTGGGGGATTAGCACTTGCATGTTTGCAAGATGATAAATTTGAAAAAATGGAAATACACTTTCTTTATGAAAATGGATATGACCCAGTGGCTAAGGAATTAGTGAAAAATCGAATCCAAAATGTTTGCAACAAGCCGGGTGGGATTACAATAAATTCAGTCGAAACTGATTTTTCAATAGACACGGTCTGGTCTGATGATGACGTTAGAGATGCTAGGTGGGAAAACGGTGGAGATGCAATGGGTTCAGACACATTACATTGGTATTTCTTGTTCCCGTCTGGGAAGTATACTGATGAATCAGTACTTGGGGTTGCAGTTGATGCCTCGACAATCGCCATTTTCAAGGACTCAGTAGATGAAGCAGAGGGTCTCTTTGGACGTCCTTCAAATGAAGAAGTAGAACGAGCGGTAACCGTCCATGAAGCTGGCCATCTGCTTGGATTGGTTAATCTCGTTTATGAGTCACCAATATCTCATGAAGATCCGAACCATCCCGGACACTCCAACAATGAAGATTCAGTTATGTATTGGGCGATAGAAAGTAATGATGTTGGTAATTTCATCAGTGGTAGTTTACCAGATGAGTTTGATGATGATGATAAATCAGACCTTGAAGGAATGGCGAGTGGTGAACTAAAGTGCAGTGGCCAATTATGGTCATGACTGTTTTGAAACGATTATACTTGCATCTCTCCAGGCATCGAAAATCGACCATGCGTAAAGCAGTACCCAGAGTACAAGTGTGAATGCTAGAGGGATTTGTAGTAGAAACCAATCTGTACCTCTGCGATGGTTCCTGTTGAAATGTTGACCTAAATAGAGAAAAGGAACTAGAGCTAATATCACTGCAAAGATTGGTCGGAATGCTCCCCAGATGCCGACACCTGCGGTTATTTCATGCCAAATTGTTTTACTCAGTGCCAAGGAATCTACAGGTTCTTCATCTACAGGCACAACCACCTCTAGGACCTCATCATCTTCCAGCATTAGACACTCGTACAAGTGAATACTTGTCAATGTGGCGACACAAATCTCATTGAAGGGGACGTGTGAAGGTGAAATATGGCGGGGCCAGTTCTAGTTACCGGATTCGAGCCATTTGGTGCTCATGCAACTAATATCTCAGGTGATGTTGCCCTTTCACTATCAGGTAAAAGTGTACGTGAACACAAAATTGAATCAATAGTATTACCAGTTGATGAAGAAGGTTCAAAGGTTGTATCAGAATTGTTAATGAGTCGAAAGTTTGCCGCAATAATCCATATTGGATTGGCTGAAAATGCCGAGTGGCCAAGGATTGAAACTCGTGCTAAAGATGAACTGGATTTCAGAATTCCTGACAATTCTGGACGACAAATTAGAAACTCTAATATTGCAGGTAAGGGTGAACTTTCTGCAACTATAAATCCTGACGATTGGGATATTGAACGAATGATTGACTCTCCAAAGATTAGTACAGATGCGGGGGAATTTCTTTGCAATGAAACCCTTTACCGTACTCTAAACGCCCTTGAAGATGAAACCCCATGCTTCTTTCTTCATCTTCCAAAAACGCAGAGCGATGCTCAAGGTTTGGTTCTCGAGTGCATCGATCGTATGCTGCGCCCTCCTTGTCTCGATGTAGGCGCAGGTGCCATAATTCATGATGGTAAGTTTCTTGCAGCTCGAAGAGCTCCTAGCGAAAAACATGCAGGTTGGTGGGAATTTCCAGGTGGGAAATTCGAAGAAGGGGAAGATGCCGCAGAATGCTTAGTTCGGGAGATTAAAGAAGAGCTAGAATTAGATGTTGAAATCGGAAAAAGCATTGGCACTTGGATTTTTGACCATGGCGATGTAGTGGTCAGACTTCACGTAATGGTTTGCAACATTATTTCCGGCAAAATGGTGCTACACGTTCACGACAAAGTCCAGTGGTGTAGTGGTCCTGATGAAGTTGATTGGCTTGGTCCCGACCGCGAAATCGCTGAAGCGATTAGTGCCAGGTGACGGCTTCACCCTTTTCGTCCATAGTAAATTCGTCACCGATGCGACGCGGTATGTTGTCTCGACCATTGTGCCATGTTGCTGCTTCCAACCAATCTTCGAGGTTCTCTCCTCCAATCTCGATTGTGATTACACCTCCCAGTGGAGATTCCCCTAGAAGCGGGAAAGCGACTTTACCTGCTAGCGCTGCTTGCCTAGAGATATGGAATATAGTGCCGGTGTTGTCAAGGTCTTTGGACATGAAATCTAGGGCAGTATCTAGTATGTATTGTCTATGAATCAACTCGAGAAAATTACCGAGAGAGACTCCATCTGATGCTAAGTTTTCATCTTGGTTCGAAGGGAACTGAGGTTTCTCAGGTAGCCCACAAGTGAAATCAGGAAAAATTGCTAGTATCGATTCCAGAACTAATTCTGGCTCATCTGCACCTTGTAACTTTGATGAAACCATTACCGAGAATCCTTCATCGATTCCTGTGAGTTTCAGTCTCGGCATATTATGTGCCAGAAAGCCATGGTCAATGAAGTTGACAGGCCAACCTTGACATTCTGAAGCGAAATCGAGACACCATGGAAGTTCGGGTTTGTGCAGTGGTACCCGTCCTCAATGAAGAGCGACACATCGAGAGGTGTATCGATAGTCTGCTCGCTCAAACCATGTCTATCGAAGTGTTGGTAATGGATGGTGGGTCTGATGACCGTACTCTAGAATTGCTATCAAAATATGGATCTAAAATCAAAGTAGTTTCTAATCCAGGCAAAAGGGTAGCCCAAGCTAGGAACCTGGCACTGGAGCATATTAATGAAGAAACAACTCACTGTTTAGAAATAATTGGACATTCATGGATAGACCCAGATCATGTTGAAAAACGTGTCAAAGAGTTGGAGGAAATCGAAGCAGATATCGGGGTGAAAATTGGTGCTTTAGGCTGCAGGACAGAGTCCAGTGGTTCAGCAGATACAATTTCACAGTGGGTGGAAGGAGCACTCTCGACACCAATAGGATCAGGCGGCGGACAATTCCAAAAATTCAAGAGCAGAGGTCAGACCAAAATTCCTGCATTTTGTTTGCATAGCGTCGAGGCATTACGTGATGTCGAGGGCTGGGATGAACGATTCATTACTAGCCAAGATAGTGATTTATCGATGCGGTTGTTAGCCAAGGGATGGCAATTGTGGCGTTCTGATGTCTCATGTGTTTACATGCACAAGCGTTCATCTCTTTCCAATTGGTGGAAAATGTGTCACAGGTATGGTTTTTGGAGAACGAAAGTCATCCTGAAACATCCTACAAGGACAGATGTTCGAGAGTTTTTACCAATTGTTGGTCTCATTATGATATTCACTCTTCACTCATGGTGGTGGGCTCCTGCTGCATACGGAGCAACTTTGTTAATGATGGGTGCAATCTACCGACAAAAAAATGCAGGAATAAGTTCCTTCCTTGGGATTCCACTATGCTTGGTCATCCTTCATACCGCATTTACGATAGGTCTCTTTGACGGGCTTGTACGTAACGGTAGAGCACCCCGTGACCGCTCATAATGCACAAACCTTCATTGCTTGATGGTTGAAGCAGTGGGTTAGATGGCTAGGCAATTGACCTCCTTCATTCTACTTTTGACCCCAACATTGGTTCTCAATGCTCTGAGGTTAATCGTTACTCCACTGGGAGATATGTTGGCTGTTTCAAGTACTCTTGATATTTCATTACACGCAGTGACTATTGGAATTGGAATTATTCTGTTCCGCAAAACACGAGTGGTTAGAGATCATGAATGGCAGCGCAGCAAGGCTGTAAAATCAGTCGGAGGCCATTTCAAAGCCGAAGAACTAGGTGTTTGGGAAAAGGACATTGCGATGGAAACTAAACTCTCTGAAGAAGCTCAAGCAACTTTGTCTGGACAAGTTGGAGGTGTTATTGGGAGTAACGCTACGATTGGTGAGCGAGAGATTGATTCTGAGGTTGAAGTTGAGATGTTAATCGACTCTGAACATGTGAGGAGAGCCCAGGCTAGAGTCTCGGGTGATGAACAGTTTGAGGATTCGGGAGTAAATTCCACTATCGGTGCAGTAAGAAAGACCTCTCCTATGGATTCGTTTTTGGATTGGATTTCCTCATTGCGGGGGCGTGACCGCAAATCAGAACGTGAGCAGCAGAAAAACGCTACACTTTCCGCCCGCAGCCAGATAGCACCTGTGATCGCTCAACGGCCTATCGCCCCAATCCAACCGGTTGAATCTGAAGGAAAGAGACCTAGACCAATGGAAATGTCATCGATGACCGATTCCGGTATGGAGACCGTGGTTATCGATGAAGATACAAATCAAATTAGTGCACCTGTAGTCAGAGAAATGTCAATTGAAGAAATGGCTTTTGGAACTACAGCTCCAACCGGTGTAACCACCGCTTCAAAATCCGGTCTTTCACCTCAACCTTCTTGCAAAGTTTGTGGAACATCTAATCCGGTCGGTGAACGCTACTGTTCAAACTGTGGTAGCGATATTTGAGCGTTGTACTCAAGAACCCCCGTCGTCCCCCATGTCCTGTCCGAGGTGGTCAATGTGTCTGATAAGAGAGACTACTACGAAGTTCTTGGAGTCTCTAAAGGGGCAGATGACACGGAATTGAAAAAGGCTTTCAGGTCTTTGGCGAGGAAGTACCACCCTGACAAAAACGATGCACCTGATGCTGATGAGAAGTTCAAAGAAATACAGGAAGCCTATGCTGTATTGTCAGATAGTGCGAAAAGAAGCAATTACGATCGCTTTGGCCATAATAGTCCAGGAGGTTCTCCATTCGGCCCGGGTGGTTTCCAAGGTTTCAACATCAATCTCGATGACATAATGGGCGGTGATTTCTTTTCGAGTTTCTTTGGAGGAGGAAGGCAAAGATCTAGTCGCAGGCAAGGTCATGATATTCTTATTCGCCATGAAACCGATTTGAAATCAATTTTAGATGGTAGTAATGCAGAAATGGAAGCGGAGTTACCTATCTCATGCGTTGATTGTGAAGGAACTGGAGCAAAGGATGGCATCACTACTCAATGTGGAGAATGTGATGGAGCTGGACAGGTAAGAGTCAGGCAACAAATTGGACCATTTGTTCAAGACTCGGTCAGGGCATGTCCTAGATGTGAAGGTTCAGGTCGAACTAGAGCTGCAAAATGTAAGACATGTGCTGGAGATGGTTTGCAATCTGAATCCCAAAAATTGAGATTCTCGATTCCAAAAGGAGCGCAAGACGGTACTAGATTGCGAATGCGTGGTAAAGGCCAACCTGCTCCAAACGGAAATGGTGTATCTGGTGATTTGTTTATTGAATTGGTTATTGGGGAGCATCAATGGTTTGAAAGAAACGGAATGGACCTAATCATGTCTTTACCTCTTGGTTTCAGCGATTTGGCTTTGGGGACTAATATTACTCTGCCTCATATCGACGACAAGGATTTGGTAATCAAAGTTCCAGCCGGTACTAATTCTGGCGATACAATCACAATACCTGCGCGTGGATTACCATCCAGTAGGGGTGTGGGGCGAGGAGATGTGGTCATCTTGTGCAAACTACACATGCCTTCTAAGTTAGACAAATCAAGCAAAAAGTCTCTTGAAGAATTAAGAGAGAAATTATCTGGAAGCAAGGATACTGTCAGCAAAATAATCGATGATGCCAATGAGCGTCGTAGATGATTATTCTTCTGATTGTGACACATCATCGGAAGTTGCGATTGCAATTGATTTTGAATCGTTACGATAAATTGTTCTAGACATTTTAGCAGCCATTGGCTCGCCATCAACAATTCCAGACAAGTGAATATCTAGGGAATCACTACTGCCTGATAGCGTAACTTGCACAAATAATCGAGAATTACTATTGATTGTATCAAGGAATATTTCATGGTCACGTGTAAGCAATTTCGGTTCGACATTACTCACTAACCACGGCTCGCCTTCAGGTGCTTCAAATTTCAGGGCAGCTATATTCCATTCAACTTCCTTGGACCGGATGCCAATTAAAATCGGCCAGTCACTACCTGTTTCTGGAATGTTGTCAAGGGACCACACGGCCATATCTATACCCTGAGTCAAATGACGGACTTTTGGTTCACCCCACAGTTCTAGGGAGTCTTCCCATTCCAGTGAAGAAACGGCTCGCAATGCCCGAACTAAATCTTTAGACTGATATTCTCCATCACTCAATTTCTTACTCAGCCATTCAAGCCTGTCCTTCTTACTGGCGAAATCCAATGCAAATTGTTTTTCATTTCTAACTATCAGGTAGAATATGATAAATGGAACAATCAGTACGAATCCGATTAGCCAATAAAATACCCCTGCTGCATCTTTGACAGTTTCAGAAGGCGGGAACCAAGGCTCTTCTCCTTCGTCCAGAACAGCAGTATTAACTCTGATTTTCCATTCGACCGGCTCTTCATTATCGCCTACAGATTCACTACCATTGATGTGCTGAATACGAATAAAGTGGGTGCCTCTTCCTACCTCTAATGATGCACTTATTTTATTCATAGAATAAGTGTTAGTGACCTCCTCCAAAGAATTCCAGGTGTTTTGGTCAATGTCCCAAATTGTAACTTCGAGATCATAAATATCACCTTCGACAATTACATCGATTAGATGAATCGATTCATTCCAGCCAGTTGTTTCGACTCGCAAGATGTCTTGGTAATCTCCCATGAACAGTGTCAATTCCCCATCTTCAGGATGGCCATCCATTACAATTAGTGGATAAGTTGAGTTATCGCTAACAGATGTCATAGGAATCAAACTCGGGGCATCCATCCCCCATCCTGCGTCAAAATGCCTGTATCGGGACATAGACGCCAACCATTGGCAATCACAATCCCACATGAATTCGATGTAATTTACATCATCGATGCCCTTTATTCTGTCATCGATTGTAGCAACTTCCCATTCAGATTGCGCACTTTCAGAATAGATATAGCGATACATCACTGGAATTTCTAGTTGGCCATCGTTGGTAACTGATTTAGTGATAACAAGGGATTCATCACCACCAAGTGGGTAGGAGAATGATGAACTCCCAATCCCTAGAATATTATCTAAATGAACTAATGGAATTAATGCGGTTGTGTCAAATATCTCACTTCGAATCGACCACACGGTGTCTGGACTCGGGCTAGATAATGTGACAATTATTCTTCCATCCTCTGTAATTGGAATGTGTAATACGTTACTTTCAACAATCGAGGTATTCACTGCCAAAAGGAATCCCTGTTCCAACTCCACTTCATGCGAACCATTTTGAAAATGTAGTGTGACTTCAATACTCGCAGATGCAGCAACTAGTGTTAATGCAAGTATTGTATCAACTGAAACATTGATTGCAAATACGTCTGCACTGTCATTAATTAAATCGCCAGTGGTATATTCCCCCTCACATGTCAAATACAGTCCATCCTGCGGGCAGGTTTGGGATTCAATTGACGAAAATACCTCCATTGGTGAGGGTCTTAGGTTTGGCATTTCTTCCGAAACTGGAATCACTCCCTGACATTTACCCATGTCTGGAATCTCAAATGTATGGTTTTGAGCATCCAATAATACTGAATATTCACTACCATTTGCGATTAAATTGCCTTCTGAGTCATGTATACTGGCCCATGAATCCTCACAGTCAAACCAAGCAGTACCTGCAGAGGTCATTTGTGTGTTAGTGTAAGCCACACTGGCCATTGGCAAGAACATCAGTATTGCCATTAGGCAGGTGACAGGTCTTCCCATGTTTTGGCCTGATTACTCATCAGCCTTCAAATCATTCAAGACCAGCGCACTTCCCGCCTCTATTCATGGCGGGTCTGGGACGCACGGTATTGGCCCGCCACAGGCTGGCTCGAATGTGGGGCCTTGGTGACCGTACAAACCCTGAATCCAAGTCTCCTGGACTTGTTCTGAATGAAGAAGAAGTTATGGATGTTATTTGGGCTCCATTTTCAACATGTAGCGATGGCGCGATTCCTAGAACATCACTTTGGAATCCCGTGCAGCATTTGCTCCTTGGGAAAGTGAGCAAAATGGCCCATCGCTATCTGCATCGATAGGCCACGTATTACCCCCTTCACTCGATGAAGCCGATGCTGGCGAAGTAGCGTCAAAGGGAGATCTTTTACCAATTTCATGGCAATCTCTAAATCATGATGAGGAATTGCTAGACGCTAATTTGAATCCTCATGTAGTCGTTCTAACCGATGCTCTTCAACTAGCAAACAGGCCCGGACGTTTGGTCGAAGCCATCCAGTAATAAAGACGAAATTCCCCGGTGCTCTTCTGTGGGCTCCTGGAATCGGAGGACCGGACAATTGTGCAGTAATGACTTGGTTTGGAATCGACTTGTTTGATACAACTCGTTCAAAACAAGCAGAGGCACATGGTGCAGTGTTAACTTGGAATGGCCCGAGGATGGTTACTGAGGATGAACCAGTGATCGACCATTGGGCTGCGCTCTAACCGAAACTCGTTCGTGCAATCTTCAGTAATCATAGCCTTAGAGAATTAGCTCAATCGCAATCTCTTTCCAGTCCAAGATTGGTTGAGCACATGCGTCATTATGATAATTTGATTTCGAGTAAAGAAGGAGTCTTTCTCAGATTGTAGACCATCAACTGCTCTAAGAATTCATAGTGTCGAATCTCATGATGATCCAATAATTCTCGACTGGGTGAATTTCATCACTAATGATTACACTTCTCCTGAAGGGTTAGATGACATCTTATTCTCTTACCATGTTCTGCACGGAAACCATATTCAGTCATCACGTAGCCATAGGTCCTTCTATCGGGCGATGAATCACAATGCTGCACACGAAGTAATGGTAACTTCACCATTGGGGTTAGTTCCACGAGATTTGGAAGAAGTCTGGCCAGCAGGACATTATGACATTCCGGTTACTGGAGATTGGACTCAAGATGAAATCAACCGTGTCACACAAATGATCGACTCCTTAGTCGCACGGAATAATTATCGCTTAATCATCAATCATTCGGGTATGGATTACAATCTGAAACTCCTTTGATAGATACACGCCAAGGTAGTTCTGCTACAATCCTGATGCTTTAGAGCGACTTGGCAAAGCAGTTTATGATAATGTAAGAGTCAAAAGACGAAGTGGCGAGAAAATAAATCTTGATAATTTCAAATCTGTTGCTAGATTCCATCATCTAAATGATTCGTGGCTTGAAGGTACAGAAGTTCGTGGAAGAATCCCTCGATGGAAAATAATGCGAGATGGTGAACAAATTGCAATGTGGGCTCCAGAACGAGGGGGATTTTCTCTTGCAAAACCAAGTATTCCAATTTTGGAATCCCTCAATTCGCTCAAGCGGGTCAACCTGAAAGAAGAATATCAAGTGGAAAGGCGATGTCAACCTCGCAATTCTAGAATCTTATGATGAATCCATTAGTGCCGGAGAGGATATTTTAGTCATGCAAGGCTCGCAATGCCTCGGTTCTGCACGTGCGGCTGCACCTGCGTGGGAATGGGGCGGAACGCCTGGTCGACTGGCAAAAATGCCACCAAAGACTGTGATTTGCAATGTTTTATTCATGCGCAGCGGTTAAGAATGGGTGACAGGTCGGCGGAATGCTCGGAGGTTATCATTATGGCACGTATGTACGCTAAGAGGAAAGGCAAGTCCGGTTCCACAAAGCCACACAACGAGACTGCACCGGAGTGGTCTAACACAGATTCAAAGGCAGTTACAGAACTTATTGTAGAACTTGGTAAGGCTGGACATTCATCTGCGGCAATTGGCACAATCCTTCGTGACCAACATGCGGTTCCTGATGTTCGCTCAGTCCTAGGTGGAAAGAGAATCAGTTCAGTTCTTGCTGCAAACGACATTGGTGGAACATATCCTGAAGATATGATGAACCTAATGCGCAAGGCAGTAGGAATTATCCAGCATCTTGGCTCCGGTAATCACAAAGACATTCACAACAAGCGCGCTCTAGAACTTACTGAGGCAAAGATTCGACGTCTTTCCAAGTACTATTCTGGTGAAGGTCGCCTTCCATCAGATTGGAAGTACAAGCGTGATGAACTACGCTTGATGGTTGAGTGATATTAACACTCAACTTGATGAACTACCTACGGGGTGTCTCTGTTAGGTGAGTGAGTGAATAGTCTACTTCAGTCTGTAATTTTCTCGCCTCTAGCGAGCCAGTTGAATCAGGTTTGTGATGCGATCAAGTCAGCAAAACTTGTCCAATTAATGGCACCAGCAGACTTGGATGGTATTCTGGCATTAGCTCAGTTGGAAGCCTCATTCCTCGATAACTCGCTACACTATCGTCGAAGAGTATTACCTCCTAGGAAGCATGTGGCTAGGGGCGAAATTCAAGAATTGCCAGAGGTAGATGGATTGATTATTCATATCGACCCATTTCATGAAACTCAGAACTCGTTCGAAATAACTGATAATTTTATTCATTTATTTCCACTATCTGTGGAAGTTGGATTTGAAGGCTCACAAAAAATACACCACGGTGCTGTAGACTGTGTTGCATTATGTTCGGCCTTAGCATCTATTCTCTGCCCGGAAGGAGTGCGGGTTAGAAAACAACGTTCAATGACGATTGCAGGATGTTGGTTGAGGCAAAGTATGGATTCTAATTATGACCCTGTGATGTCTATGCTACGTGACCATCTAGATGATGAAGGCTCAATCGACATACGCCCACTCCCAGAAGTTCCTTCACCAGCCACAGGGATGATTCCAGGGTTGCCAGAGAGGATGTTGAAGCGCCTTTCGAAAGGATGGGGAGGAATGGATGTGGATGAACGTAGTTCAGCCATTAGTGAGTTAGCATTACCTGCTATGCGAGAGGACGGTCTCTCAACAATGCGCCTCGAGGAGTTAATGTGGCACAGAGCGATGATTCCAGGCGTGGATGCAGACATAGCTAGCCAACTTCACCTTTCAGGCATAGATTGGCCAGAGACGATAGATGAAGCCAGAGTACATGCTAGCAGCATTGCCGACTTATTGATTAAGAATGGCCACTTGTGATCATTCGACTATTTTCAGAACCCTTTTGCAACCTGAACATGCCATTCTAAATGGGCGTTCATCCGTCATAATCGAGTTTGTTGTTCCACATGCTGGGCATTGTATAGTCGGATAATTTGAATCATCCATGAACAAGCCGGCTCCTTTGCGGTTAGGGCTAGCAATTGCAGTAATGAACCAGATTGCTACGGTAATTCCTGCAATAATTCCAACTGTGAAGGGGTCATATGCTAGGTATAATGAAAGCAAAACAACAGGAATGAGTATGGTCTCAATCCAAAGAGCACTACGTCGTTTATTCTTAGTTATCCGTAGGGATAAATATAATCCCCCTCCGATAATAACTAATGTGATTATCGACAAACTCAATGGCGCATTCAGAGGGTTTGCAGTCGGCATTCCAGATAGAGTGAAAGTAGCACTAGGTTCTAGATTTTCAGCCTTGATGCTGATTGTCTCACCAAATGGTGTTCTTCTATGTGTTAATTCAATGCTGTCTTCGCCCTTGATTGTGGCTCCAGTCAAACTTACCATCATGCTTGTTTCAATTGTTATTGAGATGTCTATGTTAGCCCATATTGGTGCTGGTTGAACGACGATGAAATCTCTGAGGATATCGTTGACTTCATTCTGCTCAACAATTTCGCTAGTTGAAATCTTTAGTGTTAATGGATGGGGAGTTACTCTATTTTCACCATGCAAATCAAGTTCAAATGAAATCTGGAGTGAGGGTTTCCGAACATCAGTACCAATCAGTTCTTCTAATTCCAATGCCATCCCTTCATTCATGTAAGTGGTGCCAAGATTAACCATTTGACTCTCAAACTCATTTATCTCTACACTGTCGATAATGCGATTTCTCGTGTCCTCTTCACTAACCATTCCCGAACTAAATATTCTGAGTGGTTGAGATAATGCTGGGTCATCGTTACCGATATTGTCCATTCCCCAGCGCATCCAATAAGAAATTTCATCGTCCATAGTTAATTTAAATTCTTTTTCTAATGTGATTTCTTTACCACTCTTGTCGAAAAACATATTGATTCCAACAGTCAGTGGCGACCCTGCCCCATCTGTTCTAAGTGGCTCTTCTGTTGGATAAAATACACCGCCGCTACTACTTCCGTCATCAAAAGGATCGATTGTAAATTCGCTTGAACCAGACAATAATGGAGTCCCTGACTGGATTTGAATACTCGCACCGATGGTGATAGTTTGCTCACCAGGTGTCGTAGCACGCCAAGTCCAAGTTAGTCGAACATAATCTCCACTACTGGTTTCGATAGGGTCTCCTGAAAGAATTCCTCCATTCACGCTGATATCAAGGCTGCTGGCTTGTACTGCAGCAAGTTGCCCGAATGGTGATGCTACTACCATCGAAACATAGACATCCATTCCTTCTGTAACTGGCTCATCAATCAGCAAGTCCACCACCGGTAGGTCTGCTTTAATCGATGACTCATCACCTTCGCCGCCCCACCTAAAAGTTAAGCCAGCGTCTGCACCTGGTACACTGAAAACTACAGTTTGAGCAGTGAGTGTCACGGATATCGCAGTGGATGCTGGAATTGAGCCTGATTCCACATTGACATCAATTGAAAATGTACCCGCACCTGCGGCGAGGAAGGAATTGCTTTGGTCAGTTACACCTTCATAATCAGAGCCACCTATTTCCACAGTCACAGTTGCATTTATTTGGACACCACCTGCATTAGCAACTTCATAATCGATGGCGAATTCCCAGGTCGAAGAGGGGTAACTTCCAGTCCATGCAGGATTGATTGACCATGTTGCAATATCTCTTTCTTGAGGTATGGAGTCTGAAATAGTAACCTCTTGTGATTCAGTTCCTAACAGCGACTCAAATGGTGTCATCCCACCCGAATCAGCTGGACCAATCAAAAACAATTCAACGGGTCCAGAATCGCAGCACACTTCAACCGAATCTGCTCCAACTTCAGAGATTGGTATGCACGATAGAAGTAAGATAGCGCACAATAAAACCGGGCTTGTTGTACGCATAGGTGTTTCACCTAATGTACTCTGTGCGCTCAACCCTCTTGAAAACTGTGGCCATATGAGTCCTTAGGGACTTAAAGAGCCTTTTCAAGTAGGTTTCCGAGTTCCTTTTCGAACAGCCCAACCAATGCTTCCCCAACTTCACCCTGAAGTTCATCAGGCAAAATTCGAAGACCCAGTCTTGCAGCCGCTCTGCTTGCCTTTAATTCAGCATAAACAGAACGCGCTTTAGCATTGAAGTAATATGAAATTGCTTCTTTGAGTTCGTCCTTCAATTCTTGGTCAGCATCCACCTTTTCACGGATGTAAGTTTTGATTTCATCTTTGACTAAATCTCTTACAGCTTCTAGCATAATATCCTCTGTAGCCATCAGTTCTTTGACTTGTGAGCCGAGGTTGCCAGTGAGTAGTCGCTCGATTGCCATGCCACCTCCTGTACGCCAACCGTCTTGAATCCATCTATGGCGATAATTGAAGGACCCACTCCTCCTGACGATGCTATGGAGTTCTCAGCAATTGGTGCAGAAGATTCGTTAGATGAAGCCACGCTTAGACTGGAATCTGTTGATGCACTAATCGTGTGGGGTAGTGAAAACATCCTCGGAGTGCTGACTTTAGAACATCTATCCCGTAATGGGAACTGCGGGGTGTCTTGTGAACTCGATGTCCTTGTTGACCCGACTCCACAAGACAGTCAAAAATGGAAACCTAAATTCATCATTATGACTGATGACGGAGAGCCTGTTCTGCTTAGTCGTGGACCATGAGCAGTCCGTCCTCTTCCAAAATAGCATATCCAATCCTTTCTAGTTGAACTATTGTTCCGACTGGGTGAGTGTTATCTTCGAGAATACCTTCTACCGTTTCTAAATCTTGACCCGATGCAATCACCAATTTCGAAGAAGTTCCGCCAGCAACCCAATGCACGACAGGACGTTTGTCACTACGATCTATGCTCTCGACATTTCCGTCAGCATCAATATCACAAAGGTCCTTCAATCTGATTGGTTTGCTTGAGTCTTCTTTTTCTATCCAAACCCCTTCATCAATTGAATATTTACGAGGGGGCATTTCTGTATCCGAGTGCGATTGAATAGTTCCCTCTTTGGGGTATTCACCATTTAGCACAACAGGGAAGGCATTGCGAACAAACGATAACCTTGGAGCCTTGATGTCTATTGCTTTAGTGTTGTGAGAATACAGTGTGGAAAGAGGAACTGCTATGTCTTTTTGTGTTAGGCCAAGCTCGACCCAAAAGGCTCTAAGGGCCTCAGGTTGGATTCCTCTACGAGATAAAGCAGTAAGAGTTGGGAGTCTTGGATCTTCCCATCCACTGAACTTCCCTTCAGCAATATCTCTCTTCATTTGTGATGTTGAAAATGCTCCAAACTCATGAACCTTAACTCGACCCCAATAAATTGTTTCAGGATATTCCCAACCAAAATGGGCATACAACAGAGTTTGCTTTCTAGTTGAATCCATCAAGTCTTTGCCACGAATAATGTGTGTCACACCCTGAAGGTAATCTTCTACCGCAGATTGAAAATCGAGAAGAGGCCAAACTCTCCACCGGTTACCAACTCGTGGATGTGGATTTGTCTGAATCCTAGCGGCAGGCCAATCTCTTAATGCTGGATTTTTCAGAGTCATATCGGTTTTTACGCGAAGTACAGCATCACCAGGTTGGTACTCTTTGGGGTCATTCATTTTCGACCATCGTTCCAGATTCTCATCGATACTGTTGTCCCTACAAGGGCATTCAGTCATTCCCACACGATGAACTTTGAAGTCCTCTGCAGAGCATGTACACACATAGCCAAATCCTCCATCGAGCATCTTCTTTGCGTATTCATGGTAGTGCTCCATCCTTTCACTAGCGATAACAATACGGTGGGCTGGAAATCCACACAACCATTCTTGCTGTATTGGAATTGAATCATATGCTTCCATCATAGGTGGTTTAACCGTAGTGTCAGTGTCATCAAACCTTAGTATCAATTCACCGTCTAAATCTTTGGCATATTCTCCATTGATTACCAGACCTCGTGAGTGCCCAAATGACAACGGCCCGTTAGGGTTTGGAGCGAATCGTAAAATTGGTTTTTGGCCATTCAAATTAGGTAATTCAGGGAGTCCTTCACGTCTTGTCTGAACTTTTCTTTCCAATAATTGGGGAGCCTCATCCTCTAAAATTTTAGTAATAGCATCTAGACCATCGCTAGCAGCCATAGCATTTGCTTGTGATACTGCTTTTGCCACAAGTGGTGCAATAAACTTCCCAAATTGTCTCAGGTCCGCTCTATTACCCATTATTCTACTAATCACTGAACCGGCTTGACCTTCACCAGAATATTGCAAGCTGTTTTGCAATGCAAGATGGCGAATTAAGTCAGATGTTGCCTGGTCCGGCTCCCATTCCATAACTAGGGCGTGGGGCCTTTAGTTCTTCAAAACAAGGTTCGCTGGCTCGCATTTGGGCGTAGTGGAGGAGTTCCTCCCCATGCGTTTTCAACTGTTTTCCACGACCATCTCAGACAATCATGCGGGGTTTCTCCCTTTACCAATTCGACAACCGCTGCCTTCGTCTTTGGGT
>CASIBX010000008.1 GCA_949373075.1 Candidatus Poseidoniaceae archaeon | reverse complement strand
GATTGGATTGTTCGTTTCACCCTCGGACATTGATGTCACCGATTTGGTTGATTTACGCATATGGGATAAGGATTGCCCGTATGCGCTCCCGTTGATTTGATACGACCCTTGTGGGTCGTTGGTAATGTGCGGCCAGTATTCAGTAACGAAAATGGCGGTACATTCGTACTAATTGAGCCAGGCGAAATCTTAGAAATTGAGATTGTCGACCCTTACTTCATTGGTGCAAGGCCGGTCACTCAAGTCGAATGGTCTGCAATTATGGGCGAAAACCCATCCAAATTTAAGAGTGGTTGGTCCTCTGGCCTACGGCCTGTTGAATCGGTTAGCTGGCTTGATTGTCAAGAATTTATTTCCAAATTAAATGAAATGGATACGGGAGAGAAACTTGGTCTGGCGGGAGTCTGGAGAATGCCAACTGCTGATGAGTGGGAATATGCTTGCAGGGCTGGAACCACTTCCAGATGGTTTCATTCTGACAGAGATAGTGAACTCGACGAGGTGGCTTGGCATGCTGGAAACTCAGGAGCAACTACCAGAGAAGTTGGTCAGAAAAAAGAGAATCCTTGGGGCTTGTTCGATTGTCACGGTAATGTAGCGGAGTGGACCAGTTCTGAAGTTGGCCTCAAGAGGATTACTAAGGGCGGTTCATGGTTGATGGAATCGGAATCTACAACATCATATGCAAAAGGAATTTCATTAGTAGATAAGCGCAGTGATGGCATTGGATTACGTCTGGTATGGTCACCACTTTGATAGTAAAACAGAGGTAATAAAATGCGATTGTATCATAATCCACGCTGTTCTAAATCAAGAGAAGCATTGGCTATTCTTGTAGACAGGGGTATTGAATTTGATGAATATCGTTATTTGGATTTAGGTATTGCTTCAGAAGATTTTGAGATCCTCCTAGAATTGGATAATGTAATTCGAATTGAGGATATCGCCAAGGATATCATTTATGTTTCTGAGAATAAAAGAGATATGAAAAAATTGTTAATCGACAATGCCAAATTGCTTCAGCGTCCGATATTAATTCACAACGGAGTCGCAGTAATTGGAAGACCACCGCAAGAAATACTCACTCTTCTTCCCTAGGTTTGAGGACAGTAGCTACATTCAGTCTAACGAATACTTCTAGATATGATTTAATTCTATCATGCACAGGTGAAATATCTTCATGATACAAAGTCAACATTATATCGCATATTTGTTCAAAGTTTCTAACTCCATCCATCAATTCCCAGAGCATCGATTGAGTATGGTGCATGGGCCTACGAACAACCTTAGGGGCCTTCAAAACTTTAGCTAGAATCCTCTCCAGTCTTGAAAAACTCTTTTCAATTAATAGAACAACATTTCTCCCTGTAATTCCTTCAATTTCAGGATGGATTCCCGCATCACCTTCAAATTCCCAATTTACTGGAAGACGTACCGGGGTGAAGTATGACCAATCACCATCAATCATCAGATCCCCTCAGTTGTAAATGTCAAATATAACAGAGAAAGCATTGAAATCACTCCACAAATGCCGGTTATTTTTTTCAATTCATTTTTTTCAGAGAAGTTTTCTAAAAACCATGTTGCAACTCCAAATATCGCAACTAATGATAGCAAGCCGAACCACATTACTGGTAACTCACTCATTGTTGGTCGTATCATCTACTACCTGTGAACCTTGCGCAGCCTGCCATGCCTGATATTCGGCTACTTTTCTATTATATTCATCAACTTGTCTTTCATACTCAGTCATTGTATCTTCAACCGGTTGCACAGTCGCGGGTGGGCCTGCAAATGCAGATGCAGGAGGTCCTTTCATAGGTAAATCCTCTTCGATGAATTGCTCATCATCTTCGTAATCGTCGTCGAATTCATCATCAGAATCACTCTTTCTCAAAAACAGTATAATTGCTGCTAGTAAGGTAAACCCACCAATGCTTGATGCAACCACAGTTGTAGAGAACATAGTTTCCTCAACATTCGGACTTGCCCAGGTTATTCTGTTGGTTATTTCATAGTTTATTCTATCATCACTTCCATTGATGGACAACTTAACTTCACCATCATATGGTCCAGATTCTCGAATTAATTCACAGCGCATGTCATGGCTTTGAGTAATCAAGTGCCCTTGGTCCATTTCAATTCTGACCGATTGAAGATGGATTGTATTGCCATCACAAATGAGCCCCCATCCATTAGGTATACTTGCATCGATATCGAATATCTCATCTTGAGTAGATGTTGAGGTGAGATTAACCCACATTATGTGTTTTGAATCCTCTTTCAATTGTTCATCTGGTGCTGAAATTTCTTCAAGCACAACATTTCTTCTCTCGCCAACCATCAATGCTACTGTTATTGTTTTTACAATTGGGCGGCCTAATTCATCGGCTCCACCTTCCAGTTCAATTGTGGCAGAAATTATTGAGTTGAGGCCACAGTCTGATGAAATGATTACGTCAGCGAGTAAGTCCACAGATTCTGTTGCTCCTAAGTTGAGGTTTATCCATTCCCCTGCTGTTTTTGAGAGCCCATTCTCAGTCGATAGGAACCCAACAACATTCGATGAGGCTGGATTGGTTTGTAGAACCAATCTTGCCCTGATTGTATTGTCTGCTGCATTTCCTATATTCCATGCTGTAGCGTTGAAGGTGTAGGTTGAACCAGTTTCTACAATGCTTTCATTAGAATATCCATCTAGCCTTGGTTGTCGTATTGTTTCAGTTATAGCTTCAAACATCACGTAATTGTCGTCGCCATTATTGTCTTCACCATCTTCTGGCTCTACAGTAATAGTAATCTCATGAAATTCACCTGGTGCTTCTAGTGATGTTAGTGTTAACCAGATATTAACGGTTTTGATATTCTCCAAGTCATATGAAACCGATAGTGGTACACCATCTGTAACATTAGTTCCATCGACCAATGCCCACCAAGTCCACGATTCTGGTGACCAAGGCAGATCAATTATCGCCACAGCAGGTCCATTACCGCTATTCGTAACTTCTACAGTCATCATTATTGGTACGCCAGGAGTTAATTTACTAGGGGATTCAATCAGTTGGATTGACAGGTCATGCAATGAGTTTACTCTCAGCCCTTGCCAAGCATCTCCAGTAATTAATTGGCCAGAGCGCATCGAAAGTGCCTTCGGTGTAATCATTGGCCCCATGTCTCCCGCTTGTGCAGTAATTGGCGCTGTAATCCTTACAGAGTACGTCGATGACGACTCGGGAGATATTGCTAAATCGGGTGAATTCAGTAATTCCACAGTCCAACCTGTAACTTCAGTGAAATCGACTTGAGGCCGGAATATGTCAATCCGGCTGGCGTTATTCCAGATTCTGAATGAAACATCTGTTGATTGTCCAGCATCAATAAACCCATCTTCTTGACCCAATAGTTCAGCTGAAATCTCCGAGTCACTTATCATTGCTGCAGATACCTCAATCGCTTCCATATCTGACCTTCGTGAATCATTTGTACTCGTCGCTGTGAGCCATACTTCCGCCGTCACATCCGGCTCAACTCCTTCTGGAACAGTTGCAGTCATCCATACATCAATCGGTGTGTCAACTCTGACCAATACATTTGTCGACTGATTCCAAGCCAGTGACATACTCCATCCAGTTGGCACATTTTTATCTGCGATTGATAGTGAGAAGACATCGGTTGCATCTCCTACATTTTTTATTTGAATGGGGAAATTACAACTAGAACCGGGGCTACATCTTGGGGTGACATCTGGCACAATGATGTCGGGTAGTCGATCTGGTAGAACCTTTAGCACTGTCTCAACTCCGTGTTGAACATCCGGGTATAGATTAGATGTGACGTTTACAGTTACTGGCAAATTGCCTTGAGTGGCATTACTATCAACTAACACACGTAAATCAAAAATCCTTGATTCCCCGGGTAATAGTTCTAAACCCGATGAACCAATACTTGCTCCATTAGGATTGGCGAAGTAGTGTGACCAACCATTTGGTACTCCACTGGCCACAGGTGTGTACCTTCCAGATATATTCCCTGAATTTGTAACTTCAAGACGCGTTGTTGACCAATCTCCAGGTAAACCACCCAATGCACTTACACCCGCCAAGTTAACTTGATACTCAACTTTCCTTGCAGCTTGGTCATAAATTATTACTAAGTCATCTATCCAATATCCAATGTCATTGTCTAGTGCATCAGATGTAAATGTAAATCTCATTTGTGTCGATGAATGGAAATGTGAATTGTCAACTGGGATTAGTGGAGAACTTTTGCCGTTGTATGGAACTGAAAATGTTTGCCAATTTATCCCATCCTGGAAATTATTATCGACAACACTAGACAGTGTGAAAGTTTCATCCCAGTTCCCCATGTCGTCCTTGATGTAACCCTTCATTTGTTCACCGGCTCCTGCCCCGCCCGTATAGAAAAATGAATATCCTATTGCAGAATTATGGCCATTTACATCATCTGCTACGTTAAAAGTAGGGCTTGTTAAAGTTGAAGTTTGTGAATTTGTATAAGTTGAAAATTGCCCGTTTCCTACGTGGAATGAATTGGATTGCGAGATAAAAGCATCCGAATTGACTGCCCATTCACCAGAACTTGTCCATTGTGACATGTCAACGCAGTTGTCATACAGATAGGCTACAGTCAAGTGCCTTGTTTGTTGATTATTTGTTACGTCATCATCACCATTCGAGTTTGATACTGTTATCTGCAATGTATGATTTTCCTGCATAATTAGGTGTCCATAAAACATCAATCGAGGCGGAAGAAGATCCTGATATCGGACTAAGTGTCCGAGATTCGTTAAGAAGTTCAAATCTTGCGTACTCATTGTGTAGTACCAATAATTCAATGTCCACAAATCCAGACTGTACTGTCCCCAAATTTTCAATTACAACATTTATGTTCATTTCAACATCTACAACACCATCGGTAACATAGAGGTTTTCAGGCTTATTAAACTCAGCAATCGGATAGTTTGAAGAGAACATTTTGTACAGAGATTGGTTCACAGAATCAGGGTAAGTTATCGATATATCAGTTACATCTAAGTCGATATTCACAGCCCGTCCTGACGTAGCTACAACCATCGGAGATATTGATGGAATGAGTAGCGCGATGAGTACTATTGGGATGATACGTCGCATGGGCCTCGGCTCATGACAATGTTGCAAGCAATATGACACCTTCGCTCAATTTTTAGAACGTAATATCAAATTATTCTGATTCATTAGATATATTTGAATCAACTAAAACGGAGTCCTGAATTGCGATATTTTGTATATTGTAAGTGATATTAACCGGTTTTTGATCTTCGGTCTTATCTTTGTCTTCTATCTCTTCAACTACAGTTTTTTCCTCCTCTGTATCTGAATTAGAATCTAATTCTACCTTTGCCGCTTCAAGTTTCAAATCTAACTTATTTTGTTTCGCCCTTGCAGCGAAATAAACGGTGAATGATGGAACTAAAACCATACTAAAGCACCCAATTACTGCAGCCAAAGCCCACATGAATTCTGTTGCAGCATCAACTTCAAATTGACTAATGTCAGAAAGTTCTTCATTGACTTGTGTCAATACCACAGATGGGTTAACATTTCTATCTCCCTGTTCTTGTACAGTTATCCTAACGTTTGCAGGCTCGAAATCGGTTTCAATTAGTTCGCTTGCTTTTTTGGTTGCTTCCTTTAGCGAATCAGCATACACTGTTCCGGTTCCTCTCAAAGCCGGGTCAGGATCTGTTAAGGAATATATTTCTGCCATGCCATCTGTGGAGTTGGCCAGATGCTCGTTACGTTTTAGACAAGATGTTGAACATGAAAACTCTTTGGCATCTTCGTCGCCTAAGTCAGGATGACTGTAGATACCTGCTGCATTTGAAATCGAAATTACCGCACCTGTTGATAGCGAACTGGCAGAAAGATTGACCCAAGTGAGGTTCTCACCATTTAGTTCCACATCCCAGGTCCATGTTGTTGAGTCTGAACTATCATCGTAATATCGTTCTGGCTCACCCAGTTCCAATTCAACTTCTTGGGAATTAGATTTGTAGATGAAATATTCAGTGCTGATTGTGGCTCCGTACACTGCGTATGCAAGTAAAAATATGAGAGTCACCCCCATGCCAATTAGCGTCCGCAACAAGTTCGGATTTTGGGCCAATGCCTTACGCATGTTTGACCCCAAATGAGAGTACTTCATGAACCCTGCGAAACTAGGCCCGCAGTCCCCTCTCTGTAAGTGTCCAAAACACCGCAAGAACAGTGCCTTTCATATAGGGGAGTTTGGTCGGCAAGTTGCTTGGTGCTACGATGACGACGTTCTATGATGTCCCTGCAGACCTATTGAACCCAGCTCTTGCTGATAGACTATCTGATATTGATGGGATTTCACGTCCGGAGTGGGCTGATTACGTAAAGACAGGCATTCATCGTGAACGCCCTCCTTCTCAAGAAAACTGGTGGATGTTGCGTTGCGCTGCCCTACTACGAAAGGTTGGCCGTGAAGGTCCAATTGGAGTAAATTCGCTTGCACAAGCATATGGTGGGAAGAAAGACAATGGCTCTAACCCACATACTCCGGCTATGGGTAGCCGTCACATTATTCGCACAGCATTACAACAACTTGGAGATGCTGGATTAATTCAAATGATGGAAACTAGAACTGTTCAGTCAGTTGATGGTGACCAAAAACTGTATGCAGGTAGAGCACTCACTCCACTAGGTCAAAAAGTCCTAGATGAAGTTGCTCACTCAGTACGTGGTAAGGCCGAGGAAGCATATCCTGGTCTAGCAAAGTACTGATTCAATGGAAGTGAAAGGACGTGACTACTATGGCTTCCACTGCTGACGATGAATTGGCCAACCTGCGTGCTCAACGCATGGCTCAGATTCAGACTCAGTTAGAGGAACAGGCTGCTGCACAAGCCGATGCTGAAATCGAGCAGCAAACTCAAGCAGCTGCAGTTGCAGAACTCGATGGTTCAATGAAGACAATTCTTACTCCTGAGGCCCGCTCTCGTTTAGCCAGCCTCAATCTGGTCAACCAAGAGTTGACAACAAGGGTCAAAACGCATCTGGCTACACTCGCTGGTGAAAACAGAATCGCAATCCCTGTAAACGATCAACAACTCAAGCGAATCCTCGCTGGCCTTTCTGAAGGCCGCCGAGAGACTAGCATACGTAGAATCTGAGGTGAAAATATGTCACGCAACAAGCCGGCCGCAAAGAAAATCCGCCTATTGAAGGTTGGAAAGCAAAACCGACGTGTACCTGTCTGGGTCATGCTTAAGACAGCGCGCAATACAGTTTCTCATCCAAAGCGCCACCACTGGAGGCGCAGTAAATTACAGAGGTGATTATGAATGGCACGTGGAGCAGTTAGCGAATTAGTAGTTCCTTTGAGGAACGCATGGAACATTACTCGATACAAGAGAGCACCTAGGGCTATCCAAATCATCAAAAATCAAGTAGTCCAGCATCTGAAAGTAGCTGAGGACGAAGAAGTCTGGATTGACCCAGCGGTCAATGAAAAGATATGGGAACGTGGAATTGAGAATCCTCCACGCAAGATTAGACTACAAGTTACTCGTCACGACGAGCCAGATATTCCTATCGAAGTCAAACTCATGGAGGAGTGAAAATGGGTAATATACGTCCAAGTTTTATCAAAATACGTGCAATTATTCTATGTGAAGAACATGGTGAAAAGTTCACCAATGATTTTGACCACAACAAGAAAATGGTTCAAGAACTCACTGATGTAGGTGGATCCAAGAAATTGCGCAATTGGATTGCCGGATACGTAACCAGATATCGACAGCGCCGTACTGACTGAGGTTTCATTGATGGCGATTAGAGTCGCCTGGGACAGAAATCCCGTCAGTGTGCATGGTAGCAAGGACGAATTGTTGGTGCTCATTCAGCATCTTCGTGACAATCATGGTTATCGTAAGCATTCGATTGTTATGCCTGACCGTGAAAATGATGAGGAGGCAGTATTCTTTCTGTACGCTCCCTGTGACCCTCGCTGGATTGCGGAGGTCTTGTAATGGGCGATAGAATGAATGTGCCGCTTCCAACCTCTAATTACGAATTAGACATAGTATTGGTTGGCATTAACCATCCAGGCAATTTAGGAGCTGTTTGTAGGGCAATGCTCAATCATGGTTTTACCAAGTTGTCACTGGTAAGTCCGGAATGCTCTGTAGATGATGAAGAAGCACGAAATCGTGCTAAGCACTCTGGCAGCATATTGGATTCTGCTATGATTTACACCTCACTCGAAGACGCAATTGCAGATTCTTCACTGGTCGTTGGTACTAGTGGCAAAAGAGAAGTCGGTTCGAAGATTCTCAAACGCCATTTTATTTTGCCATGGGAGTTTGCTGAAAAAATTCGAAACCTCGAAGGTAGAGTCTCGCTAATTTTTGGTGAAGAGGGTAAAGGGCTATCTTCCGAAGAGTTAGACATGTGTGATTTTTTGCTTACCTTACCAACCTGGGAGGGATACCCAATAGCTAACCTTTCACAGGCAGTTGGACATTGTGTCTATGAATTGCATAGAGATCGGATTTTGAATGGTGCACCGATTAAAGGCGTAATAAAACAGAGAGGTTTGGCACCACAATTAAGACAAATATTGAAACAATCAATCGATGAGTTTGCCAATTCCCTTGATAGCGATATTAATGAATTGATTGCGGATGTATATGACCGCGTAATAATGCGAGGCATACCATTGGATACTGAAGCCGAGAGAATGATTGGTTCATTCGTCCAAGCAACTACGGCTTTGCAGAAAGTATCTGGTGATGAAAATTGGAAGAGGGAACGCAGAAAGCGTGTTACTCCTTCCAGCAAGCCCAAGACTTCGGAGTCTCTCTGACGTGCATTGCCACTAGTCGTAAGTCATTGCCATATGATGTTCTAATGTGTGGTGCTACTTGTTCGAATGCCCACTTAGCTAAATTTTCGGCAGTTGGAATGAAGGGCACCCTCACTATCCTGTGCTCAGGTGGGAGTTTATCGAACAATTCTAGCAGTACTGTATCTTTGTCGTACACTACGAATGCATGGTCGATAATATCGTGCACATACTCATTCAAGATATTGGATACATCTGAAAAATCGATTAACATTCCTTCTTCTGAAACTCCTCCAACATTTACCACATCACCTTCTATTTCGGCTTCAAAACGATATCTGTGCCCGTGCATGTGACGGCATTTTGATTTGTGGTTGGGAACTCTGTGTCCAGTATCAGTTTCTACATATCGTCTAATTGTTGTCACCATCTTACTCACCTTTGAAATCTAAACATATTGAATTTATGCAATAACGCGGCCCACTATATTCATGGAATAGATGGCCTAAATGGGAATCACATTCAGAACATCGAACTTCTATTCGGACCATTCCATGTGTAACGTCCTTTACTTGAGTGATATTGGCTTGACTTTCCTCTGAACTAAATGCTGGCCATCCACAACCAGAATCGAATTTGTCTTCAGATGTGAATAGAACTTTGTCGCAATCTGCACAATGGTACTTACCATTTTCATAGTGCTTGTCATATTCGCCTGTAAATGGACGTTCAGTTCCATTCTTCTTCATTACGTAATGTCTCAATTGAGATTTGAGAGCACCCTCAAGAACCGTTTCCCATGAAGTGATGTACTCAACTGGGTCTTTTCTACCAATTGCATGGAATGCAAGAATCCGTTCTACATCAGCACCACTTGTGCCACTAGATCTTCCCTGTTCATCAGGATTGTATGAGGTAATCGTGTTGGAAAATACATTATTGAAATCGAGTTTTAATTTTTTACAGGAAATCAGTGAATCACGTAGTATTGATTCTTTGTCACCATCGATGTAAGGTAGGTGAAATGATACCTTTTCACTGTCCCAGTTTCCTATTGCAAAAGCCTCTCCAAGTGAATCATAGAATTCTGGTCTACAATCTGGATATATTGCATGGTCACCGGAGTGTACTCCTAGTGCAATTACAACATCTATATTTTCTCTTATGGCCACAGAGAGAGCATATCCATAAACAATCGATGCAAAGATTGCATTTCGATTAGGTACTACGGTGGCCTTCATCTGCTCTTCTTCATAATGACCTTCTGGAATTTCTATGTCTTCACTAGTCAACGCTGAATGAAATATACTCATGGCTGAAGATAAATCTACGATCCTATGTTCTACTTCAAAACCATTTTCTTCTAAATATTTGATGTTAGCACAAGCCCTCTCTAACTCGACATTATGCTTCTGCCCATACTCGTATGATATACAACTCACTTTGTATCCATCAGCAAGTAGTCGGATTAGTAGTCCTGTTGAGTCCATTCCTCCACTCAATGCCATAACTGCTCGCATTAGTCTACCCCCATCCATTTGTGTGTCTGTAAAGATAATCTCCAACCAGGTGTTGATTTGACAATTTCTTCAACTTTTGCAAAGTTACGGCCATTTTGTTCAACAGAATCATTTTCTAAGTAACATGGTTGAATAAATCTGTGAGTGAAACCTGTTTTTAAATCATCATAAAGTGATAGGTCTTGTCCACAGTACACTACTTTCAATTCATCTCCTTCCCTCTGCTTGATTGAAACATTTGGGTAAACCTGATCTTTAGGTGAAACACATATCCAGTCAATGATATCGGGTACTGCCATTGTTCCATTTGTTTCAACAGAAAGATTGATTCCGTGTTTTTTCAATACAGAACCAATTGTCACCAAGTCTTGCAGGCACGGCTCTCCTCCTGTGAATATAACGCGTTGACACTGGTAAGATAGAACCGTTTCGACAATTTCATCTAATTCCATCTCCTCATATTTCAAGAAGTCTGTATCGCACCATTCACACCGGAGATTACAATTTCCAAATCTTATGAATACATGAGGAACCCCTGCATGAAATGCTTCACCCTGTACGGAATGAAAAATCTCTACAATTGGGTAAGACACCATTTTATCACTTCAATTTGATAATGGCCCACTTTGAATAAGTTGCATCAATTCTGTACGAGCTTCATTTATCTCAAAGAATACTCCTCGCATCGCACTGGTGGTCATAATAGCATTCTGCTTTGACACACCTCTACATTGCATGCAACCGTGAGCGGCTTCAATAATTACAGCCGCTCCTAACGGATTCAGATGATTTTCTAAGTCATCAGCAACGCCTTTTGTAATACGTTCTTGATTCTGAAGTCTTCTTGCGTGTAACTCCACGATACGTGCGAGTTTACTGATTCCTACAATTCTCTCTGTAGGGATGTATGCTACATGTGCGCGCCCTTTGAAAGGTTGAAGGTGATGTTCACAGGTTGAATGGAATTCAATGTCGCGTAATAGGACAATTCCATCATAACCTTCTCCATTGAATGTTGAAGACAATACTTCTTCTGCATCCATACTGTAACCAGCATAGATTTCATCAAAAGAATTTATCACTCTCTCTGGTGTTTTTTGTAACCCTTCTCTATCTGAAGACTCTTCAATATATTCTAGAATTACTTTCACTGCTTGCATTGCTTCTTCTTTAGTGCTCATTGTGAGTCCTCCAAGCGCCCATGGCGTGCATCTATTGCATCTAATTGATCTAACAACTTCCTGCACGCTGTTCGAATCGCATCTGCTACTGAGACAAACTTACCGTCATCTCCGACATGGTTCTTCATGTCTTCAAGTAATTGAGATGGCATATCTAAACTAACTTTAGGCATGTACAATCGTCAAGCGCATGCGATATAAGTATTCGCATAGTATTACTAGGGTAATACCGAGGTATTATTTCAAGAAATAGATGCTACTAGGTCTTCACGCTTGAACTGCCTAGCTGCAAACCATGCAGCTAACCCTGCATAGAATATACTTGAAAGTAGCCAGACTACAATATGTTCAACAATGATTCTGTCAAGTAGTAGTTCCCTCAATGCTAGTAGAATATTTACCAATGGTATTGCAAACCACCAAGATTCAATTCCATCAAGATTGATTACCTGGGTAAATAGTGCTGGGAAAATAATGAACAATATCGCTGGACCAAGTAAAGATCCTGCTTCTTTCACACTGTGTGCCTTCATGGCCAATGCAAGTTCAAATGCTACCACCATTATTGCAAATATAATTACTGCGCTTAGCAATAGCAGCATACTTGTCAGTGAAATTGTAGGCATTCCAATAATTGAGGATGAGGCTAAGAACGAAATTGCAAATAACAACCCTCCAATTTGCATAGCAACTCCAGCACTGGTGATGGTGGCAACAGCCAACCATTTCCCTGCTAGTAGTTGCATTCGAGAGCATGGTAAGCATAACAATGCTTCAAGAGTGCCTCTCTCCCTTTCTCCAGCAGTCATGTCTATCGAGGGTTGGATGGCACTAGAGGCTGTCCATATGGCAATAACCATCGGTATGAACATCGAGAGTACTAAACCGGCTTGTTCACCTTTTGTAGCGGCATCTGCACTCGAAACATCGCCATCCCAAATAACTGGGTCCAATGTAGTTTCAGGGTCCAGTCCAGCCTCAACTAGAGTACCGTTAACTACGTCACTTTCCCATGCTGAAATATCGATTAAGATTCTGTTTCGTGCTTCATTTGATGCTTCACTCGTAGATAGATAAAGTATTGAAAAGCGCCATTCTGTTTCGTTTTGTGATAGCCTGAATATTGCCTCAATGCCCTCAGTTCGTAATCTATCATCCTCTTCTCCCGTGTCCGATAAATTGTTTAGTCCACCAGGCATTGCTTCGAAGGTTACATTCAACCCGGATTCATTGAAAGCCATTTCCAACTCTTCATTGATGTCTCCTTGCCAAATTACATCTAACTCTAGCGCATCAAGTTCTGCCGCTTCAGACTGTAGTAGTAATGGTAAAGCTATGAATAGTGCAGGGAATATCAATAGAGGTATCACGATAAGAGCAATTAATGTCCTCCAATCTCTTACAAACTCAATTATCTCCTTCTTTGCGATGGTGGAAATGAAGCGCCATGAATTATTCATCTTCTCCCACCTCTTTGAGTTCTGGTGTACTTCCTGTTAGGAACCTTCTCCACCATTTAGCCAAACGCCCGTCTTTCGATTTGTCTTCATTTCTGGGCCTTGCTTTGTCTGACGTCAATGAAACATATGCATTCTCGAGAGTGGTATCTCCTGTCATCTCTAGTAAGTCTGAAGGCGAACCATCTGCCCTAATTGTACCATTGTGTACAATTATTATTCTGTCACATACTTGCTGTGCTTCTGCCAAATGGTGTGTACTGTAAATTACCGTTCCACCTTCATCTCTTAATTGACCTACCAATGAACGCACAGTTCTCGCACTTGTAACGTCTAACCCTGCTGTTGGCTCATCCAATAATAGAATGTCAGGGCCGTGTGCGAGTGCTCGTAATAATGCTGTTTTTTGCCTCATCCCACGGCTGAATCCTTTCGTATGCCTTGACAATGATTCAGTGATCTCTAGGCGGTTTGCAAAATGTGATACTCTATTCCACGCGACTTCATCAGATATGCCGTACATACGTGAATGGTATCGAATGTTCTCCCAAGCTGTCAGTCTAGAATACAAACCGGTGGATTCAGGTACAACACCCAATTTTGCTCGCATCGTCGATACCGGTTTGGTACCAAATAAAATCGAACCGTTTGATGGCTCCATTACCCCTGCCATAAGTCGAAGTAATGTTGTTTTCCCAGCCCCATTGCCGCCAACTAATCCAATTACCTGACCTGGATTTATTTCCAAGTCGACATGGGTCAAAGCTTCAACTTCACCGAAGTTCTTAGCGACCCCGGTCAGTGTCAATAGAGGTCCGCCCATAACAGTGGCTCAATGTTCTGATTGAACAGTATTGTCCAAGTAAGATAATCAAAAATGCCATAATCAATTGATTAGGATATTAGCGAGATTATTTTTGAGCCAACTCTACAAGTACTCCACCTGTACTTTTAGGATGTACAAAAGCGATTAATGCTCCATGGGAACCTTTTCTAGGTACCTCATCGATCATGGTAACATTATTTTCGAGTAATAGTGAGATCATAGATTCCAAATCTTCTACCCTAAAGCACAACTGTTGGATACCAGGTCCTCTTTTTGCCAAAAATTTACCAATCGGGGTATCACTACTAGTTGGTTCAAGGAGTTCAACCATCGGTGTCCCTGGATCATTCTCGCTAGTTGAGAAAAACCTTGTCTTAACGCCCTGTTCTTCAACGACCTCATCAGATTCACCTTGTGTCAAGCCAATAAGTTTCCAGAATGCAGACGATTCATCTAAATTGTCACATGCAATTCCAATATGGTCGAGATATATCTTCATTCAATCACCTAAAAACCGCTTGGAGCCATGTAAGTTCCAAATTCATCTTTCATGGCAGAAATAATTTCACCTAGGGTGCAGTCGTGCTTCAATGCCTCAATTACTAATGGGAATAAGTTGGTTTCATTTGCAGCCTCAACTCGAATAGCAGTAAGGGACTCCTCAACAGCTTCACCATTTCGGTTTTTGCGTATAATGGCTAATTTCTCTTTCTGTCGCATTCCTAAGTCTGCATCTGGTTTCAAAACCGGAGGCATCTTTTCTTCTTCGAGAACTCCATGATTGACGCCTACAATCTTTCTATCTCCAGATTCAACTTGATTCAAGTGGTCCCACGCGGCTTCGTGAATTTCTCTTTGTTGGAATCCAGCTTCAATGGACTTCATAGCCCCACCCATCTTCTCGATTTCAAAAATCTTGGATTTTGATTTCTCATATATTTCATCTGTTAGCATCTCTACTAGGTGAGATCCACCCAGCGGGTCAACAACATTTGCGGCTCCACTTTCTTCAGCAATAATTTGTTGAGTTCTAAGGGCTACAGTAGCACTTTCTTCTGTTGGCAATCCCAATGCCTCATCATACGAGTTCGTGTGTAAGCTCTGTGTGCCCCCACATACTGCGGCGAGGGCTTGGATTGTTACTCTGGCTATGTTATTCATTGGCTGCTGAGCGGTTAGGGATACTCCTGCAACCTGGGTGTGGAATCTTAGCATTGCGCTTTTGGGATTTTTAGGAGCATATCTTTCGGTAATCAAGTCATACCATAATTTCCTAGCAGCTCTGAATTTACTTGCTTCTTCAAAGAAGTCATTATGACAATTAAAGAAGAATGAAAGCCTTGGGCCGAATGTGTCTATGTCTAGCCCCTTTTCAACAGCAGCCTCGACGTAAGCCAATGCATTAGCAATTGTAAATGCAACTTCTTGAATTGCAGTGGAGCCTGCTTCTCTAATGTGGTATCCCGATATAGAAATTGTATTCCATTCGGGTATCTCTTCTGCGCAATATTCAAAGATATCTGTAATCAGCCGCATTGATGGTTCTGGTGGGAATATATGCGTGCCTCTAGCAATATACTCCTTCAAAATGTCATTTTGAATAGTACCCTTGACCTGTGAACTACTCACTCCATTTTCTTCTGCAACAGCAACATACATCGCTAGTAACACCATTGCAGGAGCATTGATAGTCATTGATGTTGAAACTTTATCCAAAGGAATTCCTGAAAATAATATCCTCATGTCATCTAAACACGAAATAGACACTCCAACTTTTCCAACTTCGCCTTCACTCATCTCATCATCAGCATCTAGCCCAAGTTGTGTCGGAAGATCAAAAGCCACTGAAAGGCCTTTTTGTCCCCTTTCAAGTAATAATTTGAATCTTTCATTAGTTGCTTCTGCACTGCTAAATCCTGCATACTGCCGCATTGTCCATAGTCTGGACCGATACATTGTGTTGTGAATTCCTCTGGTGTAAGGAGGTGTACCTGAAACATCAGGTCCTGCTATTTTCGGAACCTCAATACCTCCGAGAGTCCGCCAGTCATCTCTTCGCTGGCTTGCCATATTGATGTCTCCATCAGTGGTTTTGCCCGCCGGGTCCATGAGCATGCCCATGACTAATCTCTTCTTCAGATGCATCGCGTAGTTCGACAACTTCAACATTGAAGGTTAATGCTTGGCCTGCTAATGCATGATTGAAATCTACAGTAACGGATTCTGCTGTTACAACTGTAACTCTGAATGGTCCCATATCGCTATTCAATGTCATTCCAACTTCAGGGGTGATGTCGCCAAACATGTCGGTAGGTACTTGTTGAATCGCATCGGGATTGTGTTCACCGTATGCCTCTTCAGCCGATAGTGTGAATTCAACTTTATCTCCAACCTTTGCGCCCATCAATTCACGTTCGAAACCAGGTATCATGTTCTTATGACCTACTAGGAATGTTAGTGGGTCTCTTCCCTCGCTTGAGTCAAACACTTCACCGCTATCTGGTAAAGTTCCGGTATAATGCACGCTAGCAACTTTGTTATCTTTTACTTCTGACATATTTATCATCTCTTAGTCGTATATCTCTTTACGATTTTTCTAAACTCATCTGCAACTTCTGCAGGTATAATCAGTTCTTCTTCTTTTTGAGTAATGAATTCGATTGCCTCAGACACTCCTATACGTTCGCCCTTAGCCCAAATCTGTCCCAAGACATTTGACCTGTGTTCTTCACTAATAGCTTCATTGTCTAGCAAATCTTTTGCGACGTATTTGTATTCTAGATATTTGCGACGATCTAATTTTCTTGACTGTGGTTGTCTTCCGCCACCCTTTTTGTCATGGCGCCTTCTTTTTGGCCTTCTGTCAACCTTTTTCTTTTCGGTTTTAATTGTCTTGAATACATTTGATGTAGAAGTTTCAACTACAACCTCTGGAGTAATAACTTCTTCAGGTACGATCTCGATTTCAACGGCAGGTTTTGCTTCAATTTTTTCCACTTCTACTACGAGTTCTTCAATATCTCCAACTTTCTTTGCATCTTTTGCATCTTTAGCAAATTGTGCAGTGGCTGCAGACTTGGCGCGCAATGCAGCGAGCCTATCTTCCCTACTATCTGGCTTTTTAATTGAAGTCTTTGGGGCTTGCTTCGGCTGAGGTGAAGGATTCTTTCGTACCACTGGTTCAACACTTTGCGCAACATTTTGCGCAACCTTTTCAGCAGCTTTCTTTTCTTCAAGTTCCTTCTTTCGCTTCAAAGCTTCAATAGCCGTTTTTTGCTTTGCTGCCAAGTCATCTGACTGTTTGACTGGCTCTGGAGTCTTTGTACGTGGAGGTGGACGTTGGGTCCTTTCCTTCCTTTCACGGGACTTCTGACTAGCGTTTGGTGCAAATGGATTGAATGGCTCATCCTTGCGCCTTCGCCCGTTCATAATGTTGCGGCTTATCCGCCTCTCATAACCCTTGGCATCCCCTCAAGCCCACGAAATGGGTGTTTGGTCTGTTCGCATTTCTTGGTCTATGCCTGATTCTATGAGTGATGTTACTCTTCCACTATTAATTTCAAGCCATCCCAGTCTTGCAATCATTGTACCATTGTCAATACAATACATACGTGGAGGACAGTGACTACTTGCATCTCTTTCACTGCACATTATGCTAGACATGTCGCGCAATCTCTGATTACATGCAACTCCACCGCCTAGAAGAATCTCAGTCTTACCCGTATGAGCAAGCGCTCTTTCAGCAACTTCTATGCATGCCGCAAATGCATGTTCTTGTAAACTCCAGCAAACCGCCTCAAATGGCATACCTTGACTAACCAATTTGTTTGCAGAACTCATCAAACCTGAGAACGCCAAGTCCATTCCATGAACTGCATATGGTAATTCCAAACCTCGCAATGACGGGTTTGGGTTTTTTGACAAATATTCAAGGGCCTTTTTCTCGATAACTGGACCACCAGGGAACGGAATACCATGGTTCCTTGCGAATTTGTCAAGCATATTCCCAATTCCTATATCGAGAGTCTCTCCCAACACACGATATCTGCCATCCAATCTGGCAATAACCTGAGTGTTGCCACCACTTACGTATAGCAAAATCGGATCATCACATCCGCACTGTTCTCTTCCAATTTCAATATGGGCAACACAGTGATTTACGCCAATTAATGGAACATCAAGATGAGATGAAATCGCCCTTGCAGCAGCCGCACCTGTTCGCAAGCATGCTCCCATCCCTGGCCCTTGCGAATATGCAACGGCTCCAATATCTGAAGTTTTCAAATCATTATCACAAAGAATTCTGTTTAACAAAACAGAGGATAACTCGACATGATGGTCTGCAGCCTCTCTTGGATGTATGCCACCTTCAGTTGGACGTAGTGTGTCAGATGCAGATGGCTTAGGACTTCCTTTACCATCTACCAATCCAAACGAAAAGGTATGTGCGGTCGATTCAATACCGAGAACCCAATCACCTGCCATCATCTCTTCCTGTCGCATATACTATCTAACGGTTACATACTCGCCAAGATATGCAAAGGCTCCTCATCAATGCCGGGCCTATCGCCCACATGGCTGGCGATGGTCCAATTATTGGTAATGTTACTGATGAAAGTGCATATGTTTCTGAGGCCGGTTTGGCTATTTTGATAGATGGATTTGTCATTGAAAAAATAGGTCCAACCGAAGAACTACTTTCTGAATATTCACAGGTTGAAATACTAGATTTAGAAGGTAAGGCGGTAATTCCTGGCCTTGTTGATTCACACACCCATTTATTGTGGAGTGGTGACAGAAGTCGGGAAGTTTCATGGAAACAACAGGGACTTAGTTACCGTGAAATCTCTCAACGAGGTGGAGGAATCGCAGCCACTGTTATTCCAACTAGAACTGCTTCTGATTCCGAATTAGCACATTTGGGAATCGAACGTATGCGCGAGTCATTACGTAACGGCACAACCCATCTTGAGGCTAAATCGGGGTACGGTCTTGATACTGAATCAGAGTTGCGTCTATTATCGATAGCAGAAGGAATAAGCGCAATTGAAAGGCTTCCGTCATTGGATCTAACATGGCTGGGTGCCCATGCAGCACCGATGGATAACTCGATTGATTCATATTTCGAAGAAATATTATCCGAACAACTTCCTGCAGTTTTGGAACAGGGTATTGCCCGAAGCGCAGATGTATTTTGTGAGCCGGGGTGGTTTAGTGTTGAACAAAGTGAAGAAATTCTGAAAGCCAGCAGAGTAGGTGGTCTTGATTTACGAATACATATCGATGAATTTGTTGATGGGGGTGGTGGGGCATTAGCTGCAGATTTGAAAGTATCAACAGCGGACCACGCACACTACACCAACGATGATGATAGAGCTGCAATGCACGCATCTGGAGTCAATGCGGGTTTCTTACCAGGTACCCCTTATTCTATGGGTGAGGAATACCCTCCATTTTCAAAATGTATTGAAAATGAGTGGGCATGGACTATTGCTTCAGACTTCAATCCTAATTGTCGAACCTTGAGTTTACCATTCATTGGCTCGATATTAGTTCAACGTAATGAAATACCGCCAATCATTGCTCTAGCAGCATGTACTCGCAATTCAGCACTCACTACTCCCCACCCTTCGGGATTAGTACATGGTCAGATCAAAGAAGGTGGAATTGCTAATCTGAATATTTTAGATGGACCCTGGTGGCAATCATGGTGTTTGCAACCTGGCCATTCACCATTTGCAGCTACTATGCTTGAAGGCGAGATGATTTTTCACTAAACGTAAATTAAGTAGGGATTAATATGAAATCATTAAAACCGTACTGGTTGGAAACTGTAGTGTGTTCTGCACGCAAAGGTGTAGACGCCAGATTGCAGCGTATGTTGGAAGCTAGGCAAGAAATGCGTAGAAGGACGGAGGGTTGTGTAAGGGCCTGGGTTTCAAGATCGATTGATGGTCAACCAATGTTTTTGCTTCAGGCGATTTATGATAATGAAGATTCTTGGCATCGTAGTGCAAAAAGAATCGCAGAAGAGTTAGATTCTAGGGATGGTGGTATCGAATCCTTACTTGGTGGACCCCCTTTGGTTGGGATTTTCGCACTTAATCCCGATGATGTCGATTTGGAGACCCACTAGTTGTCGCATAACATACATTATGCGACAACGGTTTTGTCAAGCTACATCTGCAAGGCTTGCAGTACACTCTTTATGGCTGTTTTTTTGCAACTTTTGCTATTTTACCCCTTGGAGGGGGGGGTATTTTGACAAAAAACCATTATTTTTGAAATGATAAACAAATCACAGTATTCATTACTAAGATTATCCACGGAGAACACGTTCCTTATGGCTAAAGTCAGCGGATTCTGTTTGAAATGCAAGACCTATGGTCCCATCAAGGATGGTAAGATGATTGTGATGAGCAATGGCCGCACACGTTGTGGTGGGTTTTGCTCTCAAGAAGGCTGTACTGGTAAAATTTCCAAGATTGTTTCTTGATTCGCTACCGATTCGGATATATACCGAATCAAAGTGGACAACTTGCAAGGGCTCGTGGTCTAGGGGTTATGACGTTGCCTTGACATGGCAAAGATCGCCAGTTCAATTCTGGCCGAGCCCACCTTGCAATAACTAATTAATGATTAATGGCTAATCGCTATTCAATTAGCATTTAAGAATAAATCAATCTGACTCGATTTCTTCGGATTTTGGGATTTCAACTTCACGAACCTTTACCGGTTCATCATCAACAAATGAGAAATCAGTTGCCCCTCCACTCCAGTTTTTTACTGTGGTATCGTCTCCTTCAAAATCCTCATCCGCTATTGCCGAATCTGGATTTATTGAATAATCTAAAGGGTTAACATCTCTTGAGTTAATTCTTTCTTCAGGACTTGGAGCTGGCCTTTCTTCTAAGTGTACTCCAGAGTGAAATGTGCCACACTCTGGGCATCTGCTGGTGCCTTTTTGCGAGATTGTGCCACATACTGGGCATGATTCTTTTCCAACTAAAGCGTCTAGCTTATCGGACATAAAATCACTCGTCGTCTTCATCATCGAGGAACATGTCTTCTTGGTTCGCTGTTACTTCGTCACCGTCTTCGGTCTCGATTGTCACAGTATCTTCTTCGTCATCAAATTCAATGATTTCTCCAAAGATCTCTTCCCCATCGACTTCAACTCCAACCCAATCTCCTACGTCGATTGCATCCTCTTCATCATCATCAGACTCTTCATCAGACTCTTCATCATCAGATTCTTCCTCATCATCAGATTCTTCCTCATCATCAGATTCTTCCTCATCATCAGATTCTTTATCGTCATCTGATTCTTCTTCATCGTCCTCGTCAGACTTATTGTGATCAGATTCTTGGTTTTCATCAGTGTCATTTCCTTTGACTCTGTCCCTTAGTGAAGGTGCATAGAATAAATGTAGGAATGCCGTTATTCCGAGTCCTATAACTCCAAGAACCATCATGATGATACCATCTGTGTAGAAACCTGCAGGCATACTATCTGAATCCTTTTCTCCACTAAATGGAGTGTAAGAGTTTTGACATTTATTCGCATCAAGTGTATCATGACAAGGGTAAATCTCCCCTTCAACTGCATATCCTGAACAATCATCTCCCAGTTCGTCTCCTACTTCGGTTCCACAATGGTCCCAAACTGCGCCATCACCTTCGTAAAGCACAGGTCCACCTGAACCATCAACTATCAATCCAACTCCGTTGACAACCCATATTCCAATGAAAGTAACCATCAAGAAGTATGCTATAGGGTAAAAGATATCATTTGCGCTTTTCCCCATTAGGAACTTTTGAACTTTAGATGGGAACTCCTTCTTTTTCTTTGACTTAGGAAATTTACCTGGCTTGATACCGATTTTTAAATCATCTAGGGCTTGAACTAATTCACTAGGGTCTACCCTATTATTTTCATTGGTGTCTAAGTATTCCAATATCGCTTTGACTTGGTTTGGAGTTAGCCATTCTCCGCTAATCTCCTCAATGCCCTTCTGAAGTTCTGGAGCATCAATCAATTTGTCATCGTTGCCGTCAACTGCTACGAATGCTTCACTTGCAGTCATGCCGGATTCTGCAATTGCTAAAGCGAGATTTTCAAATGCCATAACTACTGTAGTACGCCAGTAATCCAAATTCTTCTGGTCCTCTTCCTCTGAGACTTCTTCTTCTGTTTTATCTTCAGAATCTTCTTCATCAGAGCCCGCTTCTTCTACTCCTTCAGTATCCTCTTCTGATTCAGATTGCTCTTCATCAGAATCAGCCTCTACTGCTTCTTCAGATTCAGCGTCCAATTCTTCGGATGGCCCCTCTGAATTGTCGTCTGGTTCTGAGTGGTCCTCTTCATCATCTTCAGGTTCTTCTTGAGTCTCTTCTTCAACTTCCAAAATCTCATCAGGTTTTTCATCTTCTTCTCTTAGAGAATTAATATCATCAATTACTGAATCTAATTCTTCTAAAGCCTGTGAAGCAGGTATTTCATCGCCACTTTCAGAATCCTCTATCGATTCGACCTCGGACTCTTCTTCTACGAAAGAGACACCACATTGGATGCACGATTTCGAGTCTGTTGGCTGCAATTTCCCACAAGAGCCACATTCACCGAGAGTTTCCTCGGATACACTGTCAAATCGTGCTCCACATTCGGAACAGGATTCACTATCAAGTGGTATGATTGCGCGGCAAGCGCCACACTCGGCCATCGGGATATCTGGTTTTTCTTCATTAGACATTGCTGTCACCGTCATTCCGAGGGCATAGCACGATATAATGGTTCATGGACTTGAAGCGTTACGGTCTACATAGGCGTAGGCTAAATGGGGTTCCAATAATGGATTTTGAATTTGGTAAATCTTATACTCATACTTTGATTTCACATGATGAAATTCTAGCTTATGTTGATTCGTTGTCAATGAGGGGTGACGGGCATGTTTTGCTATTATCCAGACTCCCACAACGCCGTCTTTTAGAACACATTGATCTGGATAAAGTTGAGTCTTATTGGGTTACATCACAAGATGTTGCAGGTTCAATCCAGCCATCACTGGACCAAATTCACGATTTGGTCTCATCACGTATTGAAAATCACACAGGTGTTGCTATTATCGAAGGCATAGAATGGTTAATTTCACTCCATGGATTTGATAAGGTTTTGAACATGGTCATAAAACTGAAAGACTCTCTTCATCGAAAACCATGGTCCCTTTTATTGGTAGTTTCAGACGGTATTATGGATTCCATACAGCATTCACAGTGGCACAGAGAGTCTAATGAATGGGAAGTACCTAAGAAAATCGAGTTCGATGTAATTGAGGAAAGCGAGGAAATAGTCGATGAAATTGATGATTTACAAGAAAAGCCTCTTGGTGATGGTTCTTCTTTGTCATTCCTTGTGCGCATACCGCGTCAAGGGTATACCAAAGATATTGCGAGACGTAGAATCCTACAATGGAGGAGAATGGGAATAGACGTGTCTGAAGCAGAACCGGCACTCTTCCAGGTTTCAGATGATTTGGGCTACAGTATTTATGAGGCCGTTGAAATAAAAGTTCGCAAGGCAATTGAATTAGACAATCGCCTAGATATCTTGGCTGAACGAGGATTCAAATCTGAAGTAACCAAAATGAGGTTTAGAGTAAGGCAATTGACCGGATTAGATGAAGTTGAGTTAAGAATAAATGAACTCATCTAGGAAGTCTGCCGCACTCTGCTTCTATTCTAGCCAACCATCCACCATTGGACAATTCTCTAGCTACCATCTCAATCTCTTTCGATGTCGACCTGTCTCCATCCAATGGTTCGCAAAACCCTCTAACAAGACGATATAGGGCCTTGACATGTTCAGCAGGTTCAGCATCCCTGTACTCAAGTGCTTCACATGCTATGATCAACTCACAAGCGAGAACCTGCGATAGATGAACACTAGATTCTACCAGATTCCAACAGGCGGTTGCGCCCATTGAAACATGGTCCTCTTGACCTCCTGAGGTTGGTGTTGAAAAGGCGGAGCGTGGCATTACTCTACCATGCATTTCAGCCAATGCAGCAGCGGCGACATAATGAACGATCATCATACCGGATTCTAATCCTGAGTTGGTTGCTAAAAATGCAGGTAAGTCACTTCTGGCGGGGTCAACTATCTGGTCGATTCTTCTTTCACTTATGTGTGCTAACTCAAATATCGCATGCGACATTCCATCAGCAGCTATTGCTAAAATCTCCCCATGGAAGTTTCCTTGGCTGATAACTTCGTCTACACCTGGGTTCGCAGGGTTTGGGAATATCAACGGGTTATCTGTTGCGCTGTTTATCTCGATTTCAAGAGTAGACGAAAGAGTACGGAATCTTTCGAGTACAGCACCATGAACCTGCGGTATACATCGGAATGAATAGGCGTCCTGAACTCTGTCACAATTCTTGTGCGATGCAAGGATTTCGGAATCTTTCATAATCTGAGTAATTCGTTCAGCCACCAAAGATTGACCATGGTGTGGTCTTGCCGCGTGGACTCTGGAATCCATTGGCTTAATCGAACACTTGCGGGCCTCCATTGATACGCAAGCAATCAAATCTGCTAGTGGTAATAAACTGGAAAGTCTTGTTTCGACATTAATTAAGAAAGAACACATTTGACTTGTCCCATTAATCAGTGAAAGTCCGTCTTTAGCTCCTAAATCGACTGCAATCAATCCCTTTTCCCTGAGCAGAGTCGGTGTGCCAATGGGTCCATCATCGCCCCAAACTTCACCCTCACCAATGAGCGCTAATGCCATGTGTGACAATGGCGCAAGATCTCCTGATGCTCCTAGGGAACCAATTCTTGGAACAACTGGAATGATATTTTGATTTAGATAAGTGATTAATTGCTCTATTACTGATGCCTGAATTCCTGAGCATCCCTTGATTAATGAATTTGCACGGACGCACATCATTGCCCTAGTGTCAGGAATAGACATTGGTTCGCCAATTGCACAAGCATGTGAACGGATTAGATTAACCTGTAATGCCGCTAAGTCCTCCGGTGAAATGGATTCGCTAACCAACGCACCAAATCCTGTATTAATGCCATAAACAGTCTCACCCCTTGCTAGTATTCCTTCTACTACATCCCTTGCAGCATTTATTTTAAGCCAGGAGTCTGATGCCACCTCGACCTTCTCACCCATGGAAATCAATGCGATTTCGGTTGTGCTGAGGGTATTACCGTCTAACTTGATGCTCCCCATTATTCATCACCACGATAGAAGGAGTCAATGAGTTTGTCCTCTGCAATATTAGGTAATGTCACCTTTAGCAATGGATTTGACTCCATCGCCCTTTTAATCGCATAAACCGCGCCATCATTGCGCGCCCAAGCACGTCTAGAAATTCCATTATTGACATCCCAGTCAAGCATGGAAAGTAATTTTCTTTCACTATCTCGGCTACCATCAATTAGTAGACCGAATCCGCCGTTGATTACTTCGCCCCAGCCAACACCGCCTCCGTTGTGTAAACTAATCCACGTTGCTCCTCTAAAGGAATCGCCCACGAAGTTTTGAACGGCCATATCTGCCGTAAACATTGAACCGTCTCTAATATTGGCAGTTTCTCTGTAAGGAGAATCAGTCCCAGATACGTCATGATGGTCCCTTCCAAGAACTATAGGTCCACTTACTGAACCATTTTTGATAGCTTCATTGAATGACCTTGCGATCTCTTTACGGCCGTCGGCATCAGCATACAATATTCGTGCCTGGCTACCTACAACCATTTCGTACTGTTCTGCCTGTTCAATCCACTTAATGTTGTCCAACATTTGTTGCTTGATTTCCACTGGTGAATTTTCAGACATTTTTCGCAGGACATCTGCTGCGATACGATCCGTCTCTCGTAGGTCTTCAGGGTCGCCTGATGTGCAAACCCATCTGAATGGCCCAAACCCGTAATCGAAACACATTGGGCCCATTATGTCTTCAACATAACTAGGATACCTGAATCCATCCCCATCTGCATTCATTACATCAGCGCCTGCTCTAGACGCTTCGAGTAGGAATGCATTGCCATAATCCCAAAAGTAAGTACCATTGTCCACTAAATTATTTACAGCAGATGCGTGTCTTCTCAATGTCTCTTGAACCTCTATTTTGAATTGTGATGGGTTTTCTGACATCATCTTCTTTCCTTCATTAAATGACAAGGTGGCAGGGTAATATCCTCCTTGCCATGGATTGTGCAAACTAGTCTGGTCAGATAATAAGTCAACCTCAATGTTTCTTTCAACCATTCTCTCCAACAGATGCACAATATTTCCAATATGGCCAATCGACTTAGCGATTCCATAATTTTTGGCATGGACCATTTTATCGATTGCATCATCAACAGAATCTGCGATTTCTGAAAGCCAACCCTGTTCGTGTCTTTTGTGCGCTGCGTGTGGATTAACTTCGCTTACTATGCAAGATGCACCAGCAATTACGGCTGCTTTAGCCTGTGCTCCACTCATGCCACCGAGGCCTGATGTGACGAATGTTACGCCAGCAAGTGAGTCTTTAGCACCAGCGTGCATCCTAGCGGCATTGAGGACAGTAATAGTTGTGCCATGAACAATTCCCTGCGGACCTATGTACATGTATGAACCTGCAGTCATCTGTCCATATTGGCTAACTCCAAGGGCGTTCATCCTATCATAATCATCTTGAGTAGAATAATTTGGTATTACCATTCCATTTGTCACTACAACTCTCGGAGCATCTTTCGATGATGGAAACAGTCCCATTGGGTGCCCTGAATACATGACTAGAGTCTGTTCATCATTCATCTCGCACAAGTATTTCATAACCAACCGATACTGTGCCCAATTTTGGAAAACAGCACCTGTTCCACCATAAGTTATCAGTTCATGAGGGAATTGTGCAACTTTCTTGTCGAGATTATTATGGATCATTAGCATTATCGATGCTGCTTGCTGTGAAGTTGCAGGATATGCATCCAATGGGTAAGCGTAGATTGGATATTCTGTTGGTCGATATCTCATCATCCATATTCTGCCATATGTTTCTAATTCATCAACGAATTCTTTTGCCAGTTCCTCATGGAGTTTCTCTGGGAAATAGCGTAGTGCATTACGCAAAGCCAATTTCTTTTCTTTATCAGACAGTATTTGTCGCCTAGCGGGAGCATGGTCTACTTCATCACAAATTCCTGGATGTGTTGGTAATACGGTAGGAATCCCCTGCCCGATATGTGCGCGCATAGCGTCTATATCGGTGGCCATGTTAATCGGTGTGTAAACTCGGCCTTATGGATTGTTGTAACTATTCAGCATAATTTACGTTAAACGATTATATTCTTTGGATTATTATCCGGTCGCCATAATGTGAATATGATGCCAAAAGCAATCATAGCACACGCAAACCAAATCATTCCTGTATCCAGTGCCATATCGGTATTATCTCGAAGCCATCCTGCAACATATGTGCTTGTGCTGAACGATATTGCCATCAACAGCATGTCAATACTGAATACTCTACCACGCATTTCATCCTCAACCCACTGTTGAGTAAGGATTGTCGATAGGACCCAATTAGCACCACTTGCTGCATGCGCAAGTATGATCAAAAACATTGTCAAGTACAGGTTTTCGAACAATGTAAGGCCAATCAGGAGATAGAAAAACCCAGATACAGAAACCAGTATTCCAACTAAAGCTGGCCACTTATTTTTATCTACCAAGTATTTTCTAGCAATAATCGGGCCAATTCCAGTCCCTATGCCTCTCGCCATGAAAAATAGGCCGATACCTGCAGCCATTTCACCTGGTGACATTCTAGAGCCTGCAACAACTAAGAACACCGCTGCTAATCCACCGCCTGCAAGGTTCCATGTAGTCTTAGCAAATACAATTCTCTTCAATCTAGGCTCACTAATTAATCGAACAAAACCGGCCTTGATATTGGAAAAAGCAGTTTTGAATATTGGACCTTTCATATCGCTGCTGACATTTTGTGGAACTGTGAGCGGAAGCAAAATTAGAGCCCCTACTAGGAATGTAATTGAATCTACAATGAAAGCGACATCAGTGCCGTACTGCGCTACAACTAATCCGCCAAGGAAAGCCCCTGTTGCTAGTGCGGTAGACCATGTTGCTGCGTCTAGGGCATTTGCAGTAGCCAACTCATGTTCTTCGACTATGTTAGGTAATGCTGAACGTTCAGCAGTCATGTATCCCCCGTGTAGTACCATCATAACACCAGACAGACCCATAAGCCACCAAATATCTTCAGGGCCATTTACCATTAGGAAACACAAAGCAAGGCCAACTTGGGCGAGGTTAGTAACAACCATTATCCATTTTCTTGACCATCTATCTGCTAACAATCCAGTAATTGGTTGCAACACAGCAAAACCTAGCATTCTGATTGTAAATAGCAGTCCAAGCATTGCTTCAGAGCCAGAATATTTCAAAATCAATGTGAATAAAGCGATTGTGTTGAACCATTCACCCATCATCGATATTACGCCTGCAGCCCAGAATGTCCTGAACTTTGAATTCTTTTTCAAGAGTTCCAAATAACCGATTTCTTTCATGCGATTATTCCTCGGAAAGTGCAGTGCCTGGATCGTGAAGGCTACATTCAATCCATTTTGAAGTCGGAGTATTAGATTTGACAGCGGTAGATTCCAATGGGACCAAAACATTCGCCTCAGGGAAGTATGTTGCAATGTTCCCTTTAGGGATGTCATAAGCTACTAATTGCCAACCATCACTACGCCTTTCTTTACCTTCGAAATGAGATATTATGTCTACTATGTGCCGTGTCTTCCATCCCCTATCTGACATGTCTTGAGCATTCATCAATACAACACGCCTATTCCCATGAATACCACGATACCTGTCGTGCAAATCATAAATGGTGGTATTGTATTGGTCGTGAGATCGAATGGTCATCATGATAAAACGGTCCTTTGGAATTGTAACATCGGGTAATTCATGGCTGACAAAATGGGCCTTACCATCTGGAGTATTAAACGAACGTGAGTCCCTTGGTGGATTGGGCAGGGCGAATCCATTAGGACTCCTGACGCGTTCATTGTAATCATCAAAACCAGCTAATGCTTCACTCATAAGTGAACGAATATTATCATAATCAAGAGCAAATTCCATCCAGTCTCGATCATCATTCAATACAGCTGTGGCCATAGAAGCAACAATCCATGGTTCACTGCGAAGATGTTTGCTTGCAGGGTTTAAGCCACCTTTTGAAGTATGAACAATACCCATTGAGTTTTCTACAGTTACGAATTGTTTGCCAGATTTTTGAACGTCTAGCTCTGTTCGACCAAGGCACGGTAATATCAAGGCAGTATCGCCTGTAACAAGGTGCGAGCGATTCAACTTAGTTGAAACCTGAACTGTCAATTTAACATTTCTTAATCCAATAGCAGTTGCTAGTGTATCTGGTGTTGCTGATATGAAGTTACCACCCATGCAGAAAAACAAGTCGACTTCACCTTCTTGCATCTTAGTTATTGCTTCTACAACATCTACCCCGTGTTCCCTAGGGCTAGTTATTCCGCAGGCAGCGTCTAATCTCGCAAGGAACTGTTCACTAGGCCTTTCCCATATTCCAACTGTACGATCGCCTTGGACATTTGAATGGCCTCGAACAGGGCACAAACCTGCACCTTTTTTGCCGATGTGTCCGCCCATTAGCATTAGATTACTTACTTCTTGGATTACCGCAACTCCGTTTTTGTGTTGAGTTAATCCCATAGCCCAGCATGCAATTGATGCCTTGGACTTCGACATCATCCTACCTGCCTTCTCAATTTGGAATCTAGTTAATCCAGAATCGTCTTCGATGCATTTCCAACTAGTACTGCGTATATTTTCAATTAGTTTGTCAAATCCAATAGTTGATGTTTCGATAAACTCATGGTCTAATGCATCTAATTCGAGTTGGACTTTCATTAGCCCGTGCATCAAGGCAGCATCGCCACCAATCTTCACCTGCAAATGCATATCTGCTAATGCTTCGCTACCAAATGACAATTTCATGTAATCTTGAGGATGTTTGAATCTCACTAAACCAGTTTCGGGTAATGGATTAACATGGATTATTTTCGCACCATTACGTTTAGCGTCTCTTAAGGCGGTGAGCATACGGGGGTGATTGGTCCCCGGGTTTTGGCCTACAACCAAAATAAATTCTGAATGGTTAAAATCTTCTAAACTCACAGTTCCCTTCCCTATACCGATAGTCTCCCCAAGACCTTTACCACTAGATTCATGGCACATGTTTGAGCAATCTGGCATATTGTTTGTACCTAATGTTCTAGCAAATAATTGATACAAAAAAGCGGCTTCATTAGATGTGCGTCCCGATGTATAGAATACAGAACGGTCTGGGTTGTCACTTGTGGAAATATTTTCAGCAACCATTTCGAAAGCATCCTTCCATGAAATCTCTTCGTAGTGATTCTGCCCAGGTTTGAGGATCATTGGATGAGTTATCCTGCCCTGTTTGTTTAACCAAAAGTCACTCTTTTCAGATAAATCCTGAACACTATTTTTTGCGAAGAAATCAGGTGTCACTCTGGACCTTGTTGCTTCATCGGCTACTGCCTTAGCGCCATTTTCACAGAACTCGAATGCAGAAGCGTGTTCAGGGTCTGGCCATGCACATCCTGGGCAATCGAAACCGTCTGGCTGGTTTACAGTAATCAAGGTCTTGATAGTCTTGGTAACACCCATTTTCTTAATCCCATGTATCAGAGAGGAATTAGCTGCTGGGATGCCTGCTGCAATTGATTTGGGCTTCTTTATTTTCAATGGAGTGTTGTCGGGCGGAGTAACTGCTCTCGCATCTTCTCTGCTCGACATTATGTTAGCGGTTCGCTCAAGGCTTGTCAATGATGCGGCTCAAAGGGCCTACAACAGACGGAGTTTCACTAGCAGCGAACCCGACCAAAGTCAATCCGGCACTCCGGGCTAAATGCTCCGCTGCGGAACTTATAGCTCCTACAGCAATAACTAATTCCACATCTGCCCTCACTGCTTTCGCAACCAATTCCCAACCTATTCGCCCTGAAAGGCCCATTATGCGGCTAGAAATTCCATTACGAATAGCTCCTCCAATCACTTTGTCAACCGCATTATGCCTGCCAACATCTTCTCGCAATATTAGCAAGTCACCATTCTCATCGAATAATGCTGCAGCATGCATGCCACCTGTGACTTTGAACCAAGGTTGATTTTCTTTCATGTCATTCATCATCTTTGAGATGTTTGAATTCAGTTTTACCGTGTTGGATACTATATTCCTTGGGACTTCAATATCACCAGTAGTACAAGCACCACATGCTGCAGTAAGTAGGTCTTCACTAGGCCTCGGCTGGACGTTACCTGTAATTTTCACATCAGTCCCGTCAACAATGATTTTCTCGACTTCCCCCCGGCCTTCACATGTAATGTGCCCTTGCGCTAAGTCTCCTAGGTCAAATGGAGATGCAAGTAAACGGACCACGGTTTCATCTTCTGTACGAATCGTAATGATTGATTCTTCAGCGAGTTCATCGAGTTCGGGGATTGGTCCATTAGACGATAGGCGGTGAATCGGCCGCTTTACCATGATGTAATTACGAAGTCACCACTCCATATTCCTTGGCATCACAGAACTCTCTCACTCAGGTCTCTCGATATCAAAGAATTCGAACTGAAGTTCGACTAGCTCTTTGGAAGATTTAGCAGCACTGTACGCATCTAGTGGCTCTTTATTCAATATGAAAAATTGTTCACCCCATCTAAATGCAGACAGCAACTTCCTAGCTTGCTCTTCTTTCCCAATCAAATATAATGATGCAGAAAGGGCCTCCGCAGTAGTCATTTTACCAGGCTTCCCCCAATTCACCGGATTAGCAGCCAATAGCAAGGGTAACATCCTCCCTTGGAGATTAGTTTTCTTCATGACTTGTGATACAGAATCTTCTATGTGCGCCCATGAACAATCTAATCCGACCAAAGAACCTCCCTGTTCTAGCAGTAAACCATGGTCTTCGGGACCCAGAACCTTACCACAAAGTGGCTCCAGTATTATTCCACGTCTTGGCAATTTGTTGAATTTCTCATGCAGTTTGAGATCTCCTCTCTTGGATAATCTCACGGCTGTATTTTTCTTAGGGTCATCTTGCGCCAGCCATATTGCATGTACTGGTATTACATTGCGCATAGTATCAATCCTTACCGTCAAGTAGGAAATCGCCCAATGTAAGGCCCCTGCCATCACCTGAATTGATATGTCGGTTTTCATCAGGACTTGCATCAACCATCAGCGTAATGTCTAGTGCCCTCTCTAATTTTCTAATTACAGCATCTGTTGGTCTTTTACCAGATTCGACATTGTTAATGATATTGATTTTTTCAGCCATCCGACGTGCTAATTCACGTTTGTCCCAGCCCTTATCAGTCCTGGCAGTTGATACTCTTCTTGAGAAATCAGAGGCTAACTCTTTTTCGCCCCTTAGCATGATGTCCTTACCTTTACGCCCAATACCGCCGTAGCCACCTGATGTCGGGCTAGGGCTGGAACGTGCTTGTGAGAGGCCAGGTGCCATCTTTTTCGGTTCAAGTCCCATCTTGTCAGAACAGCGTTTACAGGCTTGCACCTGAGCTTTACCCATCATGACATTAATCGTTCCAACCTTCATCGCTCCACACAATTCACAGTCAGCCATAATGCCACCCGAGCCGTTGTCACGGCGGTGCTTCATCAAGGCTTCGTAAAGACAGAATCGATGCAATATACACGGATATTTCAAGAAGGACGGCTGTAGGACTTACAATATGGGAACCGAAGTTGACAGCGGCGCATCAGAACCATTGGTTTCTGACGATTCGGATTTGAAAGCCTTGGAGAAGGATTACAAGGAATTACAGGACGAGGCTCAGAGGCTGTTATCTGAGCGCGTACATTTAGAAAATGACCTTGCTAATATTAAAAAACGAGCAAGTAGATTAGATGAAGAAGTAAGAATCCTAAAGAGCCCACCACTGATAGTTGGTCATCTTCAAGATATTTTGGATGATGAAAGGGCAATTGTACGCTCATCTAATGGTACGGTGTTTCAAGTATCGATTAACCAAAGACTAGATGTCGATAAATTACGCCCGGGTACTCGTATTGCACTAAACCAAGATACATTGTCGATTATTGAAATCCTACATGACGCCTGGGATCCGATGGTATCTGGTGCAGAAGTGATGGAGAAACCAAATACCACTTACGAGAGTGTTGGTGGATTGGATGAACAGATTTTACAGGTCCGTGAGGCTATTGAATTACCACTCGAAAAGCCTGAATTGTTCAGGAAGGTTGGGATTGAACCCCCAAAGGGTATACTCTTAGTCGGACCGCCAGGGTGTGGCAAGACAATGTTGGCCAAGGCTGTTGCTAGCCATACTAATGCATCCTTCATCCGTATGGTTGGCTCGGAATTGGCGCAGAAATACATAGGAGAGGGTGGGCGTATGGTCAGAGAATTGTTTTCGCTGGCAAAAGATAAATCCCCATCGATTATTTTCCTTGATGAGATTGATGCAATTGGGGCTAAAAGACTCGATTCAGCAACAAGCGGCGATAGAGAAGTACAACGTACCCTTATGCAACTATTAGCGGAGCTAGATGGATTTGATTCCTTGGAAGACGTTAAGATAATTGCAGCGACAAATCGCCCTGACATCCTTGATGATGCGCTATTGAGGCCAGGTAGGTTTGATCGTATTATTGAGATTCCACTTCCAGATGATACTGGCCGAAAAACTATTCTTTCTATACACTTCAAAAAGATGTCGACATCGAGAATTAATGTTGCTAAAATCGTAGAATTGACTGAAGGTTTTAGCGGTGCTGAACTAAAGGCAACAACTGTTGAAGCAGGAATGATAGCGATTAGAGATAACCGCTCGAAAGTAATGCAAGAAGACATTTTACATGCTGTTGACAGGATTAAAAAGAAGCGTGAATCAAATGGACTATCATCTAGTCCTGATGCATTGTATGGCTGATTCTAGGTAATGTTCATCAGTCGTCGATTCGCAATTTGCAATATGGCGAAGAGAATTGTTGAGTGCGTTCCGAATTTCTCAGAGGGCAGAGACGAGAACCTAATCAAAATGATTAGTGATGCTGGAAGAGGTATTGATGGGGCCAGAGTCCTTGGAATTGAACCAGATGGAGATTACAATCGTACAGTTCTAACTATAGCGGGTGAGCCTGATGCTGTTTCTGAAGCCGCTTTCAGAGTCATCAAATGTGCATCTGAACACATCGATATGCGAAATCACAAGGGTGAACACCCTCGTATAGGGGCTGTCGATGTTTGTCCATTTATTCCTCTGGAGGGAGTGACTATGGATGAATGTGCTAAAATGTCGGATAAATTAGCTCAGAGGGTTTCTTCTGAACTCAAATTATGTACATTTCTTTACGGCGCTGCTGCCGCAACTCCAGAAAGAGAATTACTATCTGACTTGAGAAAGGGGCAGTATGAAGGATTTGAAGAGAGATTGAGGAATCAAGGTCCTAACCTGCCCGATTATGGCCCTACAATATGGAACGAAAATACTGCGAAATTCGGAGCAGTGGTTATTGGTGCCAGGCAAATTCTAGTCGCATACAATGTGAATGTTGATGAAAAGGATGCTGCTGCTGCTCGTAAAGCGGGTTCATTGGTTAGATCCACTGGAAGACTCTTGAAGAAAGAGGATGGACGCAGAACAAGAATACCTGGGATGTTACCGATGGTACAAGGCATGGGCCTTCCTTTAGACGCACACGGAATATCGCAAGTTTCAATGAATTTGAGAGATGTTTCTGTGACCCCTATGCATATCGCTTTTGAAGCGGTCAAATCTATTGTTAATGATCATGGCATCAATACATGCGGCTCTGAATTAGTGGGCTTAGTTCCACTATCTGCTATGCTAGATTCGGGAAGATGGTATGCGGACGAGGGATGTACTGATGAGACTGAATTAGTAGACGCAGCCATTCGCGGATTAGGTCTCGACCATCTCGCACCCTTTGAATCTGAATCTAGAATAATCGAATGGGCGCTTGCAAGTGGGGTGGAATCATGAAAACACCATGGATGGAAATGTCTGTACGTGAATTTCAAGCCGCTCTAGCCTCATCCTCTCCTACACCAGGCGGAGGTACCGCTGCAGCGATTGCACTAGGACAAGCCTCTGCGTTGACAATTATGGTATGTGATCTAACAATAGGTAAGGAGAAATGGCAAGATGGATGGAGTATTGCAGAAAAGGCACTTACGTCATCGGTTCGAATTATGTCTCGGGCTGGTGAACTAGCCGACGAGGATAGTGATGCTTTTGATGCAGTGATGGCATCATTCAAGTTACCAAAAGATAGTGATGAAGACAAAGATGCACGGCGTAATGCGATACGTAATGCTACACTTGTCGCTACTGAAATACCACATGAAACTGCAAAACTAGCTTTGGAATTGTTAAGGCATCTGCCTGATTTAGCTTCAAAAGGAAATGCCAATGCTGTTTCAGACGTAGGGGTTGCTGGATTATTGGCTAGTGCTGCCTGTAAGGGCGCACTATTCAATGTCGACATTAACATTGGTAGTTTGCCAGAGGATATGGCGGCAGGAATCAGAAGCTCTGCCCCAGAAATCCTAGAAGAATCTCGTAAATTATCTCGCAAAATAATGGATGTAGTAAAAGATAGGATTTGACTATCTTACTTCTGAACCAGGAGATATTTCGCCATCGATTGTGACGAGTTTCACTCCACCTTTTCCATCATCAGCAGCCAGCATCATACCTTCACTCATAACCCCACGCAGTTTCCTCGGTTTCAAATTAGCAACAAATACCACCGATTTCCCAACCATCTGCTCAGGTGAGTAATACTCCTTTAGCCCTGCACAAATCGTCCGACCATCTTCGCTACCGTCATCTATCGATACTACGAATAATTTGTCGGCATTATCGTGGTCTGTTACTTCAGTTATTTTCCCTACTCTTAACTCAACTTCCATGAAAGTCTCAAAGTTAAGATGTGTTGTTCCTTCAGGCATTTCTATTTCCTCCTTCTTTGTCTTTTTACCACCCTTCACGCTATGTGTAAGGTCATTGGAATTATTATTTTCGCTGGCTAAAGATTCTTCTTGAGCAAGTATTTCTTCAAGATCAAGTCTTTGGAACAGTGGCTCTGGATTATTTAACGAAGATTTGAATTCAACTTCCCAGTCAATAGCTGAGTCCCATGCGATAAGCGAAACATCTCCCTCTTCTCCAAGAGCATCCCACAATTTTTGAGCACTAAATGGTAAGAACGGATGTGTCATGATGGCCATGAAACGTGAAACTCTCCATCCAAATGAAAGCCTAGCCATGGATTCTTCAGCGCCATCTGCATCCAAATCCTTCAAAAACTTCCATGGTGTTGCTGCCTGTAACATTTGGTTGCCCAACTGTGATGCACTCATTACACCTCTTAGGGCCTCTTTGTATCGGTGCCTTTCTAGACTGGTAGTTACTTGTAGATGAATAGCCTCCAGTTTTCCCATTTGCTCTTCACAATAATCTAAATTTTCAAACGTTGATAATTTTCTACTTCCAGGTAGTCTTTCTGATAGTGTTAGTACTCTGTGTACGAAATTCCCATATGCGGCAATTAATTCAGAATTTATTTTTTCAACAAAATCGGGCCAGTTGAAATCAGTGTCGTGATTCTCCGGCATATTGATTGATAAATAATAACGAAGAGTATCAGGGTCGAAACGTTCCAAAAACGAAGGGAGCCATACTGCATGTTTCCTCGACTTAGAAAATTGCCCTCCTGCAAGCATTAGATATTCCATGGCAGGTACATTGTCTGCTAGATTCAATTCACCAGGGCCTGGCAATGCAGGAGGTACTTGGGAATCTAATCCTTTTGCAGCATGATTGAGACCCATTATCAAAGAAGGCCATATCACTGTATGGAATGGAATGTTATCTTTACCCAAGAAGTATAGGTGACGCGGTTTGACGCCATCATCTGAAATCTTCCACCACTTTTCCCAATCATCAGTTCCTGCATAACGCTTAGACCAAAGTTTTGCACATGAATAGTAACCCTGAACCGCTTCAAACCAAACATAAATGCACTTTCCGTTCCATTCATCGCCTTCAAGTGGAAGAGGAATACCCCATTCTAGATCTCTAGTGACTGCTCTTGATCTTAGCCCCATGTCAAGCCACTGCTTTGTCATTGCACGTACATTTGATTTCCATACATCTTGTCTGTCAGCAGCATGGTTTTCCAATTGTTCTTGGAATAAGTCTAGGCGATAGAAAAAATGTTCAGTATCGCGTATCTCTATTTCGCATTCTGGATTCATTTTGGATTTTGGATTTTGGAGTTCTGCAGCTTCATATGTTACGCCGCATTCATCACACTGGTCTCCACGAGCGCCACTCTCACCGCAATTAGGACAGTCGCCTTCCACATACCTGTCAGGTAAGAAGCGCCCGCCGTCTTCACGAATCTCGTAATACTGTTGCATTACCTTTCTTTCGAATAAGCCGGCATTGAGTAGAGACAAGAAGTTGTCCGACACTATTTGGTGATGTTCAGGATCGCTAGTTCTATTGAATAAAGAACCACCGTATTCTGCACCTCTTGGGTCAATATTCGGCTCCCAGCTACATCCAAGGTCTAGTAGTGCTTTGGAATTCATAGCATGATACTTGTCGACAATGTCCTGTGGATTTACACCTTGTGTTTCTGCTGCAACCGTTATTGGCGTTCCATGCTCGTCTGAGCCCGACACCATAAGCACCTTGTTACCTCTTGAGCGTTCAAATCTGGCTTGAATGTCAGGAGGTAGGTAACATCCCGCTACGTGCCCCAAATGCAGGGGCCCGTTGGCATATGGCCAGGCAACACAAACAAGGACATGCTCACCGCTCACATGCGTCACCTAGCCCGTCGTAAAGTCGGAACTACATGAGTACTATGTATGAAATTACTTTGGTAACCCTCAAGAACATGGAACTCGCCACCTCAAATGGGCCGATTGGCCGAGGATTCGTCGAACCCTATGGCAGACTACACAATGCTAATCATTTATGCCTCTCTCGCTTTGGGAGTTTCTTTCTTATGTTCTATGCTAGAAGCAGTGCTTCTATCTATGTCTTTATCCCACGTTAGCGTCATCAATAAATCTGGTGATAAGAATGGTGTTCGTTGGGCTAGATTAAAGGAAGATGATTCGGTCAAACCGCTGACTGCTATACTTACTTTGAACACAATTGCGCATACAATGGGTGCCGCTGGTGTTGGAGCAGAGGTGTCTAGGATATGGGGTGAGGATCAATTAACCATCGCTTCGATTATTCTTACTCTTGCAGTATTATTCTTATCTGAAATTATTCCAAAGACATTAGGTTCCGCGTATTGGCGTTTCCTATCTGGGCCTTCTGGTGTAGTCTTATCCGGGATGACAAAGATGCTTTCTCCGTTTTTCGTCCCTCTACTATGGTTCAAGCGCCTTCTGCCAAAGGCTGAAACCGCCCTTGTCACAAGAGATGAGTTACATGCATTGGCAGATATTAGTGAAGAGGAAGGTGAACTCGATGAGGATGAAGAGGCAGTAATTCACAACCTATTGGCATTGAGGGAGATACCGGTAAAGGATGTAATGACTCCGAGAACTGTAACTTTGACATTCGACCATGATTGGACGATAAGACAAGTTCTTGATGAAACTAAAATACTCAGGTTTGGTCGAATGCCGGTATATGCGGAATCGGTTGATTCCCTCTCAGGGTTCGTACTACGCTCCGACATACTAATGGCGGCCTCTAGAGACGAATGGGATACTATTCTGTTCGACTTGAAAAAGCCACTGCTTACCATCGGCATGGATGATAGCGTCGATTTAGCACTGGACCGATTCTTAGGGTCCAAGGTGCAAATCCTGGCTGTCCTCGATGAATTTGGTGGTACTGCCGGTATCATCACAATGGAAGATGTAATTGAAACCCTTTTGGGTGAAGAAATCGTTGACGAATTGGATGAGCACGAAGATATGCGTGAACTAGCCCGAGAACAGGCAATAATCAACGAAGAAGAATGATCAAAGAATCTTCTCGTCAATCCACTGCCGGATTAGTTCATCTCTTTCTAGATTTACTTTGTTTTTTGAATGAGTTAGAGTATCTATTAAATGAGGGTATATTTCAATATCCTGCTCTAACAATAAGTCGTAATGAATTCGACCAAGTCTTGAATCATTAGCTGCTTGTAGTAACAGAGTTGGTACGTTAGGTAGCCCCCACTTTGGAATATCGATGTCACTCCAATCTAATCCCCCAACTTCCGGGTGTATCCTATTGAATCCCTTAACGGCCCATCTCTTCAATAGTGGCATCATGAAGGATATTCGAGATGCCATCTGTTCCAGTATTGGTGAGTATGCAACCATTGGAGACTCAAGCATTATAGTCGAACAATCATCTTTCCACCATCCAGTGTGCCGATCATTTTGCAGACCGAGGCAAATAAATGCTCCAAGACTATGACCGAAAAAATGTACCTTATTCACTTTAGTTCTATCAATTGATTCTAATAGTGACTTTACATCAAGAATTACTTTACCAGCAGTCCATTCATCTGTACTTGGTGCCATTCCGTGGCCGCGCATATCTATTGCAAGCGTATGTAATCCCTTAGAACGGAAAATATTCATTCTATCAACGAATTTCTCAGACGATGATTGCCAACCATGAATAAATACTACTAGGTCAGAATCCATATCCTGTAGATTGAAGAATCCGTAAACATCAACCTCGCCGTTCTTAGTTGTGACAACATCCCAGTTTTCGTCTGAAAAGGGAAGGCTTCTCCTAGTAGGTCCTGAAAAAATGACTCTCAGTAATAATTGATGAATAATTATCAGCGATGCTGCTATTGACAAAATGACACCATATGGTGTGAAAATAATCGAGATTACCGATATCAATAGTAACGAGAGTATGGCATAGCCACTCCATGCTGCCTGTCGGCGAGGCATATTCAATCCTCTGATATGTCGGCATCAGGGGTTTCATCTACAGCCTGTGCCTTTTCTTCAGCTTTCTTTACAGCCTTCTCTTGACGTTCAGCCTGCTTCTTTTGCCACTTGTCACCAAAGTCACCAAGGGATTCAAATCTTGCTAGCCATCCCGTTTCAGTTCCGGTTGCCACGTGGTTAACCAGATATGAATTAAAAGCCAAATCGAAAATCCCCTGGGAATAATCTGAGTTCTTCTTCAGGAAGAAGTTTACAATCCAAAAGACAATCATCAATGCACCTATGATGAATGGAACCAGTCCACTCTTACCAAGATCTTGGAAATATACGAACATGAGTATAAAACCAATCAATCCCATGAACCCTAAACTACTATTCAGAACAGCATGAATCTGTATCGGTTTATTCCCTGATCCGTTAATATATTTAGAGCGTGAAACGAACTCCCCAATGTTTCTGCCAGTCCATATAGGAAGGACCATCCAGTTTACTATGATCATTAACAAAGACCCTGCGATTGGTAATGTCAAATCCGAGGGTGATCCTGTGGCCATAATTGCGAGCAGTCCGATGGCTAAACCAAAATTCCATGCAAAGTTGATTAGCCATCCAATGTATCTGGGCATCTTACCTGCTAATTCGTAACCTTCTGGTAGTCCTGAAGGGCGAATACGCTTTTCTCTGGGTGCTTTTGCTGGCTTGGCCGCCTTTGCTGGCTTGGCTGCCTTTGCTGGCTTGGCTGCTTTTGCTACAGCCTTCTTTGCTACTGCTTTCTTAGCTACAGCCTTCTTGGGTTGTGCTTTCTTTGCTACAGTATTAACTGTTTTTTCATCATCAAGATTGTCAACTTTGTCAAGTAATCCCATATTCCTCACCCTAACTGTATATTGCTCCAACTATCCGATATACTTCGAAATCTTCAGATTGAGTAAATTCTCTAACAGCATCATTTGGCATTCCACCTAGTAATTTATCAACGATAGTGAAGAATTCTGCCCTATCATCATCATCTGCATCTTCAGGAGAAGATGCTACGTTTCGATAAACTTCAAAACCAGTGGATTGAGTGAACTCTGTAACTTTGTCACCAGGAAGATCACCCAACAAGCTGTCTACAATCGAGACAAAGGTGGGGAAGTAGTCTTCTTCTTCATCATCTTCATCATAAACTTCGCCTTCAGATTCTTCCTCGTCGACTTCGGCTTCATACTCTACATCGTCTTCGTCAGAATCTGCTTGAATTAATTCATCCAATTCTGCCTCTCCCGAAATTACCGCTATCAATAATTTCCTTTCAGACATTAGTGCTTCCAAAGAAGGACGCAATTCACGTAGTAGTTCTCGGTCACCATCTTTTTTGGCTGATTGGTATTCTGGCTTGATTCTTCTTAATTCATCTTCTACCGTTTTAAGTTGAGTGTTTAATTCAACCAAGGTATCAGCATCAAGGTGACCTTCCTCTTCCACTTCTTCATTGAGTAACTGAACTGTAGGGGAGTCTCGTATTTCAGCGATTTTATCATCACGTTCATCCTTACGCATAACGATGATGTCTCTATCGAGTTCATGTCCGAAGCGATCAGAGTATCTGTCTAGAAGACTACCTATCTCACCCTGACTTAATCGTTCTATGTGTCCATAGACTTGTTGGAGGGGTTTTCCACTTTTCTTCGCATACAATCCAGAATATGATTTAGATTCTGGCTCTTCTACAGCAATTGGGGTAAGAGGAGCGCTAGGTGGTAGTGCTTCGATTGCAGGTAGCGGCGCCACAACAGGAGGTGCGGCAATAGGTGTAGGGCTAGATGCAGGAGTTACAACTGGTGGAGGAGCGGTAGGTGATGAAGGTGCTATTGGTGGAATTGCAGGCATTGCCGGTGCAGGCATTGGTGGTGCAGGCATTGGTGGCAATGGCATTCCCGGCCCAGGTGGCATTGGAAGGCCAGGTGCTGGAGGCATTGGCATGCCCGGAGGTGGCGGCATTGGCATAGATGGTAATCCCGGCGGAGGTGGCAAATTTTCGCCTTTCTTTTTCTTCTTGCCCAGTCCCATCGTATGCACCTCATCCCTCGTGGGCAGTAATCTGCCCTTGAACATTCCCATTGAAAGCACCATACTTCGTATGGTATCAACACTAATTAGACAAACGGGCCCAACCTTTCAAAATTAGGAATGTAGCGCCGGCTTCATGGATTTCAAATATGTCTCCAATAGAGGCATCAATTACAGTATTGTCAAACTGTGCGATGGCATCATCAACCGTCATTTCAACCCTTACTTTTTCTTGTCGAGACAATGCAATTCCTTCGCTTAAACAATTAAACGGATTCGAACCATCTGGATCTAGGCGATCTAATGGGAATTCGGTTACACGCATACCTGTCTTACCGTGTAATGAACCCGGCCATCTTATCTGCCTGCGTGTATCGATAGTTACAACTTCATCGGTTTCTCCCGCATTACCTAAAACTACGCTAGTATCTGCACGTATTAGATTTTGAAACAGCACTGCATGATTATTCAGGGCCGCAATCCTGCCATCCAACACACGCTCTCTACGGCTGGGAGATTGCATGAGTTCTGATAATTTTTCAACGCTAGATTTACCCCTCAAACCCTTCATTCCTTCTCTATCCATCATTTCTTTTAATGCAGAAGTCAATGTTCTGAGAGTGGCAGTATCGCCTGAATGAATCATATCTAATTTTTCGACTACAGACTCGATTCCATGACCAACACGCTTAGCCCAACCGGTGGCTTCTGGATGTCTAGAACGATCCAATAGGTCGCTAACTTCCACTCCTTCTCCTCTAATGTGGCTTACCAACTCTCTTCGAGCTTCAGAGCCCAGGTGGAGATATGATGGGTCCCTGTAGTGTAAATGGAAACCCCTGTGGCCTGAAAATGTAACTTGCAAGTATTCCTTGTCGAATCCAAAATCGGGCTCTAGAAAATCATTCCAAAGGGACCATGCCTGTTCTTGGATGACTTTTATCATCCCAGGGAAGTCCTTGTCAGTAACTCCTGGTAAATGGTCCCCATCTAAATCGAAGATAAGATCTGCACCCAGCCAGTCCTTGTCTGCCATTTTCAATTCATGAGGCCTTTTCCAATATGCAGTTGAGTAAAAACACGAATGCTGAGGCCTCTCGCACAAGAAATTGCGGACGCTATTCATGTCAGAAAACGCCTTGTGTCTAAGTGGTGTTCCGCCACCAAATGGGATGAACATCCATTCTCTTGTCCGTAGACGAGGTGGTGTCCAAAAATCGGCTGTACGATAGTACTGAGTAAACCGATGTGCGAATCTAGCCCAACCTGAAATGATGCCACCTCAAGCAGAGGTGATTGGTGGGGCTCCTTGAATCTTCACTCTTTCCAAAAACGTGTTTCGCGCTTAATTTCCACAGTTGCAGTGTCTGCTCCTGTAATAGAAACATAATGTTCCCAGCAGAAATAATTCTGGTCGATAATCATCGCTTCTCCGAAAGTAAGCCTATCCCCGCAGGTTTTGCAGCGCGGACCTAGTTCACCATTAGGCGTTTGAGCGAGTTGGATATGGTCGTGTGGCATAGTGCTCAGTTGGGGGGTGGAGCCTGTAGTCTTTCAATGTGGTGTACGTAAAACCCGCACCCAGCCGTCAACATACAAACTTAGCAGTCAATACGACTATCATGAATATTTGAACTAGAGTTCATTCTTCAGGGGAGCCAATAAATTTGAGGCCATCTACATCGAACTCCCCATCTATCAAACCGATTCTCTGGCCTTCTTTCAAAAATAGTCTAATCGATTCTCTGCCCTCTGGTTTGTAATCAATAGTCCTATCATTAACGTACATGGTAACGAACTCTCTATTGGTTTCGTCATCGATACCACGCCCCCATTTCTTTGCAAACTCTAATGCAATATCTGGGTTTTTAATTGAATGCTCTATACTCATCTTCGTGTACAGTGTGACATCTTCCATTATTTTCTGCCCTAAATCGCGCCTGACTACATTCCCACCAAGCGGCATAGGTAATCCGCCGGTTTTATCATTCCACCAAACCCCTAAATCGACTAGAACGTTCAGTTCATGATCAACGTATGTCAGCTGTCCTTCATGAATAATCAAGCCAGATGAATATGTGCCATCAAGAATTCTCGGGATAATCTCATCAAAAGGTACTACTTCGTATTGTAAATCGCCCCAGCATAATCTAATCCCCATATATGCACTTGTCTTGAAACCAGGAATGGCAATTGGTCTCGATTTTGCATCTTCTAGCGAGACTCCTTGTTTAGCAACAATCATTGGACCATACCCTTCACCCATAGATGCACCACAGTTCATCAAGGCATAATCCTTGGCGATATCTGGAAATGCGTGTATACTTACAGCAGATACTTCCAATTCCTTACGCATTGCCCTGTGGTTTAGTGTTTCAATATCTTGTAATTCATGGACGAAATTATATCCTGGCGTAGGGAAGGCGTTGGTCGTCATTGCATGAAACATAAATGCATCATCCGGGTCAGGGGAATGACCTATTCTAACAATCAGGTTGCCTTGTTCATCTTTTGGTAATTTTGTTTCCATAATATCGCCTCAATGGCATGCTTTGCCGTATTTCTTTAGCCTCCAGTAATTGTATGGCCAAGGAGTAATAAAACCAACAAATAGCATGATAGGAACTGCCCACCATGTCAACATAGCTCCGCCGGTCATCAAATAATCTGTGACATTCATCGATGATTCCATTGCGACCATAGAAATGAAGGACATCCCGATTGCAACTTTCAATCCCTCGGAGAAGCCCATTTGTTTGGCCAAAATGATTGTTTCCAGTGCTATAGATGTCAATAAGCCATTGATAACTGCTAGGATCATTATATTCATAGTGCTCCATCCCGAATCGGTGAATATAAATTGGAATGCAGCAATAGTCCCGAAGTCGCCTATTGAGCATCCAATAAGGCACCACTTGGTGTTGTGAGCGGATTGTTTCCAAACACTCATGTCACTCCAACTGAAACCGGTCACCAAACCATCAACAGAATATCCTGTGTCTCTGATTGCAATCGATAAAGTGTCTCTGGTTATTCCATCTGAATAAACGATTGCAGAAGATTCTTCGTGAGACACGATTGCTGATTTGACCCCTTCAATAGAAATCAATGCTTCGTGAACTATTGTTTCGCATGATTCACAAGTCATGCCGCCAACATTGAGGGCAATAGCATCATCCACTGATACACTACCGTCCATGATGATGCTAAATGAACGGGGTTTTTGAATAGTGGTATCTGACCTCGCAAGTAATAATTGTGAATAAAAGGCCATAATATCGTTATATCCTCCGTTATGCTTTCAAGGTTAATGGTTCTAACAAGAATTGTGGAGGGGTTTTTTGAGAAATAGAAGTACCCTAATCGCGATGGTAATTATTGTGCTGTTTATGCCAATGTCATCAGCAGTGCCCACTGGATTAACATACATGGATTCAACATGGTCATCTTATGATGTAGACGAAGGAGATATGGTTGCAATTAATACCAACAATACGATTTTGGCCTCTGTGCATGGTGGTGAAGTTGTGTTATTCGATGCTGAAACATTGGATAAAATTACTAGTTTCCCATTTGGAAGAGTATCTGCAATGGAGTTTTCACCAAATGGTGAATTGCTAGCAATAAACAAAGGCTCCAGCGTCCAAGTTAGGGAGTCACTAAAGTTGATTGAAATCTCATCCTTGACAGTGTTGGACCAAAACGCTCTAGCTGATGATAGAGCAGTCGACATTGCTTGGAGCCCTGATGGTCAATATATTGCAGCGCCTGGGCCAGAAGGCGATGTGGAGTTCTACCGCACATCGGATTTGTCGGTAAAAGACACCCTTTATGGAGTTCATAATGTGGATATCACTTGTATTGACTTCAGGTATGATGGAGAATATATTGTTACAGGTGATGAATCAGGTCGTTATGCCATGTGGAACTCTAGTGGATATTTACAAGGAGTTGCACGAGATTATGGCGAAGAACTCATCGATTGTAAGTTCAGCCCTGACGGACAAGATATTGTCTTGTTGGGCCGGGATGGTAGTTTGATGTCAAGAACATTATCTGGATCTGAAAACCATTTGATTCAAGTAAATGGCGCACAACAAATACTGTTTTCAGAGATTGGTACTCGAATGCACATCTCTTGTGATTCAGATGTATTCAAAGGGCTATTAACCTATGATTATCAAAGTTTCAGTGAAATTAAAAGAACTAATTTTTTCCATGAAATAAAGGACATAGCCTTTATCGATGACGACTTTGGTAGACTACAGGCATTGTATGTGGCGGCAGGTACGGGGCAATTAGCCGTTTATCTAAGGGAATCAATTCCCGATGGCTTCAATGAACCAGGTGCTGACTTAGACGGAGATTCAGTCCCAGACAACCTCGATAATGATGATGACGGCGATGGCATAATTGACCAATGGGATGATGATATTGGTTGCGACGCACCTATCGGGACACCTTGCTCCAGATATCCCGAACTTTCAAAAATCAGGAGTATCACGATAGATGTGGCTGATAGTTTTACTATTTCGGACAGTATAACATTACCAACTGAACATTCCAGCCACATCCGTAATTTGAGCCGTAGTGCATTAGCAGCCGACCAAAAAATAAGTGCAAATGAGGCAGAATTATTCGCTAGCGCGATGTGTGCCAACATTGACCAAAACGATATAATTGAACAATGGAGAGAGTCAATTTACCTATCTAATGGTGAACTTGGCGATGCAACAATCGATTGTATTGTTGTTTCCGGTTTGGAAATGATTAGAAAAGGAGATTCCACAACACAAATCACTCTATCTATAATTACAACCTTCAGCTATTCGAGTACTATTTCACTACCTGTTGATATCTCATTACTTGAACAGCCCATGCCTACGGACGGGTCAATAGCATGGCTAGCTCCCGCACATCCAATTGCAGTAACATATACTGGAGACGGAGCCATTTCACAAAATATTCCATTATGGTGGAATAACGGTGATTCTACAGGTGGAGTTACTCTGGAAAAGTACGTCGAGGTAGAACCTACTATTTTGGAAAACATAGTATCTTGGGCCATTCACCCGGTTGCTTTCTTACTATACTTCGGAGTACTATCCATGTGCGCTCTACTGTTCATACGCCGAGAAAATGCGATTGAATTCGACTTAGAAGATGAAGTGGATGAAAGTGAAATCGCTGCGGATTTGAATGTTGAAAGTGATGATTTGGGAAGTAAACAACCTACCGCCGATAGAACTCCGCCGAAACGGACACCACCTTCAAAGAAGCGTAGTATGTACAGCACCTCTGCAGAAACTCCGGTTCTCGCCAAGAAAAGACAAGTCTCAACAGATATGGATTTGAATAGAGATGGCCCTGTTATGAAAACAAAAAGAAAGAAATTGGCATCTAAAGATGAAAATAAAACAGTAATCACTAAGAAAAGGGTAGCAGTGCCTGTTGAAAAAGCAATTAAAACTCGTAAGGTCCGTAAGAATGAACACGAATTAGATATCTCGGTAGTGGAAACTGATGATGATATTATTGAGACTGTAGTTGAAACTGTTGAAGAGACTACAGTTGATGTAGTTGAAGAGCAGGATAAACAAGAGAAAAAGAAGAAACGCAAACCAGTCAGAAGAAAGAAAAAGTCAACTTCTGATGATAATAACATAGATGAGGAAAAGATGCAAGGTGATCTCGTGTCTGATTTCCTATCTGATGAATGATTACCAAGCCATAGATGGGACCTTAATCATCCCACAGGCCTCATTTAGGAATGCTTTCAATCCCCCCATGTCTTCAGGGTCAATTCTATTGATTACTTCACCAAAATAGGTCTCTAGTCTTTCTACGCTCTGAGACGATTTGATGCTGCTAGCCCGAATGACTTCGCTGCGAGTCATACTGTCGTTTTCAAATTTCACAAGTCGCTCCATAAGTGCAGCATGAGCGGATTTAACTAATGTTACGTCAGAGTCCTTCCTTGCTGCAAAAACACCGAATACCATCGGGTGGCCACTAACTTTCCTCCATTCAGAACCTAGATCCATTTTCACTAGTTTTGGATTATCTGAAGACTCCTCAAGGGCTCTATCTCCAATTAGTAAGCATCCATCGCATTTATCCAGCATGCCCTCTAAATCAGGTCCCATTTCAATAAATTCGGGGTTTAAGCCTCGTAACTTGATTAAATGTCTCAATAGAGCAACTGAAGTTGCAGAATCAGAGGGCAATGCGATTGATTTCATATCCTCTACATTTACCGAACCAAATAAGAGGACACTTCCGACTTCTCCCTTGCTAGATATAGCAAGATCTGGAATTAGAACTAACTCATCGGAATTTTTGGCATAATCTGCCGCAGGTATTGGCGCAATAATACAGTCCTTACGTAACAAATGTCCAGTTAACCAAGAAGGTGGTGCGGGTAGAACATTCCAGGATTCATCTAATCCATGAAATAATGGGTCGCAATTGATGAATGCAACCCGACCTATAGTTCGATTCCACACATCAATCACCAGCCGCCATACGGAGATTTCGTGTTTTGGTTACTTTTGGTATTATGTATTCTTCAAAAGATGAATAAACTGTATTTCTACGGATAGGCCTTGCGCCTGCATCAATCACCAGTTTTGCTAACTGAGCCTTGTCGTGGTCTAATGGTGCTTTAGAACCGGCCAAATGCATAATCGATTCTTTTTGGACAGTGCCGTCGATATCATCTGCTCCAAACCTAAGAGCCAATTCAGCAATCTCGTCGCCGATATTCATTCTGTAGGCTTTGATATGAGGGATATTATCTAACATGATGCGCGATATTGCTATCATTCGCAGTACTTCTGTACCTGTGGCCAATTGAGCCTGCGGCAGGCGAGAATCATCCGGTAAGTACGGGTAGGGCACGAAACATTGGAATCCATTTGATTCTGATTGTAACTCCCTGAGCCTTAGAAGGTGAGTTAATCTTTGGTCAATGGATTCAACTGTACCAAATAGCATTGTACAATTTGTTGGAATGCCTAATTCATGGGCTGTTCTATGAATATCAAGATACTCTTGTGACGACTCTTTACCATTACATATTATTCGGCGTACTTCATCATCTAAAATTTCAGCACCTCCGCCTGGCAAAGAGTCTAATCCTGAGTCGTGTAATGAACTCAAAGTATCTTTAATCGATAGGCCAGATAAGTTGGCTAGGTGTTTGATTTCAACAGCAGTAAGTGCTTTGATGTGTATGTCTGGAAATTCTTTCTTCACTGATGAAAACAATTTCATGTAATGTTCAACATCCCATTCGGGGTGCAGCCCGCCTACAGAGTGTACTTCATCCACATGATCTGAATATTGTCTTAAATCCTCTATGTATTCGTCAACATCTAGTTGATATGCGTCTGGGGCCCTACGGCCACGGCGGAATGCACAAAACTTACACGCTAGAGTGCAAATATTGGTCTGATTTATGTGAACGTTGACATTGAAAAAAGCTCTATCTTCAAAACGAGAGTACTTGATGATGTTTGCAATGCTTCCTATCGAATCTAAATTTTTTGAATTGAACAATATGTGCCCATCTTCACGGTTTAATGAAACTCCGTTTGCAAGTTTGGTAACTATGCTTTGTAATTCATCGGGCCATTGTTCAGCAAGTAGGGATGTTGAGAGCTTTTCTCTCCAACCGGAGAACTCACCAGCAGCCATGATATGGCGCAGGGACGGTTATTATTGAATCCAACCCTTAATTGCGGCGACTGGTCCCAACACGGAATACACCAGCGGAGTTCAATAATTTACGGAATTCTTCAACCATGAATACGGAACTAGCTACAACAATTACAACAAACCAATCAGCGCGTTCAAGGGGTGTTGTAGAGAGTAATTCGCCTAACTCGAATGAAGTCAAAGGAATTGTAAGTTCAGCGCCCTGGACGGCTAATATGAGCAAACTCATAGAGAAGAATATAGCTAGATAAATCGCTCGGTTTGAGAATAGTCCTAGTTTGAATACACTATCCTCTCCACTTCTACAATTCATCACATTGAATAGTTGGAAGATAATAAATACGCTGAAACACATTGTTCTAGCGTATTCTTCACTACCATTACTCAATGCCACATAGTATACAATCAATGTTCCTGTGACCATCACAGCCCCAAGGTAGAATATGAGTAATAGATCCATCACATTTGGCAATGCCTCAGTGACTGGGCGCGGGGGCCTGTCCATCACGTTTGAGTGCATTCTTTCGACACCCAGGGCAACGGCAGGAGGTCCATCCATCAGTATGTTGATTACTAAAATTTGAGTGGCGGTGAGCGGCAAAGGCCATTGGAATACAATATTCGCCAATAGTAGTAAAACAACCGCAGCAACATTTGTCGAAACTTGATATCTCACGAAATTGCGAATATTAGCATAGATTTTGCGCCCTTCTTCGACTGCATTAACTATGTTCGCAAAATTATCATCTTGTAATACCATGTCAGAGGCGTCCTTGGCGACGTCTGTGCCAGAAATACCCATGGATATACCAATGTTAGCCCTAGACAAGGCGGGTGCATCATTGACACCATCGCCTGTCATTGCGACCACTTCACCTTCATCTTGTAATGCGGTAACAATACGCATTTTTTGTTCGGGAGTCACTCTACTGAAAATTGTAGTACTACCAACAATATCCCTCATGGCAGAATCATCTAATTTCTCTAAACGTTCGCCGCCAACTGCATCAATATGTGGTTTTGTGATATTCAAATCCTCTCCGATCGACTGGGCAGTCATGTGTTGGTCGCCAGTAATCATCTTGACCCGAATACCTGCATTTTGGCATCTTTTAATCGCATCATATACTTCAGCGCGTGGCGGGTCGATTATGCCGACCATTCCTAAGAACACGAGATTTTTCTCCATCGAGTGCATATCTGTGATGTCTTCGCCTTCCTCCACTTTACGTGCACAAAGTGCAATTACACGCATTGCTTTACTAGCCATATTTTTATTGGCTAAAGTTGCATTTTCAATATCACCATCAGCTATAGGTAATATCTCTCCATTGAGAGATTTCCACTTAACCAAATCCTTGTATCCACCAGCACCACCTTTAGAGAATACCCATTGCTCACCTTCATAATCGTGAATTACAGACATCCTCTTTCTTTCAGTATCGAAGAAGAACTCATGAGTTCTAGGGTGTCTCTGCGCAAACTTAGAAACAGACCCATTTATTTTGTAACCTAGTACCGCACATGCACTATCGGTTGGATCTCCAATGGCAGACCAAACACCATCAACCTCGGCGATTTGAGAATTGTGGCAAAGGGACAAACAGGTGGCTGCTAGACGGAATCCTAAGTCCTGCTGAAGCAACGACATTTCTTCACTCGAAAGGTCTACGCCATCCGTAGTTAGGTTACCGACTGGCTCAAAACCTTCGCCACTAATTCCATATGTGCGATTCGGAAGCATTAGTTGACGAACAGTCATTTGGTTTTTGGTTAGTGTGCCAGTTTTATCGGTACAAATAACGGTAGTTGAACCCAAGGTCTCAACTGCTTTCATGCGACGGATTATGGCTTTGTGCCTGGCCATATTGCGCATTCCAATGGCTAATGTGGTCACCAGAATTATCGGCAATCCTTCAGGTACAATAGCTACGAAAATTGCTATTGCGATTAGAAGTTGTTCTTCTGCAGCGGCCCAGAGGGGGCCACCTTCGAAATAAGTGATTATCAATTCGATAGATACGATTAATGCAGCGACGAACAATGCAATGAATCCTAAGAATTTACCTAGTGATTCTAATTTGTGTTCTAGGGGTGTTTTTGGAGTCTCGGCTTGGGCAATATCGCTAGCGATGCGACCTAACTCAGTACTCATGCCTGTTGATGTAACTATACCTACTGACCTGCCAGTGGATATTGTAGTACCCATGTAAAGCATATTTCTGCGGTCTGCTAGCAAGGTTTCCGGTGGTAGTGGTTCGGAGTGAGTCTTTGTCGGCATCGACTCTCCCGTCAATGCAGATTCGTCAACTTTGCACTGCCAAGATTCACTGATTCTGAGATCTGCTGGTACATTCAATCCCTCATCAAGTTTTACTATATCTCCAGGAACTAGTTCAACGGTACTGATTTCCATTTCCAAACCATCCCTGCATACGATGCAGTTAGAAATTGTCATTTGTTTGAGAGCTCCCATTTCTTGCTCGGCCTTATTTTCTTGCCAATAACCAAAGAAAGCATTGGCTGTGAGTACAATTGCTATGAAAATGGCATCGCCTGGCTGGTCCGGATGCATAGCTAGTGCCAGTAAACCTGCGCCAATCAAAAGATAACTCATTGGGTCATGATACTGTGATAAAAAACGAATGAACCAATGCGTTCTTACTGGCTCAACTAATTTATTTTCTCCATATTTTTCTAAACGGGAATTAGCATCTGAAGAAGATAATCCGCCTAATGGAGTATCCAATTCCAATAATACGTCGTCACTACTTTTAGTATGCCACAAGTTATCCATTACTGAACACCAAAGCGAAGTCGCTCTATACTTGGGGAAATAAGATACTTTATCATTATACGGGTGGGTGTTCCAAAATGACATAACCGATTATTTCACAAGGCGAATACTATTGGGGAGCCTATGAGCGGGCAGAATGAGCCTTGGATTCCCGCTGATAGTAACATCAAGGAACTCACGACTCGAGTCATCATAATCGGTGTACTACTCGGCGGCGTGATGACAGCTGCTAACGCTTATCTTGGACTCTACGTTGGAATGACCGTTTCAGCATCCATTCCAGCAGCAGTAATGAGTATGCTGATATTACGCGGATTTAAGTTCAAAGATGTAACAATCTTAGAAAATAACTCTGTTCAGACTATGGCGAGTGCTGGTGAATCATTGGCTGCTGGAGTAATCTTTACTGTTCCTGCATTATTAGTAATAGGTATTTGGAATGACATTCAATGGCTTGATACTTTCCTAATAGCAATACTCGGAGGATTGTTAGGTACCATGTTTACTATCGCCTTGAGGCGCTTATTTATTGTTGAAGAAGCATTGCCATATCCGGAAGGAGTTGCATGCAAGGAGGTTCTAGTAGCTGGGGAAAAAGGTGGCGCTGGACTAGTGGCAATCATTTATGCATTGCTAATTGGAGCGACTTACGGCTGGATGGTCAAGGCATTCACCGCAACTCAAGCCAAGGTACAAGGTGTCGGAAGTTTAGTTGGAACCAGATTCTATGCCGGTAGCGACTTATCGCTCGCACTACTTTCTGTGGGTTATATCGTTGGAATTAAGAATCGCTGCTTTCATCTTCCTTAGGTGGTGTAGTCGGTTTTGCTAGTGTTAGTGCCGATATACGGTCTGATGAACGGCTTTGCCATCTGGATCGCCAGCAAATGTAATTAGATGTTTGGATCTACTACAGCCGGTGATTATGGTGCTAGTTTGGAATAGTCAGATTCAGGTATGTTGGCGTCGGTGCAATGGTTGTTGGTGGAGTATACACCCTTTGGTCTATGCGCAAAACCATCATCGAAGGGACTTGCACAGTCCTTCAAGAAATCTGATGATCACTATGCAAGAAAGTCCTACGGACTGAAATGGACCTGCCCTTGGATAAAGTGATGATGTTTTGTGGTGATACTTAGTCGTATCTGATTTTCCTATTCTATTGGTATGCCACTGGCAGCATGGCGATGGCATTTGCTGGCGCACTATTCTTGGCAGTGGTTTCATTCTTCTTTGCAGCCGTGGCCGGATATATCGCTGGAGTTGTGGGTTCATCGAACTCGCCAGTATCCGGTATGACAATTGCAACATTGCTTTTCACAATCGGACTTGTATGGATTGTTGGTGGCTTAATCATGAATATGGGCCGAAAGGGAGATGATGATTGCTACAATGTTTATTGCAGCCATTGTTGCTACTTCAGCCGCAATCGCTGGTGATGTGATGCAGGATTTGAAGACCGGCCACATGGTTGGCGCTACGCCATGGAAACAACAAACCGCTGAAATTATCGGTGTTGTTGTTGGAGCGATTGTTATTGGTCCGGTTCTGTCAATATTACACAATGCATTTCAAATTTCACAAACCGCTTGCCTAAGGACCAACGAACGTATCAATGCAGGACTACAAGAAGGCACGACTTATGATTGTGCTAATGATGCTTTAATGGCTCCACAGGCAGAACTTATTGGGGCGATTGTCAAAGGTGCATTTGGTGGAGATTTGAATTTACCAATGGTACTCCTAGGTGGGGTAATAGCGATTATCCTAATCAGATTAGCAATGCCTGTAATGAGTGTTGCAATTGGAATATATCTACCTCTGTACCTTTCAGTACCAATAATGGCAGGAGGAATTATTTCGCATGTACTCTTATCTAGTGCACGGCTAAGAATAGATGATACATTAGAAGGTGAGACATCTGAGGAGGCTAAAGCGGCTGTTAAGGAAGTCCAGGATAAAGGAGTTTTAATCGGGGCCGGGTTTATCGCAGGTGAGTCATTGATGGGCGTTTTATTGGCTATATTCATAGTAGCCAACAAGGAATGGCCCGGCAAAGGAATACTGCCTGAAGACTGGTTTGGTGGAATAGGCACTCTAACAGAAGGGTGGTCTATGCTATTCTATGCGTGGTTTGTTGGAGTATTCATTATGCTAACTGCAAGATCATTACCGACGAAAGGAAACTTATTCGGGGATTTCATGTATGTTCTATCCGATGCTGCCCAAAGATTGAGGAATGTTTTCACACTGTCTGGACTCGCTAAAATCAAGATTTTCAAGATACGCCGAGATGATTAATTCGTAGTTTCTGAACACAACCATCAAAGGCCATAGTCAAAGGCCATGTTTCGGAAGGGGCATTGATGGCTGCAATGAATATCTCAGAACTAGAAGAAATGGCACGTAAATGTCGTATTGAAATTTGCAAGATGGTTCATCGTGCTCAAGCAGGACACCCAGGTGGTTCCCTTTCGGAAATTGATATTCTATGTGCGCTGTACGGTAGCAGGTTGAGGGTTCAACCAGATAATCCAGAAGTGGGAAGACCGTGATCGGTTTATTCTATCCAAAGGACACGCATCACCAGGTATGTATGCGGTATTGGCAGAGATGGGATTCATTTCTCATGCTGATTTGGAATCTTATCGTGTAAAAGGTGGCGTTTGCCAAGGCCACGTAGACATGAAATGGTGCCCAGGGGTTGATTTCTCTGCAGGTAGTCTTGGAATGGGACTATCATATGGCTATGGGCTGTGCCATTGCTGCTAAACTTGATGGTTCAGACAGAAATGCGTATGTGATGGTCGGTGATGGTGAGATCCAGGAAGGTAGTATTTGGGAAGCAGCTATGGCGGCTGCACATCATGAACTGGGCAATCTGAAATTATTCCTAGATTGTAACCGTATCCAAAATGATGATTTCTGTGAAACTCAGATGAGGATGTTCGACATACCTGCAAAGTGGAATTCATTCGGTTGGGCTGTCAAAGTTATCGATGGGCACAACATGTCAGAGATAGTTACAGCAATTGAATGGATGGACTCAATAAAAGACAAACCAGCAGTTGTAATCGCAAATACAGTGAAAGGAAAGGGTGTCTCGTTCATGGAGAATAATCCCGCTTTCCATGGGGCGGCACCTTCAGATGAACAGTTGGCAATCTGGCTCTTAGGTGAACTAGGGGTGGAATGCATGAGCCAGTATGGCCGCAACCAGAGACGGATACGGGGAGGCACTATCTGGCTCTTGCCGGTAATCCGAAGGTCGTCGTCCTAGAGGCAGACCTTAGGTAAATCAACCAAGTCCCTACACTTCAGAAAAGCACACCCTGAGCGCACTGTTTCTTGTGGAATTGGTGAACAGAATATGCTATTGGTAAGTGGCGCGGGTCTTAGCATCCAGCGGGTATATTCCATTTGCAAGCACCTTTGCAATATTTACCGAAAGGGCCTTTGAACAGATGCGTAATGGAGTTGCTAGGCCTAATCTTGGCTGTCCACCTATGTGGTTCCCATGGTGGGACACACACGGGTACAGACGGCTCCAGCGCTCAATCGATTGAGGACTTGGCAATTTACCGTACATCTACCTAATGTCGTTGTCATGCATCCGTGTGATGATGTATCTACAAAAGCGCTAACTATGCAACTTCCAGATTTAGGAAGTCCGTCTTACATGCGTACTGCTCGTAACAAAACACCAGTTCTTTACGATGGCCGTGAAGATGAAATTAAAATTGGAAAAGGAATGGTTGTCAAAGAAGGTAGCGATGTTGCTATAATTGCATGTGGAGTTCTTGTACACGAAGCAATCAATGCTGCAGAAGCATTGGCTGCAGAGGGAGTAAGTGCATCTGTTATTGACATGCATACTCTCAAACCATTGGATACAAAACTAATAGATTCACTGGCGGCGACTCATGGTGCAATAGTCACCGCAGAAGACCACTCTATAATTGGCGGACTAGGTGGAGCGGTTGCTGAGCATTTAATCACAACAAATCCAATCCCAATGGAGAGAATCGGAGTTCCAGATCGCTTTGGCGAGTCGGCAGAGTTCTGACGAAATGTTGGAAATGATGGGGTTGAAATCCCACCATATTTCCGATGCTGCAAAGAGGGCAATCGCGAGGAAGGCTTGAAGCACCGTCTACTGCGACACCATGTCATGGAGTTCTTCTCTAGACACCGCTGATGTTGATGAAATTCGTGAAATTGCCTCTTGGGGTATTCTGGATGGAGTAACCACAAACCCTTCTTTGATTAAGAAGAGTGGAAGAGACTTCAAAACGGTTGTTGCCGAAATCGCATCGATTTGTGACGGCCCAATTTCTGCAGAAGTAACCGCATTAGATACTGCCGGAATGGTAGAACAGGGTAGAGCATTGAAAGAAGAATTACCGCCTAATGTGATAATCAAGATTCCTTGTACTCCTGAAGGCTTAGCTGCAACAAAAATCCTTACTGATGATGGAATTAAGACAAATGTCACACTAGTATTCTCTGCTGCTCAAGCATTGATGGCTGCAAAGGCTGGTGCGACATATGTTTCACCATTTATTGGACGTATAGATGATACTGGTGCTGATGGAATGGCTCTGATTGCAGAGATTATGGCTACCTGGGATAATTACAATGTTCGATACCAAGGTTCTCGCAGCATCAATACGCCACCCAACTCACGTTTTGGCTTGTATGCAATTGGGCGCACACACTGTAACAATGCCAACCAAAACCTTCCGCCAATTGATGAGCCATCCTCTAACCGACAAAGGGCTTGCTGGATTCATGAAAGACTGGGCTGAGGTTGAAGCAGCAGGTAATGCTTGAAGCGAACGCTTGATAATGAGCACCTGCCCACATCGGTTAGGAGGCGAATGATATGACCAGTCACGATGAGCAAAGTAAAGCGTCTTCTCGATGGCGATATCGATGAGGCAGAAATCGCTTCTGACCCTATTCTTGCCAGCCTTGCAGAGCGTATTTTCGGTCTGAACATTGAACCGATTACGCCTACTAAGTCTAGCCATGAACCTGAGGTACCGCATGTTGAAGTAATCTACTGCAGTAACTTCACATGATTCAATGATAGAAGTCGTTCCTGGCTCCAACCCAATTACTTTACCAATGCCTGCTCTTCCAGAAATCGCAGCAACAAAGAATGTTAAGAAGGGATATGTACTGAAGTTTTTCAGTTTTTCAGCCCTTTCTGTAGCAGTTGCTAATATTTTTGGAGCATTGGGGTTCCTTACTACTCTGTGCTCAGCAGATACCTGTAATTCAGACTCTAGCAGAATCAATTGGGCAGGAATTAATCAAATTTCTAATGAAATGGGATGGTCACTACCTTACCCTGAAATCGGTATCCCAGATTATATTGCCGTGGGATTCAAGTTTACTATTACTCATTGTCGCTTTCGTGCGAAAGTGATGCGGCAATTTGATGAACGGCCTCTTAGGAGTACTAATTATGGGAAATGGCAAAGCCAAGCGCGGAATACCTTCCAAGATTGAGGATTTCAATTCATGGTACCCCTTTATTGTCGAGGCGGCAGAACTTGTCGATAAGAGATATCCAATCAAGGGAATGGATGTATGGAGGCCTTATGGCTGGCGAACCATGAAACTTATCGATGCCCTTACACATGCAGAAATGGAAAGGACCGACCATGAAGAGGTTAATTTCCCATTACTGATTCCTGAAAACCTACTCGATAAGGAAAATGCACTAGTTGCTCGATTGAAACGCGCTAGGGAAGAAGGAGTAGACCCTGACGATTTACGCGGTGAAGATGAAGAAGGTGGATTCAAGAAAGAAGTTTACTGGGTCAAACATGCAGGCGATAATGAATTGGATATTCCTATGTTTTTGCGTCCTACTAGTGAAACGGCGATGTACACAATGTTCCCATTGTGGGTTCGTTCACACAAAGATTTGCCATTGAAAGTATACCAGATGGTCAACACATTCAGATATGAAACAAAACAAACCCGTTCATTTATTCGGGTCAGAGAAATTCACTTTTTCGAAGCGCATACAGCTCATGCTGACGAAGATTGTGCAAGTCAGACAGATCGCTCAAGATTTGGAGATAGTTGATAATTTAATGCACGACCTATGCTTACCTGTAATTAAGGCGAAGCGTCCTGTTTGGGATACATTTCCAGGAGCATGGTACACTATTGCAATCGATGCCATAATGCCGAATGGTCGTACATTACAGGTAGCTTCTTGCCACCATTATCGTGACCAATGGGCAAAGGCATTCGATTTGTCATATGAGAATTTGGATGCCCAACAACAGCACTGCCACCAAACAACATACGGTATGTCTGAGCGTTTACTTGGCGCTATTGTTGGAATGCATGGTGATGATAATGGATTGATAATGCCACCAGCAATAGCTCCTCACCAGATAGTAATCTGTCCAATGATTCGCAAAAACTCAGAAGTTGACACTGTGGCTAAAGCAACGAAGTTGCAACTATTCTAAAGATCGGCAGGCCTACGTGTAAAGGTAGACTCTAGGGACATCCATGCAGGACAGAAGTATTTCGATTGGGAAATCAAAGGGTGTTCCACTACGCCTGGATATTGGTCCTCGAGATATAGAAAACGACTCTGCATTTGCAGCAATCAGTACTGGTGGAAAGAGACCTCTTCCATTGACAAATATCGTTGAAGAATGTCGCAATGTATTAATCGAAATTGCCGATGAATTACGTTTAGAGCAAGTGCTCACACTGAAAATGTAGTAGTCCCATTAACGAGCCTAGATGATGTTGAAGATGGTAAAATTTACGAGATGGCTTTCGATGGCACAGACTCACATGCTGAAACTATAGAACGAACTACTGGGCTTTCATTCCTTAGGTGATGCAACAGAACCTTATGATGTGGAAAGACCTTGCTTCATGTCAGGTAAACCGACTACAAGAAGAGTGCTTCTTGCTAAGACATACTGATTACATATCTCGAGATCCGATTCCAAGATCTTCCATTTCAGAGTCACGCATCATTTGCTTCATCTGTTTGTTCATCTTACGATTACCGCTCATTCCCTTCATCATCTTTCGAGAACGATTCCATTGGCCAATAAGTTCGCGGACATCTTTCTCTTTAACTCCAGAACCACGGGCAATTCTTCGGATACGGTCTGCTTTAATCTTAGCAGGTTCGTCTTTTTCATTAGTTGTCATAGAGTCCATGATAACTTGATAACGATCTAAGTTACCTTGCATTGCCTCTTTCTGGTTCTTGCCCATGGCGCCCATTCCACCGAACATTCCCGATGGAAGGAAAGAAAGTAATTTGTCAATAGTGCCAACTTTGGACATCATTTCCATTTGAGAATACATGTCATTGAGAGTAAAGCGACCAGACATCATGCGTTGAGTGATACGCATTGCTTCTTCTTCATCCATATCTTCAGGGGCAAGATCAATCAATCCCCTAATGTCACCCATTCCTAACAATCTTGAAATGAATCTGTCCGATTCAAATTTCTCAATGTCTCCAACTTTCTCTCCAGTTCCGATATACATCACGGGTGCACCAGTTGTCGCAACAGCAGAAAGTGCGCCACCACCTCTTGCGGTACCATCCAGTTTAGTGATTACAATACCAGTAACACCTGCAAGATCGTGGAAATTGGCAGCTACTGGTCCGGCTGATTGGCCGACTTGGGCATCGATGACAAGGAACCTTTCATTTGCATTTGCAATTTCAGAAATCTGTTCTAATTCCACAACTAGATCTTGATCCAATTTATGACGGCCCGCTGTATCGATAATGACTAAATCGGCAGCAGCATGTGCTTTGAGACCGTTCTTAACAATGTCAACAGCGCTCTTATTATCTGGTTCTCCATATACTTCAACCGTAGAGTCCTCTAATAATTGTGAGAGTTGATTATATGCACCTGGTCGATGTACGTCAGCCTCGATTACTGCGACACGAACACCGTGCTTCTTTCTGTACCATTCAGCCAACTTAGCAGTACTGGTGGTCTTTCCATTACCGTATAGTCCGACCATCAATATGGTGGACTGATGCGGCCTGACCTCACGGGATGGGCCTAGTAGTCTTACCAATTCAGTGTAAAGAATATTCATAGCATGGGTCTGAAGGTTGACGCCAGGTCTTGGCTCATCCTCTCGCATCCTCATCTCAAGTTTATCTGTGATTTCCTTTGTCTGCCTGACGTTGAAATCCGCCTCCTGTAATGCCCTTCTAAGAGAGCGAAGCATCTCCTTTAATTCGTCTTCATCCAGCTTACGTTTATTCTTGAGCAAACCGAGTGCAGAGAAGATACCTCTGGAGAGTGACTCGAGTGCCATGCTGATGCCCAAAAGTGCATTGGGTTTGAACCCAACGGAAGATTATTCAGGAGGGAATGTTAATCTGAGAACTTCATTTTCGAGTTTAGCATTGACTTCACTTGCCTTGGCTGGGCGATTGAAGGGTACAGGGTGTTCTCTCTCATTTATTCCAACAAGCACTGTTCCGCCTTCACTGCGTAAAGAAAGGTCTTCTCTAACTATTCCGGGTAAGTGTAGTAAAACATCATCGCCTTCAGACCAAGTTCCTCTGTGAACATCCAGACCCAAACCTACCGAAAATGGCCCCAAACCGTCATCGATAGAAATGGAGCCATGTAACTCGCTAGACATCTCCCTCAGTGATTCAAGACCATGAATATCAGTGTCTTTCAACTCAACCTCATGTAAATGTAAGTCTGGTAATTGTGATTTTAGTAATTCCACGTTCGATTTCTCGTTAATTCTGCGAGTTTGAATAAACTCATGGTCGAGATCAGGAGTCATACGATTAATCACGCACCCACTCACTGGCAGATTGAATTCTGCTAATGCGTGATGTGCTCTTACAGTTTCGTTAACACCCATTTTTTCAGGAATGGTTACCAATGTAAAACGAGTAACTTCAGGATTGCATAATATGCGCCTTACATGTAAAACTCGGCGACGGAACTTATCCAACTCAGCCTTCATTTTATCGCCATCTTTAGCACCAAACATCATTGCCCTAATGCCGCCGGTTACTCTGTGCATCTTGATTATTTTATCCGCCCACTTTTCAATGATTTCAGGCAGAGCGAGGAAACGCAGCGTATGACCAGTTGGGGCAGTGTCAAAAACAATAACATCCCAATCTGGGTTTTCAAGATGTTTGAGTAATTCGTCAAAGGCCATAGCCTCATCAAGTCCAGGAAGTACCATTTCAGAGGCATTCATGTCCAGCGACTCTCCACCTAATAGCGGACCTAAACTTTCTGTTAACTTGGGAATATGATCTGAGATCCGAGCCTCAGGGTCTAACTCGACGCCCCAAAGACCAGGCACACCTTCGACTTCCATGGGCGAAGAGTTTAGTTGGACACCTAGACTATCTGATGTGCTGTGAGCAGGGTCACTGCTAACAAGCAAGACTTTCAATCCAGCATCAGCCAAACCAACAGCAGTTGAAGTAGAAGTTGTTGTCTTACCAACGCCACCTTTTCCACCGAATAGTAGTAGTCGTGCCATAAGTAAGCCTCGAGACGGGCATATTCAAGCCTTAGGTTTACACAACTCACTTGAATAGTGGTTTACAGGGGTGTAACATGGCAAGCGACCTTATCCTATTCCAGGTCGCTTCAATCGTCGCACTAGTTGGCATGGGGTTAGGATGGCGAGGTGTAATGACCAGATATTCTGGGTTTTACGACTTAACAACTGCATGGAGTATGATGTTCTGGGGAATTCTGCTTGGGGGTTTCTACGGTAATTTAGCCGATAGCTTCATCCTAAGACCGTTAATTACGACTGATGAGGGGTTCCCTTTCACCAATGTTATTCTTTGTCTTATTCTATCAGTAATAGTTCACATGATACTAAGAAGAGAAAGAGTTCGTAGAACAGGGTCTCAGCCAACAACCGGTTGGGCCTTGGGACTCTCAGTAGGCGGCATGGTTGCAATGTATTCCATATACAGAGTATTGGAACCAGGTGGAATAACAATTATGACTATTATTACAATTGCCATGATAGCAATTGTTAGCCCTAGAGGACATGCCCTGATATTCTGTAGGCACGGATATGATATGTTGTTAGGTAAAAGATGGAAAGCAACCCTCAAAACATTCATCTTTTGTACTGTTTTACTATTTGCGATATATTCAGCAATATTTGATCCAAAAACTTGGATATTTGTGCTTCCAGTTCTACTCTTATCTGAAAAGAAGGCGCAGGATTGGGTGTGGGCGGCTGTGCCAAACCCTGCTAGAAGGCGCCTGAGGCGAATATGGTCAGACGCATCTAAGAATAATTCTTCTGAAGAAGAGTAAGCAGTTGTTCACTAAAGTCACTTGGAGTAGTTTTATCGAAAAACATAGAAATTTTCACTTTTATAATCATGGATAACCTTCATGGGGGTACTGTTCAGGGTACCAAATGATGGGAACATGTCCCTTCTGCCGTGCCCAAACCCTTGCGGGCGATTCTATCTGCTACAGTTGTGGTAGAGTAATCACAGGAGCATCCGGTATGGATACTCGTGTTAAGGGAGAATTCATGCGCGGTTCCACACGGAAAGCGAGGACTGGAGTTGCTCCAAGACACTCGATGAAAAGTGGAAAAACTAAACGAGGCGGAAGGCGAAAAAAGAGTAAAATAAACCAACTCGGATTGGTTGCATTAATCGCATTTATTTTCTTCACGCCTGATGCAAGAGAATTCGTATTGGCAAAGTGGGCTGAATTGGAAGAATATGTGATGGAAGGTTTAGCTCCTCACCAAGTTTATCCATTAGAAGCAGAATACACGGTAATTCGTGGAATCGATCTATGGAATAATGGTTCAGGTGTTGGTCATCTAGAAGAATCGATACCTCTGCCAAGTGATGTTTCAAGTGATGAATTGGGCCCAGTGGCTCTAGCATTTAATGATGGGACCGAAGTTGAAAAGTCGAATATTCAGAAGATAATCGGTATGGAGTTACGTATCGATGGGGATGAGATAACTATACCTAAAGTTGGAACAAAAAGTAAGGCCAATGCTGTAGTAACATCTGATGGTAATCTAGTTTGGTGGCCAGGACAAGGTACTGGTTCAGATTACTGTCCTCACGGTCCATGTGTACGAGTTTCTATCGATGTGCCAGCAGGTACTCACGAAAAAGTAGATTTTGCCGTGACTCTGCATTCGAGCACTCACACATGGTGGCATTCCACCCGAATGGATGGAAAAATCGAGGGTAAGTCCGAAGGTGTAAGTGTAGCACGTTCGGGAACATTTGATGACATTAGTGAACGCGGCTGGGGTTCAAGAGCGAACACATTTGCCTCGACGATGAATTGGTATGATCGTAATGAGGGCACATCACCATCTAACTGGGCCATTGATGGAAGACAATCTCAAGCTCCGAATATTTACCAAGTTGCTTCTAGCATTGAAGCTAACTTGCCAGGAGATTTGAAAGATAATGCATATGCATATGCAAGAGCAACCTTCGATTGGCTGAATACTAATGTTCCTTACGACACCAATGCACCTAATGTGGCACGCAGTGGTGAACAATGTCTAGATGCTGGAATGGGCGATTGTGATGAACAGTCTAATGCTTTCATGAGTATCATGCGTGTGAAAGGTATTCCAACATGGTATGTCTTTGGAGCCCTAACTGATTCGAAATTCGAATCCTGGCAAGGTCACGCATGGGCTTACATCATGCTTCCTATGTCTGACAAGTGGTGTGAAGATAACGATGTCCAAATTGAAACTTGTTACGTTGAAGGATCGGTGGATGTAGTCAATCACAAATGGTTAGTTCACACTCCTACTGCGTATATCGATTGGATTGAAGAGTCACCTTGGTCAAAGGTTGACGGATACTATTCAGGTGGCTCAATATCTGGTAATGACTTCAAAAGGGCACGATATTTCCATACTGAAGCATATGAAGTAATAGGCGGAACATGGAATAACAAATGGATAGGAGAGTCACTATCATGAGGGTTATTATTGGTGGGGGCGGAAGAGTCGGCTCTGGCCTAGCAAGAGCCTTGAGGAGTGAAGAGAAGGACGTAGTGCTAGTCGATAATGACGCTCGTGCTGTAAAAAATGCTCAAGGAATGGACATCCTAGTGTTACACGGTGACATTACTCAGAGGAAAAAGTTCATTGAAGCTGGAATTGAATCGACTCAAGTCTATGTGGCTGCAACTAACTCTGACGAGAGAAATATCCTATCTTGCGCTTTAGCAAAACACGTTCATGCTGAGGAAACAAAAGGAAAAGGAAAATTGATGACCATTTGCCGTGTCAGAAATCCAATGTTTGTCGATGAACATAAGTCTGGCCGTCTAGCTAAGTGGGCAGGTGTTGACCATGTCGTTCATCCAGTCGATGGAGCCATTGAAAGGCTAATGTCAGGATTGCGTTCATCATCTCTAACTGAAGTTATCCCGTTTGAAGCGGATGCGTATATCGTCGAACTTGATGTGAAGCCTGAAGCAGGAGGTGTTGTGCACCGTACACTAAGAGATTCAGGCGCAAAGGTTGAGGGTGGAATGCCACTGATTGTTGGATTGAAGAGAGATGGTATGCTCGGTAAAGTTCCAGGCGCTGACGATCAAATATTGCCCAATGACCGAATTGCCATAGCCACTGCAGGGGAATCATCATTCAACCGGATTTTACGCATTTTTGGCCATGAAGCGGTTGATTTCCCAGACAAGCCCAAAGTCGCAATCTTCGGTGCCGGATTGATCGGAATCAGATTGGCCAAGGCATGGTTAGATGCTAATGGTAAGGTTACCGTGGTTG